>NZ_CALIBH010000083.1 GCF_938045775.1 uncultured Campylobacter sp.
AGGCGCAAAATTTCCTCTTTTAGCTCACTTAAGTTTAATTCACCCTCTAATTTTATATTTAGCGGGCGCAGATGACTTGCGGCAGGGAGTTTGTTTAGGATCGTGCGGACGGGAGAGATTAAAATTTTTTTGCCGCTTGCTTTGTAAAACGCGCTAAGAGCGGTGCTGATGCCTGCGAGCTCGCCCATGTAGCTGCGCAGATCCTCGCCGAAGCTAGCTCTAAAATCGGGCAGGCAAAAGGCCGCATAGCCCATAAATTTTAGCACCTGCTCGCACGCCGCGGCTTCCTTTTCATCCTCGCAGATCAAAAGCTCTTTTTGGTTTTGCAAAAAGTATTCGTAAACCTCGGCTTGCATTATTTAAACCTTTCGATCTGGTGCTGCACGACGTTTGCGATCTCCTGCCACGATACGTTAGGCTCCAAGGTCGAGATATTTTTGAAATTCTGCGCGTTCCAGCTCATAAAATTTGCAGGATCGACGCTTTGAGCCAAAAACCTAATTTCGTAATGCAGGTGCGGACCGGTGCTGTAGCCGGTGTTGCCGCTATAGCCGATGAGATCACCCTTTTTAACCCAAGAGCCGGGCGTTACGACTGCGGAGCTAAGGTGGCCGTAGCGGGTTTCAAAGCCATAATTGTGCGATAAAATCACTAAAATTCCATATCCGCTGCCACTGCCACCTGCAAACTGCACAAAGCCCTCTGCCGTCGCAAACACTGGAGTGCCCTCGCTCGCTCGCAGGTCAATGCCGTGGTGCATCCTCATAACGCCGCTGATTGGATGGGTACGCATCCCAAAAGGGCTAGTGACGCCGCGATACTGCATCGGAAGTCCATTAGGCACAGCGCTAAGAATCGCGCTCGCCGTTTTTTCGCTAGCTGCGATATGCGCGCCGGAGCCCTTTTTACGCTCCTTTTTCATCTCATTCATCGCAAGCATTACCTGGATATCACTATCCAGCCCGCCTCCATCGTCTTCGCGCCCGTCCAGCTTGGCAAGCACCTCCTCGTTTTTACCCTCAAGCGCGATATTTTGCTCTTTTAGCGCGAGATTTTCGGCGTAGAGGGTTTTGTTTAGCTCCTTTAAATTTGATCGGTCGCTCGCGAGTTTAAATATCGCAAAAAACAGAACGAGCAGAAAAATTACGAAAAACGCAGATAAAATTTTAAGTTGAAATCTAAAATTTTCGCCAAAATACAGCGTCTTGGTGCCAAAGTGATCGCTTAGGGTGAGTTTAGTTTTAGCCACGGCGTGCCTCAAGCCATAAAATGAAATTTTCTACCAAATGAAACGAGCCGAAAACCAAATACTCCTCGTCCGCTCTAAGCTCGCCGCGAAACGGTGAATGTGGAATTTTAAGCACGTCAAGCGCACGGGTTATCGCCTCTGCTGCCATTTTTCGATCCGCAACCTCGTAGCTAAAGATCTCCACGCGCTCCACCACGGGTGCTAAAGTCCGCAGCACCGCGACTACGTCCTTATCGGCAAAAGCGTTGTAAATCAACACAATCTTTTTGCCCCTGTAGATTTCGGTAATTTCGCGGGCGACTTGCTGTGCCGCAAGCTCGTTGTGCCCGACGTCCACGCGTAAATTCGGTGCCAAAACTTCCATCCTGCCGCGTAAATTTAGAGATGGCTGCTGCGAAATTTCAAATTTCAAATTTAAAAATTTCATCGCGGCAAGTGCTAGGGCTAAATTTGAAATTTGAAATTTAGGCAGATTATTGTGCGCGCAAAACTCCGCAATCTGCGCTCGCTCGCTCTTACTTAAAAACTCTGCTGCAAATCTTAAATGAGTTCCTTTTTGCTCTGCGATCTGCTGCGCGATACGAAGCGGAACCTCACTCATCTCGTCGCTTAAAATCGCTTCTTTATCCATCGCAATGAGCTTGGTGTGGGCGATCTGCTCTAGATTTTGTCCTAGCATGCCCAAATGATCGGTGCCGATCGGTGTAAAAAGCGACAGCGCGCGCCCTAAACTCGACGTAGCGTCAAACTCGCCGCCCATCCCGGCCTCGATCACGCAGTAATCGCAATCCCTAAAAAGCACTGCCGCCGCAAGAGTGAGATACTCGAAATACGACAGGCTATCTTTAAACTCTGCGGGCAAGCTCTCTTGCAAAAACTTATGCGCGAAATCAAGCTCCTCATCCGTAGCATCGTGACCTAGCGAAATGGGAAGCGAGCTTTGAGCGGATTTAAAATTTGATCCTAACTGAGATTTGAAATTTTGCTCAGACGGCGATTTAAGATCTTGAGAATTCCATAAATTTTGTGTAGAAGCAGAATTTTGCGTATAGATCGAATTTCGCGCGATGGAATTCTGCTCGCTACAAAAATTTTGCGTGGTGGAATTTTGCAAATTAGAAATAGAAATTTGAGAGGCGGAATTTTCTCCGCTCGCAAAATTTTGCATCTTTATGGAATTTTGTTTTTCTGTAAAATTTGACGCCGAAGCGGAATTTTGCTCGTTTTTAAAATTTGAAGCGTCGGAATTCAACGCAAAAACGGGGTTTTGCGCGATCCGTCCGCCCAGATAGATGCGCTCGTTGAGCTTAAAAACGTGCGGGCTAGTGTAGTGCCCGACGCTAAAGCCCGCCGCGGCGATCGCGTTAGCCAAAAACCGCCCAGTGCTGCCCTTGCCGTTGGTGCCGATGATCTGAATGACGTTTTTGAGTGGAATTTTATCTTTAATGGCGGCATATGCCCGCGGAAAGCGCTCGTAGTCGATTTTTTTGTAATAAATCGGGCGATTTTGCAAAAATTCTTTAATGCTGCGCCCGCTCAAGTCTAAATCCCCTAATCGCAAGCGCCGAAATAAACTCGTCAAACGCCTGCGCGGAGGCATTTTCGATCGCCTTGTAGCGGTCCTTATCGCTAATGATCGAGCTCGTATCGTAGCTATTTTTGACTAGGCGGCTAACTTTAAAATCGTAATCGCCCACGCAATCCTTGCTGAAAACCTCGCCGTTTTTAAGCTTAGTGCTAAAATTTACGATGAGATTTGCGCGGTAGCTAGTGACGTAGCCGAACTGATCGTATGAAAGCTCGCTAAAGCTTAGGCTTTTTATGCTCGCTACTACGATCGTCTGCGCCGAGTTTTTATCCGCAAGGCTCATCCCTAGGCGCTGGAGCATACCCTGTCTGATCGCATCTTTGATAGCGACGGTGTTTTGCGGATCGGTCTTGCTCATCATCACATCCACAAATACGCTTCCGCTCATCGTCTCTTTCGCGATCCTCGAAACGGGCTTGTAGCCGCAGCCGATCAAAAAAATCAAACAAAAAACGGTTAAAGCTTTTCTCATCTTCGCCTACTTTATTACCAAATTTACAAGCTTGTTTTTGACGTAAATTTCTTTTACGATGCTCTTGCCCTCTAGCCATTTGGCACAGTTTTGCTTTGCAAGGCTTAAAATTTCGCCCTCGCTTAGACTCGCGCCCACTTCAAACTCGGCACGCTTTTTGCCGTTAATCGTGACGGCAAGCTTGATCGTATCGCTTTCGAATACCTCTTCGCAAACTCGCAGCTCGCCGAAATTCCGCCTCTTAAACAGCCTCTCGCTAAGCTCGGCGCAGATGTGCGGCACGATAGGCTCGAGCAGGTTTAAAATCACAAAGTAACCCTCGGTGAATACGTCTTTATTACTCTGCGCGTTTAGGGCATTTAGCGCCTCCATACACGCGGCTATTAGTGTATTAAAAGCAAAACTGCTCTCATAAACCTGCTGTGATTTCTTAAGCGCCTCATAAACTTTAAGGCGGGCATATTTTTCCTCTTTAGTTAAAGCGGCGTGGTCGATCTGCGGAATTTTATCCGTAGTATAAGCGTTTTCGGCGCGATCGTAGAGGCGATTTAAAAATTTATACGCGCCCTCTACCGCGCTGTCGTTCCACTCAAGCTCCTTTTGCGGCGGTGCGGCAAAAAGTATAAAAAGTCTCGCCGTATCGGCGCCGTAGGTCTCGATGATGTCGTCGGGATCGACGGTATTTCCCTTGCTTTTACTCATCTTCGCGCCGTCTTTTAGCACCATGCCCTGAGTTAGCAGCCGCTCAAACGGCTCGCTATCGCGCAGATAGCCTATGTCGCGAAGAGCCTTTTGGAAAAATCTCGCATACAAAAGGTGCAATATCGCGTGCTCGATGCCGCCGATATATTGATCGACGTTCATCCAGTAATTCACGCTTTGCTCGTCAAATGCCCGCTGCTGCCACGTTCGCTCGTCGCTTGCGTAGCGCGCGAAATACCATGAGCTTTCAAAAAATGTATCGAGCGTGTCGGTCTCGCGCACCCCGTCGCCGCCGCATTTAGGGCATTTGCAAAACTTCCAGCTAGGATGCGTATCGAGTGGATTGCCCTTGCCTGTGATTTTAATATCCTGCGGAAGCTCTACGGGTAGATTTGAAATTTCCTCGCTTACCAGCCCGCATTTTGGGCAGTGGATCATCGGGATCGGCGCGCCCCAGTAGCGCTGGCGGCTCACTCCCCAATCGCGCAGTTTAAAATTTACCACGCGACGTCCGAGCCCTAGCTCTTCAAATTTTGAGATAACGGCGCTTTTTGCTTTCTCGCTATCCATGCCGCTAAATTCTTCGGAATTTACCAAAACTCCGCTCTCTACGTAGGCTTTGCTAGCGTCGTAATCGCCGCTTTTTGGAGCGATGCTTTGAATGATCGGCAGGTTAAATTTCTTTGCAAACTCAAAGTCTCGTTCGTCGTGCGCAGGTACCGCCATAACCGCACCGCCGCCGTATTCTGCTAGGACGAAATTTGCAGTCCAAACGGGGATTTTTCTGCCGCTTAGCGGATGAAGCACGCTGATTCCGAGGCTCACGCCGTCTTTATCGCTTGCTTGGCGCTCGCGCGGGCTTTGATTTAAAATTTCTCTCACCTTCGCCGCAGCCTGGGCGTCAAGTAAATTATTATCCAAAAGTCTCTTTACGACCTCGTGCTCCGGCGCGACCGCCGCGTAGCTCATGCCGTAAATCGTATCGGGGCGCGTCGTAAAGACCTTAAAACCCTCAATGCCGCCAAGTTTGGCGCTGCTTTGCTCGTCAAATTTAAAGCCAAATTCCAAACCCTCGCTGCGTCCGATCCAGTTTTCCTGCATCGTAAGCACCTGAGCGGGCCACTTGCCCTCAAGCTGTTTTAGGCAATCCAAAAGCTCCTGCGCGTAGGCGGTGATTTTTAGGTAGTAGCCAGGCATCTGCTTTTGCACGACCTCATTGCCGCAGCGCCAGCACCTGCCCTCCTCAACCTGCTCGTTGGCAAGAACCGTCTGATCGTGCTCGCACCAATTTACCACGGCGCTTTTTCTATAGATGAGCCCTTTTTCAAAAAGTTTGATGAAAAATTCCTGCTCCCAGCGCGTATAAAGCGGATCGGAGGTAGCGAGCATGCGACGAGCCGAAAAGCTAAAGCCAAGGCGGTGCAGCTCATTTTTCATATAATCAATATTTTCGTAAGTCCAAGTTTTAGGGTGAATGCCGTGTTTGATCGCCGCATTTTCCGCAGGCATACCGAAGCTGTCAAAGCCGATCGGCTGAAGCACGTTGTATCCGCGTAGCCTATAATAGCGACTCAGCGCGTCGCCGATGCTGTAGTTTCGCACGTGCCCCATGTGGATGCGGCCGCTTGGGTAGGGAAACATCGAAAGGATATATTTTTTAGGCAGGCTGTAATCGTCCTTAGGCTCGAAAACTCCCTCTTCATCCCAAATTTTCTGCCATTTAAGCTCAATACTTTTACTATCGTAAGGCATTTTGCGCTCCTAGAATTCGTCTTTAGTTTTTGCCGACTCGATCGCTATTAAAATTAGCGAGAAAAAGTTTGCAAGTAGCGCGCCGATCGCAAGCGAGGTCACGATCGATAGATCTCCCGGCGCTACTACAATCAAAACGAACGCCGGTATGAGATGCAGATCCGCTACGAGCGAGCTTGCAAAAAGCTCGGCTGCTAGCATATTTCGCACGCCTACCTTCAAAAGCGTCGAGACTGCATTCACGCTGGTTGCTATGAAAAGTAAAATTTCATTCTTCTCATACAAAAACCCGCCTATCGTAGTCATACTCATCAGCGCAAAAAATATGTAAATTACCCTTCCCCAGTTCATCTTCTATCCTTACACCGTGCCTTTTTCATACATGGCGCGATTCTTTTCTTTCTCTTTGATACGACGCTGTTTTTCGGCTAAAAACGCGCGGTACTTCTCGACATTAAATTTAAACAAAATCAGCATTGGAGCAGCTACAAATACGGAGCTGAATGTTCCTGCTATGACGCCTATTAGCATCACGAAGCTAAAACCGTGGATCATCTCGCCGCCCCAAACGAATAAAATCACAATGACGATGAGAGTCGTAAGCGAAGTAAGCAGCGTGCGCGATAGCGTATGAGAGATCGATTCGTTTATAACCTCATCAAGCTTAATCGATTTACTATCTTTTACCCCTTCTCGAATTCTATCGAAAACAACGATGGTATCGTTAAGCGAGTAGCCCATTATAGTTAGAAGCGCAGCTAAAATTTCAAGGTTGAAATCCACGCCGGCTAAAATCATCGCACCTACGGCAACTACGACGTCGTGCAGATCCGATAATACGGCCGCAATCGCAAATCTCCATTCAAACCGCAGGGTGATATAAACCAAAATGAGCGCAAACGACACGCATACCGCTAAAATTCCGTTTGTGCGAAGCTCTTCGCCGACTTTAGGACCTACGATATCGACCTTGCGAATGTCGAAGTTTCCACTACCTTGTAAAATTTTTTGCGCCGCTAAAGCGGGATTATCACCCAGTTCACTCGCAGCGCCCGAATATCTAATCGTGACCTCTTGATCGCTACCGAATTCCGTAACGTTGATATTGCCTAAATTTGCCGCTTCGAAGCGCTTTCTGATCTCATCAAGCGGTGCTTTGGAGTTGTATTTAACCTGAATGAGCGTACCGCCGCTAAAATCGATGCCGTAATTAATGCCCTTAATGAAAAATAGCGCAATAGAGCCTATTATTAAAACAGCAGAAAGCGCAAAGGTAAAATATCTAAATTTCATAAAATCATAAATTTTGCCCTTATCGAACACTTGCATTTGCGCCTCCTCTTACTTTATAACCGAGCCAAAGTGCGGTATTTTTGCTCTTTTCCATCTTATCTATTACTAGCTCAAACATTCCGTGAGTGCCTAAAATAGCCGTTATCATCGACGCTACGATACCAATGCTCATCGTAACGGCAAAGCCCTTCACCGGACCCGTGCCGTAAGCATAAAGCGCAGCAGAAGTAATTAGCGTAGTGATATTTGAATCCACGATCGCGCTCATCGCATTTTCATAGCCTTTATTTATACTTTGGCGGATTGAAACTCCCGTCCTTAGCACCTCTCTAACGCGCTCATTAATGATGACGTTCGCATCTACCGCCATTCCGATAGTTAGTACGATTCCAGCCATTCCAGGAAGCGTTAACGTTGCACCAAAAAGCGCCATACAAGCGATCAGAAATAAAATATTGACTACAAGCGCGATGTCGGCAAAAAGCCCCGCTACGCCATAGTATAAAATCATAAAGATTAAAATCGCAACTGCCGCAAGGCTAAGCGCTGCCATACTTTTATCGATACTATCCTGTCCGAGGCTAGGACCGATGCTGCGCGTTTCTGAGACTTTGACCGGAGCCAAAAGCGCGCCGCTTCTAAGCGCGATCGCTACGTCGTGCGCCTCCTCGACGCTAAATCCGCCGCTGATCTGACCGCTGCCGCCGCCGATACGCTCGTTTATGCGCGGCGCGGAGTAAACCTTGCCGTCAAGTACGATCGCAAGGCGCTTACCGACGTTTTTGCCGGTAAAATCGCCAAAAATTTGAGCGCCTTGAGAGTTTAGCGTAAAATTTATGATCGGCTGGTTGGTGTGCTGATCGAAAGCAACCTTCGCATCAACTAGCATCGCGCCGTCCAGCACTGGAATTTCGTTTATGAGATACTTGTAATTCGGATTTTTAACGTCCGGATAGATTACGTCGCCGTAAGCTCTAGCATCCGCCGCGCTGATAGTATGCGCGCGATCTTGGCGCACGTCGTCCACCGCCATAAGCTGCAAGTGAGCCGCTTTGGCAATCAGATCCTTGGCGCGCTGCTCATCCGCTGCACTTTTGACGCCCGGAAGCTCAACCAAAATATAGCTCTCGCCCTGCTTTGCTACCGTAGGCTCCGCAAGTCCGAATTGATCCAAGCGGTTTCGGATAGTCTCGACGGCCTGTTCGATCGCGTATTTTTTAGTCGCTTCGACCTCCTCAGGCGTTAGCGTGACGCGGTATTTTTCGCCAGATTTTTGAATGTCCAGTCCGCTTGCGGCGCTATGCAAAATCGCATCAAATTTAGAAGCCTCGTCCGCGTCTAAAATTTCAAACTCAAACGAATCGCCTTCCAATTTTAGCCCGTCCATTAGCAGATCATCGCGCTTGGCGGCGTAATTGACGCTAGCGGCGATCGATTTGATCTTTGAAACGACCGCTTCGTCGCTTTGAACCTCAAGCAGCATGTGAAGCCCGCCTTGCAGATCCAAACCCAAGTTTATCTTGCTTCCCTTTTCGGTCTGAAAGATCGAAGGCGCGGCAAAAATCGCCGAAAAAATAACCGCAGCCAAAAAGATCAGCAGGCGGTATGAAATTTTACTGCTCATCTAATTTTCTTGCTACGAATTGTTTATCCAGCTCAACCATGACCTCATCGTTAAGCTTAACTGTGATAAAATCATTGTTTGTTTTCACGACCGTGCATTTTATGCCACCGCTAGTTATGATCTTATCGCCTTTGCCGAGCGCATCGACCATTGCTTTATGATCCTTAGCCTGCTTTTGCTGCGGTCTGATAATCAAAAAATACATAATCGCAAAGATTACGACGATAGGCAGGATTGATGCAAAGAAGTTTCCTTGTTCCATGTGTTTCCTTCATTAGAAATTTAAAAAGTAGCTATTTTACATTAAGTTACATAAATAAAGGCTTTGTTCTTGCGCTTGCGCTTTCAAATTTTATTTTCGTAGAAATTTTAAGCTCTAAATTTAACGGTTTAATCGCCTTGGTGGCGGAATTTTTCTCGCCTCTAATTGCGATAGCAGCGCTTTTTTATCTGCTAAAAGCAAGCAAGGCGGAGTGGTTTTGGTGCGGATTTTTTATCGGCGCGCTGTGGATGCACTGGATCAGTTTCAGCCTGATCTATTTCGATCTTGCGTTTTTGATCCCGCTTGAAATTCTTGGAATTTGTCTCGTTTATGCCTTTATTTTCCGCATCTTTGCAATATTTGACGCGCCAGTTTTGCGCGCCGTGTGCCTTTTGACTCTAAAATTTATCCATCCTTTCGGCTTTGATTGGCTAAATTTTGAACTGCTGCTAAGTCATGGAATTTTCAGAGCCGATCTTAGCGCGCTGGCTCTGATTTTAGCGGGACTTTGCGCGGTTTTTTATCTACGGGGGCGCGGCGCCCGGGCTAAGCTTAACGCCCTAATTTTCGCGGTATTTTTGATCTGCGCGCTGCACTTTAGCCAAAAAGAGCCCGAGCCGCTGCCGATTAAAATTTCACTCGCAAACACCGATATTTCGCAATATGACATCTGGGCAAAGGATAAAATTTTATCCGCCGCGTTGGCAAATTTGGCTCGGATTGATGAGGCGATCGCGGCGGGGCAGGATGCGATAATTTTACCCGAAAGCGCCTTTGCGATGCCGCTAAATTTAGAAAACGTGCTAGTTGAAGCTCTAAAGGAAAAATCGCGCACAATTACGATCGTAGCAGGCGCGGAAGCGTATGAAGACGGGAAATTTTACAACAGCGCCTATCTTTTTACGAACGGGGAAATGAAGCGCTTCGATAAGCACATTTTGGTGCCGTTTGGCGAAATGGTGCCACTGCCGGAATTTGCGCGAAATTTTATCAACCGCGTGCTGTTAGGCGGCGCGACCGATTTTTCGACGGCTAGCGGTTTTAGCGACTACGAGCTTGGCGGGCGAAGCGTAAGAAGCGCCGTTTGCTACGAGGCTACGCGCGCAGAGCTTTACGAGGGCTCGCCCAAATATGTCGTAGCGATCAGCAATAACGGCTGGTTTGTGCCGAGCTACGAGCCCTATTTGCAGCGCCTCATAATCCGCTACTACGCGAGCTTGCACGGCACGATGATCTATCACGCCGTAAACGGTAGCGCTAGCGAGATAATCGCTCCGAAAAAGATCTGGATAAACCGCCTTAAAGATCATCTAAAATAGCCTAAAAAGTTATTTTTAAACGACTTTTGGATAATATTTTAAAATTTTATTAGGAGCTAAATTTATGGCTAAATACAATCGCATACTCGTAAAATTTTCGGGTGAAGCGCTAGCGGGAGAGAACGGCTTTGGGATCGACAGCGAAATTTTAAAATTTATCGCCAAAGAGATCAAGCAGCTCGTAGAGGGCGGCATCGAAGTAGGCATCGTAATCGGCGGCGGCAACATCATAAGAGGCGTAAGCGCCGCGGCTAGCGGTATCATCAAACGCACCAGCGGCGATCATATGGGCATGCTAGCCACCGTTATAAACGCAATCGCTATGAGAGAAGCGCTCGAATACGCAGGCATGGATGTGCGCGTGCAAAGTGCGATAAAGATGGAAGCGATCTGCGAGACCTTCATCATCGGCCGCGCCAAAAGACACCTGGAAAAGGGTCGCGTCGTGATCTTTGCCGCAGGCACGGGGAACCCCTTCTTCACAACCGATACCGCAGGTACGCTCCGCGCTATCGAGATCGGAGCCGACGCCATCATCAAAGCCACGAAGGTAATGGGGATCTACGACAAGGATCCGCAAAAATTTAAAGACGCCAAATTGCTTTCCAAAGTCACTTACGATCAAGCCCTGCACGACAACATCAGGGTGATGGACGATACGGCTATCGCGCTTGCTAAAGACAATGCACTTCCGATCATCGTATGCAATATGTTTAAGAGCGGAAATTTATACAAAATCGTCGATGGCGGAGATCTAAGCTCCTGCTCAATCGTAAAAAACTGAAATTTCAAATTTAAGGAGAATTGATGAGAACTGAACAAATTGTAGCCAAAGCTTTAAAAGTAACGGGCGGAGACAGGTATAAGCTATCTTTGATGATAAGCAAACGCGCCGAGCAGCTAGCTGCGGGCGAACCGCCGCTGATAGAGAACGTAGATACTCGCAGAATGAAATTTGCCGATATAGCAATCTTGGAACTAGCCGAAGGTAAGATCGCATTAGATGGAATCGTTGACAAGGATTAATGATAACTTCTTAGAAAGTCTCATCGACGATGTCGTCGATACCAAAGACATTCAAAGCGCCAAGCAGCTGCTCTATAATCTAAAAGAGCCCACTCCGCTGCTGGTTGATGCTATAAATTTATGCATCGCGCAGCACGACGGGCAGTTTCGCAAAAGCGGCGAGCCGTATGCGATCCATCCGATTTTGGTAGCTTGCTTCGTATCTTTTATGGGCGGAGACGACGCAATGGTGATATCTGCGCTACTACACGACGTAGTAGAGGATACAGATTACAGCATCGAGCAGGTTAGACAAAGATTCGGCGACGAAGTAGCCAAAATCGTAGAAGGGCTTACTAAAATCGTAAACATCAGAGAGGATAAATTAGCCCCATCCAGCGATAGTAACGCCAAGCTACGCACCACTGCGCTTACCTTCCGCAGGATGTTGATGATCTCCATTAACGATCAGCGCGTCTTAGTCGTAAAGCTCTGCGATAGACTGCACAATATGCTAACCCTAGACGCACTCCGCCCCGATAAACAAAAACGCATCGGCGAGGAGACGCTTTTGGTTTATGCGCCGATCGCGCACAGGCTTGGAATTTCATCGATCAAAAACGTGCTTGAAGATCTTAGCTTCAAATACGTTATGCCTAAAGAGTACGCGGCGATCGCCGATTACGTCGAGGAGCATAAGCAGCAGCTTCAGATGAGCTTGAGCAAATTTAGCGAAAAGATCAAGGAGTATATGCTTTCAAACGGCTTTAGCGAGGGCAGCTTTGAGATCCAAAAGCGGATGAAGCACTACTACTCGATCTTTTTAAAAATGCAGCGCAAAGGAATTTCGATCGAGGAGGTGCTCGATCTTTTGGCTATCCGCATCATCGTGCAAAAGCCGATGGATTGCTACTTAGCTCTGGGCATAATCCATACTAAATTTAACCCGCTCATATCGCGCTTTAAGGATTATATCGCGCTTCCGAAGCAAAACGGCTACCAGACGATCCATACGACCGTTTTTAATGAAAGTATGATCGTAGAGGTGCAGATCCGCACCTTCGATATGCATAACACCGCAGAATTCGGTGTCGCCGCTCACTGGAAATATAAATATAGCGGCTCGATCAATCCGAAGCTTGATTGGCTAAACGACATCGGCATGCAGGAAGAGGACGACGCCAACGCCGAGGATCTTTACGAATACGCCAAAGACAGCCTCTACGTCGAGGATATCGCCGTGTATTCGCCAAAGGGCGGAATTTTTACATTGCCGCGCGGTGCTACGGCGCTTGATTACGCCTACGAGATACACTCTCAAGTGGGCTTAAAAGCGACCGAGGCCTTTATAAACCGCGTCAAGGTGCCGCTCCTAACGGAGCTAAAAAACGGAGATATCGTTCATATCATCACCGGAAACGAGCCACACTACCGCTGCAGCTGGCTAAGCTCGGTAAAAACGGGCAAGGCGCGCGCGACGATAAAGGCATTTTGCAAGCAAAAGATCAGAGACATAAATTTCGAAGTAGCGATTAAAATTTTATGCGCGATCTTTACGACGAGCAAGGAGAGCATTCTAAGCTGGCTCGAAAAAGAAAATTTAAGCAAAAAGATCGGCAAAGCTGCCTATGACTCGGTATTTTTAAAAGACGTCGTAAACGCGCTGAAAAAATACCCGCTCAAAGAGAAATTTTTCAATATGAAATTTCGCAGCAAGTATGAGATCGAGAAGCAAAAATTTGACAACATCGTGGTGTATTCAAATTTTAAAATCGACGAGGTTGAGTTTGATTACTGCTGCAACCCAAAGCGTGGCGACGACATCATCGGCTTTCGCAACGGACACGGCGTGACGGTGCATCATAAGCTGTGCGAACGTGCAAGCGAGCTAATCAAAACCGATGAGATGATCTTCGTAAAATGGACGCGCAATGCGCCGCACCGCTACAAGATCATATTAAATTTAGAAAACAAGCGCGGCTCGCTGGCGACGTTTTTGAACTATTTAGTCAAGCTTGAGGTCGATCTAGTGTCGATAAGCCTGAACGAAAATAGTGAAACGACGTCGGATTATTTTGAGATCATCATCGAGCTAAACGAAAATTTAGACTCCACGGAGATTAAAGATAAACTCAAAAACCGCTTTAAAATCGTGGATTTCGTATCGCTTACGGACGTATATAAAAACTAAATAAGGGAGAGCAAATGGCTGACATTCAAGGCATTATGGAAAATTTTAAGCGCGGCGTCGCGGAGATCATCGGCGAAGAGCAGATCGAGGCGCTGATTAGGCGCTATTACGACAGCGGCGAGGTCTTTTACGTCAAAATCGGTATGGACCCCACTGCTGCGGATCTACACCTAGGACACGCCGTCGTGCTAAATAAGCTTGCATTTTTGCAAAACCACGGCGCGATCGTGCAATTTCTAATCGGTGATTTTACTGCTCAAATCGGAGATCCTACGGGCAAGAGCGAGACTCGCAAAAAGCTAGCGCGCGAAGTTGTGCTTCAAAACGCCAAAACCTACGAGGATCAGGTCTTTAAAATTTTAAATCCCGCCAAAACCAAGGTGATGTTTAATTCCGAATGGACCAACCGCCTGGGTGCTAGCGGTATGATCGAGCTATCAAGCACTTTTAATGTTGCCAGGATGCTCGAGCGCGACGACTTCGAGAAGCGCTACAAGGCCGAACAGCCGATCAGCATCAGCGAGTTTATGTATCCGCTGTTGCAGGGATACGACAGCGTTTGCATGAAATGCGATATAGAATTTGGCGGTACCGATCAGAAATTTAATCTTTTAATGGGTCGCCAGCTGCAAAGAATTTATGATGTCGGCAAAGAACAAAGCGTCGTGATGATGCCGCTTTTAGTAGGTACCGACGGCACGAATAAAATGAGCAAGAGCCTGGGTAACTACATCGGCGTAACCGATACGCCTCATGATATGTACGGCAAGGTGATGAGTATCAGCGATGCGTTAATGTGGGATTGGTATAATCTGTTAAGCCAAAAAAGCAGCGAAGATATTGAGCTAATAAAAGGCTTCGTGGCGGATGGTTCGATCCATCCTAAGGCGGTTAAGGAGGAGCTTGCCTCCGAGATTGTCACGCAATTTTATGACGAGAATACCGCCTTTGAGGCCAAGCAGGAATTTGACCGCGTCCACGGCGCCGGCGAGCTTCCTAGCGAGATCAAGGAATATCACGTAAGCTCGCCTGCATGGATCGTAAAGGCGCTCATCAGCTGCAAGCTCGCAGTCTCTAGCTCGGATGCGCGCAGGCTGATAAAATCAAACGCCGTCAGTATCGATCAAAATAAAATTTTAGATGAGCAGCTTCAGCTTAGCTCGGGCGAATACACGCTTCAAGTAGGGAAGAAGAAATTCGCTAAATTAAAGGTGGATTAATGAGTATAAAGATAGGCAAACACGAGATTGCGCACCCGATAATTCAAGGCGGCATGGGACTTGGTATCAGCTGGGACAAGCTAGCCGGCAATGTCAGCCTAAACGGCTGTCTAGGCGTCATTAGCTCGGTCGGCACCGGCTATTACGAAAATCTTAAATTTGCCAAAAAATCGCTCGATGGCAGACCATATCAAAGCGAGAATTTTTATAGCAAAGAGGCGCTTTTTACCATCGTGCAAAACGCCCGTAAAATTTGCGGCGATGCGCCTTTGGGGATGAATGTAATGTGCGCAGCAAA
>NZ_CALIBH010000084.1 GCF_938045775.1 uncultured Campylobacter sp.
CTGATAAAAAACCTCGGATGGGCCTTTTCGTACTGCGCCAAAAGCTCCTTCGTAGCGGCGCGAGCGGTGGGTTTCTTGCCGCCGTATTGCTTCGCGGGGCAAACCTCCTCCTCGCGCATTATCGGAAGCTCGTTATCTCTAGCACAGGCGGCGATTTGGCGCTCGCGCGCAAGAATGAACGGACGGATGATCACGAGCCCGTTTTCGGCGACATAGCGCGGAGCGAGAGTTCGAAGCGCGCCGTTGAAGGTAAAATTCATAAAAAAGCTCTCCGCAGCGTCGTCGAGGTGGTGGGCGATGGCGATCTTATTAAAGCCGTGCTCAAGCGCGTAGGAGTAGATGTATCCGCGCCTCATACGCGAGCAAAAGCTGCAAAACGTGGTGTTTGCGCGGATCTTTTCCTTGCCGAATTCAAAAATTTTAGTATCGATTATCTCGTAGGGGATCTCGTGCTCTTTAAAATGGGCGCTTATCTCGCGCAGATCCTCGCCGATACCGTAGGTGACGGTAACGGCTCGAAACTCCCAATCTAGCGGGCTTACGCTTTGGAAGTGCTTCAGCACGTGCGCCAAGCTCATGCTGTCCTTACCGCCGCTAAGAGCTAGTAAAATTTTATCGCCACGCTCGAACATCTTATATTTGGCGTTGGTTTGTCCGACCTGTCGCAGTAACTTTTTGGAGAGGTTTATCATAACCTTTCGATCATTTTTAGGACGAAATTTGCGCTCGTTTGCGCGCTTTTTACCATAAACTCGTCAAAGTCGAACTCGGCTTTGTGTCCCGCCTCGTCGCTTATCGCGCGCAGTATGCAAAACGGTACGCCCAGCGCGTCGCACACCTGCGCCACGCTCGCCCCCTCCATCTCAACCGCGCTCGCGTCAAACGTCCGTTCGATCCAGCTCTTGCGCTCCTCGCCGCTTACGAACTGATCGCCGCTAGCTATGACTCCTGATTTTAGCGTGATGCCTAGCTGCTCGGCGACGCTTTGCGCGATGGAGTTTAGCTTCGCGTCGGTTTGGACTGAAATTTTACTTCCAGGCACGAATCCGTGCGGATGCCCAAACGCCGTGATGTCCAGATCGTGCTGCACGAGTACGGTAGCATATAAAATTTCGCCGATCTTAATGCCTCGCTTCAAAGCTCCCGCGACGCCCGTAAAGATAAGCGCGCGCGCGCCGAATTTCTCGATCATAACCGTAGCGGTCAGGGCGGAATTTACCTTGCCGATCTTCGAATACGCGATCACGAGATCGTGGCCGTTAAGCTTGGCGGCGTAGAATTTATTATTCGCGTGCTCCACAGCCTCCACGCTCACGCCCCGCTCGCGCAGCGCAGATAGCAGCGGCTCGATCTCTTCGGGCATGGCGCCTAAGATCGCAACTTTCATCCATTCTCCTTTGCAAATTTCAGAAACTCGTCTAGGCTCGCAAGATCCATGATGCTGAAGGTCGGCTTTTGCGTGATCTTTTTGTTTATACCTTTTAAAACCGCCGCGCCGAACTCGACGAAGCAATCCACCTCGCCCTCGTAATTTTTGATGCTTTGCTTGTAAAGCACGGGGCTGATAAGCTGGGCTTTCAGCAGCTCTAGCGCTTCGGATTTCGCCCTGTATGTTCGCGCTGTGGCATTAGCGACGACGGGGGCAAAGCTCTCTTTTAACGCGGGGCGCAAAAATTCCAAAAGCTCGTTGCTGGCGCTTTGTAGCATCGGGCAGTGGCTCGCGACGCTCATATTAAGTAGCATTGCGCGCTTTGCACCCGCGGCTTTAAACTCGCCCTCGAGTGCGGCGAGATCATCTTTTTTACCCGCGACTACGATCTGCCCGTCGCAGTTATAATTCGCCGCCCAAACCTGTCTACCTGCGCTCTTTGCATCCGCGCAAATTTTTTCAACCGCCTCGTCGGCAAGAGCTAAGATCACCATCATTCCGGCGCCTTTGCCCTCGCAGGCGCTCTGCATGAGCCTACCGCGAATATTTACTAGCTTTAGCATCTGCTTCGGCTCTATACCTCCCGCAGCGCTTAGCGCGCTAAACTCGCCCAGCGAGTGTCCGAGTAAAAACTGCGGAGTAATGTTAAGCTTTTCTTGATCCAGCCTTTCTTGCAGCGCCGCAAGCGCCATCATGGAATTTAGCGCGATAGCGGGCTGCGTAAATTCCGAAATGTCGAGCTTATCGCTAGGCTCAAACAGTAAATTTTTAAAATCGATGCCCGTAAATTCTGAAGCCTCATCCAAAAGCGCGCACGCAGAGGCGGAGCTCTCGTAAAACTCCCTGCCCATGCCTACGCTTTGGCAGCCCTGTCCGGGGAAGATAAAAGCGAATTTCATAAAAAAATCCTAATGCTCGTGATGGTGCCCGCCGCAGCACTCGTGGTCTTTTCCGTGATCGTGGCCTCCGCAGCATTCATGATCATCTTCGTGCTCATGCTCGTGGCCTCCACAACACTCGTGATCCTCTGCATGGTCGTGCCCATGTCCGCCGCAGCACTCGTGCCCCTCGTGGTGATGGTCGTGTCCGCAGCCGCAGCTGTGCGCACCCTCCGGCTGGCCGGTAAGAATTTCGTCCGCCGTCGCTTCTCGGTTCTCGACGATTTTTACGTTAAATTCCAGCTCCTTGCCCGCGAATGGATGGTTGAAATCGATGGTAACGTCCTGCTCGCCGATAGCTTTGACGCTCACGCGGGTAGTCGCGCCATCCTCCGCCTGGCCGAAAAGCTCCATACCGACGACCAGATCGATGCCCGCAAACTGCTCTTTAGGCAGGATCTGCACGGCGTCCTGCTTATACTCGCCGACCCCGTCGCTCGGGCTTATGCGAACCGTTTTGCTCTCGCCCGCTTGTAGATTTAAAATTTCATCTTCCAGCTTTTGGATGATTTGATCTTTGCCGCTAAGAAAGGTGATCGGGTCGGAGTTTAAATTTGATTCTAAAATTTCGCCGCTTTTGCCGTCTTTTAGCTCGTAATGCATCTTTATAACTCGGTTGTTAGCCATAGTTTTCTCCTGTTTAGAATTTTATTTTGAGTTTATATTTAAATTTAGGTTATCTAGTGGGCGCGGCTTTGGCTTCTTTGGAGTCCGGATATGAAGCCTTTAACGCTTTGTAGAATTTATTTGCGCTGTCTTTATCGCCGATCTTATCGAAGCTGATCGCCGTGTGATAAAGAAGTTTTGGGGTGTAGTCTTGGCTCTCGTTGTGCGAGATGCTCTTTTTATAATAGTTTATCGCTTCTGCGTATGAGCCGGAGAAATATGAAATTTCGCCCAGCATGTAATTTGCCTTAGCGGGCTTGTAATTTTTAGATACTAAATAATTGTAGCGCTCTTTTGCGCCTGAATAGTCTTTTTTGGCATATAAAGTGTCAGCCTCTTTCAATACCGAAGCTTGATCTTTTGATTTAAAATCGGAGTCTGATTTTGCACTAGCAGGGACTGAAGTAGTGCCTGCGTCTAATTCAGCGTTTTTTTTTACGCCACTGCCACTACCTAATTTTTTATTGATTTCAGCAATTTGGGCTTTTATAGTTGCGATATCTCGCTTCATCTGATCTAGCTCGCTGTTGCCTTGGCTTTTGCCCGTAGTACGAATTTCTAGATCCGCCACCCTGTTTTCCAGATTAGAAATTTTAGAATTTGTTCCTTCAAGGACACTTCGCAAACCTTCGACACTCTCGCGTGTATTATCTACGCTAGTTTGCATCTCGCTTATACGCTTGCGGTTATCGCGCAATACTTGTTCATTTTCAGTTAACCCGTAAGAGCTACCTGAATCAATATTGCCAGCATCAAATGCGGAAGTTTCTGCATTTAAAAAAGTGGCAGCTCCCAAAAGAGCCGCCACCGTGAAATTTTTAAATTTCAAATTAGAATCCAACTTTGAATTCGTCGCGTCTGTTTTGAGCGTCGCACTCTTTAGAATGCTCTGTGCAAGCCATATTGCTCTCGCCGTAGCTTACTACGGAAATTCTGCTCTCATTTACGCCTTGAGCAACCAATGCGTCTTTAGCTGCAGTAGCTCTCTTTAGACCAAGAGCATAGTTGTACTCATCAGAACCCCACTCATCGCAGTTACCCTCAACTTTAACGGTTAGAGACTCTGCGCCTGCTTGGTTGAATAAAGCTGCGTTATTATTGATTGTGCCTTGTTGATCGGCTCTAATATTAAATTTATCAAAGTCGAAATAAACAGTACCAACTTCACTTTGGATCTGAGATGCCAAAGCAGCTAGTCTATCTGCATTACTTGTGCTTGTAGTATCGGCCTCTGGGGTCTTTTTAGAACAACCGCTCAATAATAGAGCAGCAACTGCTATCGAAGATAAAACTAAATGTTTCATTTTCTATCCTTTCAAAAAAAATTGTAGTCATTATATCACGAGATTTTTTAATATTTTACCAATCAACCGATTGAATTTTACCCACTCTTAACGGAAATTGGAAACTTTTATTCTCGTTAACTCTGATAATACCTACCGAGCTTCCGCTACCATCTTGCTTGATAAACATAATGCTGCCGCCATCGCTAGAAAATCTAGGAAACATATTTTTGCCACTAGCCGTTAACTGGCGAATCATATCGGTTTGAGTAGAGATTAAATATATATTAAATCCGCCCCCGCCGTCGCGACTAGAGTAAGTAACGTAATTGCCATTTGTGCTGATGGAGTTATTGTTTTTGCCGTGATAGACGAGCTGCTGAACGTTGCCGCCGTTTATGCTAGTGGCAAATACGTTCGGATAGCCCAGACGATCGCTCACAAAAGCCACGCGCGAATCGCCGTCAATAAAATTTCCATTTACATCAATGCCAGCGTAATCGGTAATTTGCTTAGCGCTACCCGAGGCTATATCATATAAATAAATATCGGGTTGATCTTTAGGCGCATTGGTGATTAGAAGCTTTCTGCCGTCGGCACTTACATCCGAAGCTATCGTCATGCCATGACCGGTAAAAATTTTACTCTTGCTGCCGTTGGATAGATTAAATTTATAGATAGCGGGCGTATTTTTATTGACATAGTAGGTATAATAAAATTCGTTCTGCGCTGCGCTTGCCCATTTAGGGAAGATATTTAATCCGCCGCGAAGCACCACCTGCTGGTAGGTAAGCGTATAATCTGCTACCATGATCTCGCTCTCACGCGTCGAAGTGTAGCGAGATAGCAAAATCATCTCCTTCATCCAATCGACATTTGAGTACCCTAGCTGCTTGACGATCTCAGATACCGCCATATGGGCTAAAAACGGATACTTTTCGGCATTTGAAAGCGTAAAGCTCTTCTCATACATCACCCTACCGCTGTTCGCTTCAAGTACTTTGGCTTTTAGGCTCATCGGCGAGCTTTTATCACTTACCGCGTAGCGCACGATAAGAGCGGCACCGCTAGAGCCTAGATTGTCGGAAGCGCCCGCATCATAGCTGCTTTGTAGATACTCGTCGCTGACTTCAAAAGTCGCGCCGACCTTTAGATCGCCCACCATAAGTTTAAAGAATTTGTTGCCAAATTCTGAATTTGCAAGGTTCGATGCATCCTGAACAACGATTTTAGGTAGATTTACCCCTTCGTTTACGATAGACATAGTCGCATCTGCTGCGAAAATGCTACTACAAAATGCAAGAATCAAAAGTAGTTTCTTCATCTTTTCTCCTTAAATTTAATTTG
>NZ_CALIBH010000085.1 GCF_938045775.1 uncultured Campylobacter sp.
ATGGCAAAAGTTATGAAAACGATGGACGGAAACGAGGCGGCGGCTTACGTCTCATACGCCTTTACCGAGGTCGCGGGCATCTATCCGATCACGCCTAGCTCGCCTATGGCGGATTACACCGATATTTGGGCGTCGCAGGGCAAGAAAAACCTCTTCGGCATGCCCGTTAAAGTAGTCGAGATGCAAAGCGAGGGCGGCGCGGCGGGCACCGTGCACGGATCCTTACAAGCAGGTGCGCTTACGACGACGTACACCGCATCGCAGGGGCTTTTGCTAAAAATTCCAAATATGTACAAAATCGCGGGCCAGATGCTTCCGGGCGTCATTCATGTCGCGGCGCGCGCACTTGCGGCGCAGGCGCTTTCAATTTTCGGCGATCATCAAGACGTCTATGCCTGTCGCCAGAGCGGCTTTGCGATGCTCGCAAGCGATAGCGTGCAGGAGGTGATGGATCTAGGCGGTATCGCGCATCTTGCGGCGATTAAGGGGCGAGTGCCGTTTTTGCACTTTTTCGACGGATTTCGCACGAGCCATGAAATTCAAAAGATCGAGGTGATGGACTATGCCGAGTTTGATCGCTTGCTCGATCGCGAGGCCGTGCGTAAATTTAGAGCTGACGCGCTAAACTCCGAACATCCTAAAACTCGCGGCACGGCGCAAAACGACGACGTATATTTTCAGACGCGCGAGCTAGTCAATAAATTTTACGACGCGCTTCCGGACATCGTCGCGGAGTATATGAGCGAAATTTCAAAGATCACAGGACGGTCGTACGCGCCTTTCGTCTATTACGGCGCTAGCGAGCCGCAGCGCGTGATCGTCGCGATGGGCTCGGTCAATCAAGCCCTTGAAGAGGTGGTCGATCATCTAAACGCGAAAGGCGAGAAAGTGGGCGTGCTAAAAGTGCATCTCTACAGGCCTTTTAGCCTCAAATATCTCTTCGCTGCGATGCCTAAAAGCGTTAAAAAGATCGCCGTACTTGACCGCACAAAGGAGCCGGGCAGCCTCGGCGAGCCTCTGTATCTGGACATAAAAGCCGCATTTTACGGGCGCGAGGACGCTCCGCTCATCGTGGGCGGCAGGTATGGGCTAAGCTCCAAGGACGTTGATCCCGCACAGCTAATCGCCGTGTATGAAAATTTAAAGGCGGGCAAGCCTAAAAACGGCTTTACGATCGGCATCGACGACGACGTAACTCATCTATCTCTACCCGTGGGAGATAAAATTTCGCTCGGCAGCGAGGATGAGACCGAGTGCTTATTTTATGGCCTCGGCGCAGACGGCACCGTGGGCGCGAATAAAAATTCCGTCAAAATCATCGGCGATAAAACGGATCTTTATGCGCAGGCGTATTTCGCCTACGATAGCAAAAAATCGGGCGGCTACACGCGTTCGCACCTGCGCTTCGGCAAAAGGCCGATCCGCTCGACCTATCTCGTCTCAAATCCGCATTTCGTCGCTTGCTCGGTCGCTGCGTATCTGGACATCTACGACGTCATCGGGGGCATCCGCGAAGGCGGCACCTTTCTTTTAAATTCCATCTGGGATGCCGAGCAGACGGCGGCAAAGCTTCCAAACAAGGTCAAAAAAATTCTAGCTACCAGGCGGGTAAAATTTTATATCCTAAACGCCACCAAACTAGCACGCGAGATAGGGCTCGGAGGCCGCACTAATACGATTATGCAATCGGCGTTTTTCAAACTTAGCGGCATCATTCCGTTTGAGCAGGCGCAAAGCTATATGAAGGAATACGCCAAGAAAACCTACGCCAAAAAGGGCGAGGCGGTCGTGGCGATGAACTGCGACGCGATCGATAGGGGCGCGGATGCTTTGGTGCAGGTAGCGATCGATCCTGCGTGGGCAAATTTAAAGGATGACCCAGCGGGCGCGGACGACAAATACAAGGGCGACGAATTTATAGAAAAGATCGTAAAACCGATGAACGCAGCGCGCGGCGATAGCTTGCCGGTCTCGGCGTTTTTAGGGCACGAGGACGGCGGATTCGATGCGGGCACGACACGATTTGAAAAGCGCGGCGTGGGCGTCACGGTGCCTAAATGGATCGAGCAAAACTGCATCCAGTGCAACCAGTGCGCCTTCGTCTGCCCGCACGCCGTAATCAGAGCATTTTTGCTAGACGAAAAGGACGAGGCCGCCGCGCCTTCAAATTTAAAAGACCACCTACTAGAAGCTAAGGGCAAGGAGTTAAAGGGGCTAAAATATAAGATCCAAGTAAGTCCGCTAGATTGCACGGGCTGCGCGCTATGCGCCGAAAACTGCCCGAGCAAGGAAAAATCGCTCGTCATGGTTCCGCTTGAAGAAGAACTCGCAAAAGGCGAGCAAGAAAGTGCGGACTTTTTATTCGAGCACGTAAGATACAAAGACGATTTGATGGACAGATCAAGCGTCAAGGGCGTGGGATTTGCGCGCCCGTATTTTGAATTTCACGGTGCATGTCCGGGATGCGGCGAGACGCCGTATATCACGCTGATCACGCGACTTTTCGGCGATCATATGATCGTAGCCAACGCCACGGGCTGTAGCTCGATCTACGGCGGATCCGCGCCTTCGATGCCGTACCGCAAGGACGAGAACGGTCGCGGCGTCGCGTGGGCGAACTCGCTTTTTGAGGACAACGCCGAGTTTGGGCTGGGAATGAAGATCGCAAGCGAGACGCTGCGCCATAAGATCGAGGATCTGATGCTGGGCTCGCTCTCAAGCGTGCCAAACGCGCTAAAGGCGCTTTATCACGACTGGATCGAAAACAGAAACAATACGCTAAAATCCGCTCAGATTAGAGATAGGCTGGTGCCGCTACTAGAACAAAATTTGGACGCGCCCGGGGTTCGTGAAATTTTAGAGCTGAAGCAGTATCTAAACAAAAAATCGCAGTGGATCATCGGCGGCGACGGCTGGGCTTACGACATCGGCTACGGCGGGCTCGATCACGTGCTGGCTACCGGCGAGGACGTAAATGTGCTGGTGCTGGATACGGAGGTTTATTCAAACACGGGCGGACAGAGCTCCAAAGCTAGCCGCCGCGGCTCGATCGCGCAGTTTACCGCAGGCGGCAAGCGCGTTCAGAAAAAAGACCTAGGCCAAATCGCGATGACTTACGGCAACATCTTCGTCGCGCAGGTAAATTCCAACGCGAACCAAGCCGCGACGATAAAGGCGATCATGGCGGCGGAGGCCTACCCGGGACCTAGTCTCATCATCGCGTATTCGCCGTGTATCGCGCACGGTATCAAAGGCGGCATGGGTAGCTCCGGCGATCAAGCCGAGCTTGCGAGCAAATGCGGCTATTGGCCGACCTACACCTTCGATCCGAGGCTCGCGGCGGAGGGCAAAAATCCGCTTAAAATTTCATCCAAAGAGCCAGACTGGAGCCTTTATGAGGAATTTTTACTAAACGAAGTGCGCTACAACGCGCTTAAAAAGAT
>NZ_CALIBH010000086.1 GCF_938045775.1 uncultured Campylobacter sp.
CAATATCGTGGTTTTGGGTGATTAAGCGGAATGAAATTTTAGATGAGATCAATCTAGGCGCAGATAGGGTCCGCGGCAAGCTCTGGTATGATATCGGGCGCTTTGTCTATGTCCCACTGGCGCTACTTTTATGCATAATCGCGCTTAGTATGCATATTTCGTTTTGAATTAAAATTTCGCTAGATTTAGCATTAATAGTATTCTCTCGTAATGGAGTTTTAGCAAATCACATTTATAAATCATTGCATTATCTATATAAATAATGTATAATGCAATCAAAAAGGAGACAATATGACGCGATCTATAAACGTAAATTTTAGAATGGATGCCGAGCTTAAAAAAGGGTTGGAGGAAGTATGCTCTGAAATGGGGCTAAATTTAACTACTGCTTTTACAATATTTGCTAAAAAAGTATTGCAAGAACGCAAAATTCCTTTCGAGTTGACGGCAGATCCCTTTTACAGCCACGAAAATTTATCTCATCTTAAGCGCTCTTTTGACGAATTAAAGGAAAATAGCGGGATTGAGCACGATTTGTTAGAAGCGGATCAATGAAAAAAATCTGGTCGCAAGAAGCTTGGAAGGATTATCTGTATTGGCAGGAAAATGATAAAAATATCCTAAAGCGCATAAATAAGTTAATCCTAGACATAGAGCGTAACGGCTACGATTGTATAGGTAAACCCGAAGCGCTAAAGGGCAATTTATCGGGGCTTTATAGTGTTAGAATATATGGAAAAAATCGGCTCGTATTTAGAATATCTAATGGCGCCATAGAAATAGCTCAGTGTAAAACTCACTATGGAGATAAGTAAAATACGTACAAAAGCATCAATATCAAAGCGGTAGTATTTATCCTAAAATAAAAACTTTCACACCAAAAAAAGGCGTAGAATTTTAAAATCTTATCTTATTTTATGGCTTAAAATTTTGAAATTCAGTGCAGATTTAAAGCAGTAAATTTCAAAATTTTGCCTTTGGCTGTTAAAAAGAAATTTTGTCGTTAAATTTAACAACAGAAATTTCTTTTTAGTAAATGCGGTATCTGTAAAAGAGTATTATGAGCTGCTGCAATATTTCAAGGCGCTAAACGTAAAAATAGAAGATCGGACCGACTTTATACCGCAGGCTCAAAATAGCGGCTATTTCACCGATAAAAATGAAATTTACAGCTACGGTTTTAAC
>NZ_CALIBH010000087.1 GCF_938045775.1 uncultured Campylobacter sp.
TAAAATTCCGCGCAGCGAAGCGGGCTGCAGTCTGCGCGTGAAATTTTAAAATTTTATGTCGTGGCGTAAAATTTTGACGAGAAATTTTAAAGCTCGGGCGCAGCGTCGTGCGGCGCGTAAAGCGATGAATAGAAGCAAGCAAAGCGCGCATATCTCGCGCTGTGTATAATGCACCGCGCTGATATTGCGCTATCTGCGCCGTATGTGAAAACGAAAATTTAAACTAAAGAGGATAGAATGGACGATAAACTGATCTTAGGCGGCAAGGAGTTTAGCTCGCGCCTGATAATGGGCTCCGGCAAGTTCGATCACGCGATGATAGACGCCTGCGTGCGGCACGCGGGCTGCGAGATCGTCACGCTCGCGCTGCGCCGCGTGAACGAAAGCAAGAGTCGCAATATCTTGGATTTCATCCCCAGCGGCGTCACGCTGCTGCCGAACACCAGCGGCGCGCGAAACGCCGAGGAGGCGCTACGGATCGCACGGCTCGCGCGCGAGCTGGGCTGCGGCGACTTCGTAAAGATCGAGATCATAGGCGACAGCAAATACCTTCTGCCCGACAACGCCGAGACGATCAAGGCCTGCGAGGCCCTAGCGCGCGAGGGTTTCGTGCCGCTTGCCTACATGCACGCCGATCTGTGCGTCGCGCGCGATCTGGTAAGCGCAGGGGCCGCCGCCGTGATGCCTCTGGCCGCGCCCATCGGCTCCAACCGCGGGCTGATGATGCGCGGAATGATCGAAATTTTGCTCAGCGAAATCGATGTGCCGATCATCGTAGATGCGGGGCTCGGCGCGCCTAGCGAGGCCTGCGAGGCGATGCAGATGGGCTGCGCTGCGGTGATGGTAAATACGGCGATCGCCACGAGCGGGGATCTGGCGCTGATGGCGCGGGCGTTTGCGCTCGGCGTGCAGGCGGGGCGCGATGCCTATCTAGCAGGGCTCGGCGCCGTTTGCAAAACAGCCTGCGCAAGCTCGCCGCTAACGGGATTTTTGAGGTAGCGGTTAGAATTTTAAGCGCCCTTGGTTGTGCGAGCCGTGTTTTTTTGCGCCCAATTCGCCTTTCTCGGGTTTGTACAGATACATATCGCGCAAGCTCGGCGTGGCAGCCGATAGATGCGGCGTGGAATTTTAAAATTTCGCGCCGTGCAAATTTGCGCCATGTGAGTTAAATCCCAGCGCGCTTTGTTAAGCCCTATGTCGAACGACGTAAATTCCACACTTTGCTAGGCGTCTTAAAGCACTGCGGCGAAAAGTAATTTGGTAGCGGTGTAACGCGCAGCAAGCTCGGCGATCAAATTTTAAAATTTAATCGGGCTGAAAGCAGCCCGATTAAAAGAAACCCGATTGATCAGCGGGCTATTTTAGTATGTCGTATTTATCGCAGTATTCTCGTAAATAGTCTTTTTCATAGTCTAATAGCGCCGGGTCTTTTTTACCCATTTCGCAGGCTTTTTGATAGTATTGTGTCGCCATTGCTCTGTCGTTATTGGCTTCGAGACCTGAAGCAAAATTCCCGCAAGCTACCCAGCTCCCCGCATCGCAGGCTCTTCTGGCATATCCCATAGCCCGCGTCATATCCATTTTAACTCCTTTGCCATGCGCATACATATGACCTAAATTGTTGCAGCCGTCCGCGATTCCGCCGTCGCAAGCTTTATCGAATAGTTCGACAGCCTTTTTATAATCCTTTTTTACCCCTATGCCATTATCATACATTGCTCCCAAATCCGAGCAAGCCATATAATCATTTACGTCACAAGCTTTTTTGTAAAAATAGAGCGTTTTTTTATAGTCCCTATCGGATGTGTTTCCTCCAAATTCGGTCGGATTTTTATAAAGAGCGCCGGCATAGCCGCAAGCCTGAGAATCACCCGCTTCGCACTTTTGCTCAAATTGTTTTCTTTGCGATTGAAATTGCGTTTCGCCGAAAGCCAAAGATCCCAACAGAGCCAAACCTAAGATAATTTTTTTCATTTTTTCTCCTTTAAAATTTTTCGTATTATCTCATTTTTCGTAGTCAGATATTGTCAATTTACATAGCTAAAATTTTATTCGCCTCCTCGATTTAAGAAATTTCGCAGAATTATACCCCCCCCTTAACAATCACTAAAATTTAAAATGCGAACGGGGGCACTCCGTTTTAAAATTTTTTTACTGAAATCCTGCTAAAATGCGCTCTTAAGCTAAATGGCGAAAAATTCGCGCCGCATAAATTTGCACGCAAAAACGTGTCGCGTAGAATTTAAATAAAAATTTAAAAGGAAAATTTTAAAGATGATGGGAACCGACTATCTAGCGGGCATGGAGGATATCGGAAGCGAGATAATGCAGAGCACGCTTGCTCTGCGCGAGAGCTTTTGCGAGGAGGCGAGCGAGGCGGACGTGCAAAGGGCGATCGGCGCGAAAAATAGAAGTCTGCGCGATTTTGCCGCTCTACTAAGCGTGCGTGCGGGCGAGCATTTGGAACAGATCGCCCGTGCCGCAGCGCGCGAAAAGGCGGCACATTTTGGCAGCAACGTTGCCGTTTTTACGCCGATTTACATCTCAAACTACTGCGACAATCTGTGCGTTTACTGCGGCTTTAACTGCAAAAACAAAATCGCGCGCGCAAGGCTCGATGAGACGCAGCTAAAGGCGGAGTTTGAGGCGATAGCGGCGAGCGGGCTAGAAGAAATTTTAATCCTCACCGGCGAGAGCGAGAAAAATAGCCCCGTGCGCTACATCGGGCGTGCCTGCGAGCTCGCGCGGCAGTATTTTAAGGTAATCGGCGTCGAAATTTATCCGCTAAACTCCGCCGATTACGCCTATCTGCACGCTTGCGGCGTCGATTTCGTCACCGTTTTTCAAGAAACCTACGATCCAGCGCGCTACGCGCAGCTGCATCTTACGGGCAACAAGCGCGTTTTTGCGTATCGTTTCGCAGCTCAAGAGCGCGCGATCAGAGGCGGTATGCGCGGCGTGGGCTTTGCGGCGCTTTTGGGGCTTGGGGACTTCCGCCGCGATGCCTTTGCCACGGGCGTGCACGCGTGGCTGCTTCAGCGCAAGTACCCGCGCGCCGAGATCTCCTTTTCAGTGCCGCGCCTGCGTCCGATTATCAATAACGACAAAATAAACCCGAAGGACGTCGGTGAGCGCGAGCTGCTGCAGGTGATGTGCGCGTATCGGCTGCTGCTGCCAAGTGCGCAGATCACGATCTCCACGCGCGAGAGGGCGGGCTTCCGCGACAATGCGATTAGGATCGCGGCGAGTAAAATTTCGGCAGGCGTAAGTGTGGGTATCGGCGGGCACAGCGAGCAGAGGGGCGACGAGCAGTTCGAGATCAGCGACGCGCGCAGCGTAAGCGAAGTCTGCGAGGCGATCCGCGCAGGCGGGCTGCAGCCGCTGATGAGCGAGTATATCTATGTGTGAGAGCGCAGATATGCGAGCTTACGCCGCGAAACTTCGGCACGAGAGGCTTGCTTCGGCGGCGAAATTCTGCGCTCGCATGGATAAAATTTACAACGCCTTTTTAAGAGGCAAGATTTGCGGTGCGTTACTTGCGGGCAGATTTGGCGCCGCTAGACGCAGCAAAATTCGTAGCGTAAAATACTACGCCGAATTTTACAGCGCCGCACACGGCGATAAAATTTATGGCGTCATGACGGATGATAAAATTTTTGGCACCGCGTTAGCGGGCGTTAGGAATTTTGGGCTAAAAAATGCGCGTGTAAATTTGAGGCCTCGGAATACATACGTGGATTTAAAATTTAAAGGTAGCGCAAATTCCGAGCCCGCAGGTGACGCAAATTTTAAATTTAAAAACGGCGCGAGCTTCAGGTTCTTATGCGGCGGCAATGCAAGGTTGCTGAAATCGAGGAGCTGGGCGAACGCTTTAAGCTTTAGCACTGCGGCAGAAATTTCAGCTCTTATCCGGGCGGGCGAAATTTTGAAATATGGCGTGACGGCGGGGATTTCGGCACTCGCCTTAGCAAGTAAAATTTTAATTCCTAGCGCTACGGGCAAAATTTTAAGCCTCAGTGCTGTGCCGCGCACGGATTTTGGGCTTAAAGGAGCGGGCGGATGCTAGATTTAGAGCTTGCTTCGCGCATTACGATCATCACAAATCGCGCGCTCTGCGGCGGTGAGGCGGCACTGCTTGCGCGTATAGCGGATTTTGCCGCGGCGGGCGTAGGCGAGATCGTCGTACGCGAAAAAGACCTGAGCGAGATAACCTACGCGGCGCTGTTTGGTAAAATTTTACGTGCCTGCGAGAACGGATTTTGTGCGGATACAGCCTGCGCAAACGTGATTTTTGCAGATGAAGCTAGTGCTGCTAAATTTGGCGAAACCCAGGCTTTCGCAAGTGAATTAGACGCGAGCGCGGCTTATGCGGATAAAATTTTGCTCTGCGAGCGCGACGCAGACGAAGTTTTGCCAAAAAAGCTTCATTTGGGCGGCGGCAGGAGCGGGCTTTGCGCAGATACAGCCCGCAGGCACGGTGCCGCTACAGATGAGATACGGCCTAAAAATTCCGCTTGCGTTTTAGATGAAATTTCGTCCGAAAATTTTACCGGCGCCGCAAATCGCGCGGATGATAGTGCGCCGGGCGAGATTTTGCTTCGCGGCGTCGCAAGCGAAACAAAACCCGCGGCTGGGATTATACATGGCGCAGGAGATGCGGAGATCGCGCATGGAAGAGGAAACACAGAGAGCGTGGAAAGCGCGCATGGCGCAGAAAAGGCAAACGGCACTGAGAACGTGAAAGAGGCGGAAAACTCGCAGAGTGCGAAGGGCGCGCAGATAGCAGAAGGCGCAAGGCGCCTACCCGCGCTATTCGTACATAATTTCGCGGATTTTGCGCTGCGGGCAGGCGAGAGAAATTTATGGCTGCCGCTCGGGGTTTTGC
>NZ_CALIBH010000088.1 GCF_938045775.1 uncultured Campylobacter sp.
CCCAAGGCATGAGCATCCCGCAGCTCATCTGCGACATCGACAGGATCTTTGCCAAAGGGCAGCTCTACGTGGCGCTTTCGCGTGCGACGAGCCTTGCGGGGCTGGGCGTGATCTATACGCGCTCAGAACCCTTGCTGCGGTATTTGCAGCGCAGCGCAAGCGCGGATGAGGCCGTGGTGAAATTTTATCAAGAGAATGAATTTTATAAAATTTCGTATCAAAAAATTTAAGGAAACGCATGCAGCTAGAAAGAGCGATAGCGCTAAGTAGAGCCAAACAAAAAAAGTGTATTTGCAAGGTAGTGATGATCTATGCCAAGATAGCATTTTTGTATCTGTTTCCGTTTATCATAATGTTTGCGATCGATGCGGTATTTAAAACAGACGATGATACGGATTACAAGATGATCGAAGTCTATCTTATCTACGCGGTGCTTTTGATTATTTATGTTGCTTGCATTTACGACGGCATTGCAGACGCCGCTTATGAATATAAACTATTTTACAAAAAAGTTTTGGTGCGCACGGCAATCTCACAGGCGTATCCGCAGCTTACTTATTCGCCAGGCCGCGGCATAAACGCGAAGGAATTTAAGCGAGCGGGGATCTTTGCGAACTCCGATTTTATCAGCGAAGATGAGATAAAAGGCGAATGGGATGGGGTAAAATTTAGCCTCAGCGAGGCGATTAGAATCAAAAAGAACTACGATCTGGGCATAGACAATACTTATGTGAAGCTAGCTTCGCTTGCAATGAGCTTATATGATGCGTATATGGATTTTAGCGGCAGCGTGCTGATATGCGAATTCGGCAAGAGATTTTACGCCAAAACCATCTTAGCGAGCCGCGAGCTAAATACAAAAATTTTAGGCGAGAAGGAGCTAATGGACAACGTCATTTTTAATAGCGAATTTCGCGTGTTTACTGATGACAAGGTCGAAGCTCGATATCTATTGACGCCTGCGCTGATGGAGCGACTAAACGAGCTAAAGCGATACTACCATAAATTTAGCATAAGCGCGGCGTTTATGGATAATAAATTTTACCTATTTCTAAACGGCGCGCCGAACCGCTTTGAAACAGAGCTATTTAGCATACCTCCGACAACCGGAACAGCGTATGCTCATCAATACGAACTGGCTGAGATTTTAGAATTAGTAAGCGAACTGGGTCACATAACCGGAGAGCTAGAAAGCAAAATTTAATCAGCCCGCATAGTTTAAATTTAACGGGCTAAATTTGACCGCCCTATTACAGTCCCGCTTCGGCTCTTAGTCGCACGGCATACATCTCGCGCAGGCGCGGTACGTATTTGCCGACCGCACCGCCGCCGATCGCTCTACCGTCTGCTTTTACGATCGGCAGCACCATCAGCGTCGCCGCGCTGATAAAGGCCTCATCGGCTTCATAAACCTCGCTCATTCCAAACGCTCGCTGCTGCACGCTAAGCCCCGCCTGCTCGGCAAGGCCTAAGATCACCTTGCGGCGGATGCCGGGCAGTATGTCGTTTGAAAGCGGCCGCGTGATAAGGACGTCATCTTTGATGATAAACGCGCTGGAGCTCGAACACTCGGTAACTAGCCCGTCCTCGATCAAAAAGCACTCAT
>NZ_CALIBH010000089.1 GCF_938045775.1 uncultured Campylobacter sp.
CGTCAAATTCGCCCACCTTCGCGGCGTCAAATTTATACCCGCGAGCGCAGCCCTCCTCATAAACTTCCGCTAGATACGCATTTGCCGCTTCTAGCGCGTTTTCATGCGCGTAAAATCGGTCAAGCTGCGGGTGATTTTTGTAGCCCTTAGTTAGTCCAGCCAGCACGTTTTTAGCTAGCAGCGCCTCGCGCCACAGCGCCACGAGCCCCTTTGCGTCGAGATATTTAAAGCTTATCGTCCAAAGTCTCATTTTTGCCTTTCGTTAAATTTAGTCGTCAAATTCGGCGCGTTTTGCGCCGCAGCCTGAGCGGCGATAAATTCGCGCCTTAAATTTGACCGTGCCCTAGATTAGAGGCTAAATTTTATCTCGCCTCTAAATTTCCCGCTCATTGCAGCTTACCTCTGCATAGTACGGGGATCTTTTCTACGACCTCGCCGCCGCTAACGAGATAGGCGAACTCGTGCAAATTTACGACGGGGCAGATGTGGTTCGGATAAATTTCGAGCCGATCGCCCACGCGCACGGCGTCTCGCAGCGCTCTGTCGTAGATGATCGCATGCTCGTCGTAAACGCCATTTACCCACACCTCCGTACCCTTTATGCGCCCGAGCCCGGGCGTTGCCGTAAAGCCCTCGGTGCGCCTTTGCTGCGTGAGCCCCTTGGCGCCGACGTCGGTGATGATGCGATCTGCCGTAGGTCTGCTGATGACGGTCGTAAGGATGCTCGCGGCGTTCATCGAATAATCGCCGTACGCCTGCGCCTGCGAGGCATCCATAAAGATATATGTGCCCGGGCGGATCTCGGTGACGCCCTTTAAAATTTCAAAATCGTTGATGAGCGATGGCGTCGAGCCGATACTAACGACGCGTGCGGGTAGAGCCAGCTCGCGCGCGATATCCGCAAACTCCAGCGTGCGGCGCTGCGCGGCTAGGTGGATGCGCTCGCATTCGCTCTTATCGGCGGCTTTGTAGGAGTGACCGTCGTGGGAGAACACGCCGCGAAATTCGATATTTTTACAGCCTTTTATAAATTTTATAAACGCCGTGAAATCCTGCTTTTCTACGAAGCCAGAGCGGTTTTCGCCCACTTCGATCTCGGCAAGCACGCAGGCCTTCGTGCCGCTGCGCTCAAAGGCGCGCTCTATCAGGCCCGCCTGCTCTATGCTGTCGACGCCGAAGCTTAAGTTTATCCCCGCGCGCAAAAGCGCGATGATGCGCTGAAATTTCAGCTCGCCCACGATCTCGTTTGCGATAAATATATCTTTTAGCCCGTTTGTAGCCATGATCTCGGCCTCGCCCGTTTTGGCGACCGTGATGCCCACAGCGCCGATACTTTCTTGCAGCTTCGCGAAATAGGGCATTTTGTGCGTTTTGGTGTGCGG
>NZ_CALIBH010000090.1 GCF_938045775.1 uncultured Campylobacter sp.
ACGACCGATTCGGGACACCCTACGCCTACGCCCGAGTTCGGACTTGAGCAACAGGCGCGGCTGGATTACGCGTATCAGGCTATCGGCAAGGTCGCGAGCGTCTCAAAGCAGCTGGTTTTCGAGGCGTATAAAAAAGAGCCCGCGCACAGCTATTTTATGGGCTGCTCAAACGGCGGGCGCTCGGCTCTGATGGCGGCGCAGAGGTATCCGCTGGAATTTGACGGCGTGATCGCAGCAAATCCTGGCTTTAGGCTTTCGCGCGCGGCGATCGCGGAGCAGTGGGACAATAAGCATCTTATGAATATCGCGCCTAAAAATGCCGCTGGAGAGAAAATTTTTGCAAACGCCCTTACGCAGGAGGATTTGGATAAGCTAAGCAGGGCGGTTCTGGACAAATGCGATGCGCTAGACGGGCTAAAAGACGGAATCATCGGCGCTTGGGAGCGTTGCGAGTTCGATCCCAGCGGACTTGATCTAGCTAAAGAAAAAATTTCTGTGATAAAGGCGATATTTGAGGGCGCAAAAAACAGCAGGGGCGAGCAAATTTACAGCGGCTGGTTTTACGATGCCGGGATAAATCAGCCCGGCTGGCGCATGTGGAAGCTGGGCGACTCGCAAAGCGCCGAGCCTAATGCCAGAAATATCGTACTCTCAAAGGGTTCGATGAATTATTATTTCTTGACGCCGCCGCAGCCTGATTTTGATCTGATGAGCTTTGATTTCGATAAAGACGTGCAGCGAACATTCGAAACCGCGGCGATAAACGATGCGATTTCGACCAAGCTAGATAGCTTCCGCGCTAACGGCGGTAAGCTCATCATCGTAACGGGCGTTTCCGATCCCGTATTTTCGGCGATGGATCAGCGCGATTGGTTTAAAAAGCTAGTGGAAACGAACGCGAATGCGGACGAATTTGCGCGATTTTTTGCATTGCCTGGGATGAATCACTGCGGCGGCGGTAACGGCATCGATGACGTCGATCCGCTAAGCGCGCTTGAAGCGTGGCGCGAGCAGGGAACGGCTCCATCTAGTCTGCTAGGCAAAAGCACGAGTCGCGCGGGCAAGCAGATCCCGATTTGCGCGTATCCTAAAGTGGCTACCTACGTAGGCGGCGACGAAAATAACGCGAGTAGCTTTGAGTGCAGATAAAATTTATTTAAAGGAGTAAAGATGAGAGGCAAAATTTTAATCGCGGCCTTTGCGGCGGCGCTTTTGTGCGGCTGCGCGGCGTATGATATAAAGCCAGGCAAGGATACGAGTGCAATGGATAAGAGGAGCGAAGGCGCGGCTGCGGATTGCGGCACGAGCGAGGGCGTCTGCAAGGTGCCTGCCGTGCAGATGCCGATGGTAGGCGGCGGCACGGATGAGTACGGCTGCTTGGTCGCCGCAGGGCAGAGCTTTTCAAAGATCAAGAATGGCTGCGTGCAGGTTTTTGACGTCGCGGACGTGAGG
>NZ_CALIBH010000091.1 GCF_938045775.1 uncultured Campylobacter sp.
GTCTGCGAAAAGAGCGGCTTTAAAGCCTCTACCTCGAACTCAAACCACTTGTAGTTGCCCATCACGGCAAGCACGATAATAACGGAAAGTCTGGCAAATATAATATCCGCGTCGCCTGCGACAAATTTTTTTACGATCCCCCTCATACGGCTCCTTTGTAAATTTTGTAACGGTATGATAGCGAGCTTGCGTGTAGGCTACGTGAAGGGGCGAAATTTCAAATTCCAAATTCCGCGGCTCTATAAAATTCCGCGCCTCCACAAAATTTCGTGGCTCCGCGAAATTTCAAATTCCATGCCACGCGCCTTAAAATTTAAAGCGAGCTCAGCAAATTTCAAGGCGCGAAGTGGTGCGAGCTGCCGCGAAATTCCATCGAGCTTTGTGGCGTGCGCGGGCAAACCTCGGCGATGATATTGATTGAGACGCCCGCCTTAGCGGCAATCGCGTAGATTTTAGGCAAAAACTTCGGCGCGAAGCTAAACAAAATCTCATACTCCTCGCCGCTTTGCAGCGCAGCCTCGCTAGGGCGGGCGATCCAGCGCGCACCCACGCCGCTAGCCTCCAACAAGCGGGGCAAGTCCTGCGCGAGCCCATCGCTAATATCCATCGCCGCGCTAATGAACTTCGCCGCCTTGTAAAAAAACTTATCGCGCAAGACGGGCCTGACGAAGCGCGAATTTTTTGAAATTTTTGCGCGCAGATCCTCGCGCAAGCGATATGAGCCACTACCCGGCACAGGATTTTCGCCTGCAGAGCTCTGCGACGTAGAATTTTCGCATGCAAGGCTTTGCGCCGTAGGGCTCTTGCGATCGTCTCTGCTCTGCGACACGGAATTTTGCGCCGAAGTTTCGGCGTCTAGGCTCTGCTGCTCGGCGCGCGCAGGTGAAATTTTATCGTCCAGACTTTGCGGCTCAAGATCCAAAATTTGTATTGCCGAAGTTTCAGCGTCCAGGTTCTGTAGCTTAGCATGCGCGGGCGAAATTTTATCGCCCAGGTTTCGCACCTCATCGCCAGGATTTTGTGCAGCTGAAGCCTCGGCATTGAGACCCTGCGGCGTGGTGCTTGGGCCTTGCACCGACGAAATTTTATCGTTTCGGTTTTGCATCTGCGAGCTAGCGGGCGAAATTTCATCTCTTAAAAGCACCGCCAGATCGCGCCCGACGCTGCCTAGCTCGCCCGTATGCGCGATGAGATCGCCCACGCGCGCGCCGCTACGAAACACGGGGTGCTTGCACTTGCCGATCAAGCTTACGCTAAGCGCGATGCGATCCGAGCCGATCGTGTCGCCGCCGATGATCCGTATGCCCCACTCGCGCGCCGTTTCGCTCACGCCCGCGCACAGCTCGTCGATCTCGCGCGTGCCGATCTCGCGCGGCAGCGCAAGCCCCAGCAGGGCGTATTTGGCGCGCGCATTCGTCGCGATCATGTCCGAGATGTTTACGAGCATCGCCTTTGCGCCGATCTCGCGCAGGCTAAGCCAGCCGCGGCGAAAGTGCACGCCCTCGACGAAAAGGTCCTTGCAATACGCCCGTTCGCCGATCACGGCGCAATCATCGCCATTAAGCTTCGATCTAAATTTCTCAAAAATATACCGCTCTTTATCCATGCGCCCTCCGTTAAATTTAGCGTTACGCCGCAGCCGTGCAAAAGCTAAGAAGCCCGAATTTGCGGGCCTTTGTTTAAATTTCGTCGCGCACGCGCAGCAGGAGTTCTACGCTCCACTTTGCAAGATTATAGCGTAAATTTAGACTTTCGCCGCGCGAGTTTGGCTGCGGTTCGGTGCGGCTCGATAGCAAAATTAGAAATCGCGTGAGTTTTGAGGCTTTAACGCGGCTCGGTACGGACGAGGTCTGCGATAAAACCGCGCCCGACTGACGCACAAACAGCTCCCAAAGCCCAGCTCTAGCTCGCGCGCGACATCGAACCGCACTCAAAAGCGCTCGCAAAGCTTCATATGCCGGCGAAATTGCGGCTTTTAGTGGCCGCAATGTAAGACGATGCGATGCGAAGATAAATCGCCGCACAGACACGGATGCCGCTTCAAATCTACGGCGCGGGTATAAATTTTGCTTTCAAAATCAGGCTTCAAAAGCGCAAACTCCGCCATGCCGTCTAAATCCGCCGCAAGCCCGCACCGCTCTCAAACGACATAAAATTTCGCCGCGCCCTAAGCGCTAAAACCGCGCAACGCCCGAGCCGAATTTCATCGCAGCGCAGCGGCAAAATTTCACGAAACGCCGCCGCCTGGCAACCCGCTAGCCCTTCTTTAGCTTCCTAAGCTCGCGCAGAACCGCCGCTTTGTTCTTGCGATCTTTTAGCGCATCATAGCACTGTGCGAGCAGCTCTAGCGCATGGACTAGCGCCTCTTTGTAAGCCGGTAGCTGCTGATATGCCAAAAGCGCCGCCGCATCGTCTCTCATCGCCGCGAAGTGCCCCAGCGCCGCAGACGGATCGCCGCGTATCATCGCGATCTCGCCTAAAATCTCGTGTCCATCGTAGCCCGAGTGCTCGTAGGCGGTGCCGCGCATGCCCTCGTAGAGCTTTATCGATCTGTCCGCGTAATCCTGCGCCGCGGCTAAATTTTTCTGCGCATAGCTCGCAGAAATTTTACTCGCGCCCGCCTCTTTGTAAATCGCCAAAAATTGTCGCGCGATCTGTAGATAAAGCCTGCCCGTATCGGGCTCCGTCGCATCCGAGAGCTCCGCTGCGGCAAGCAGATGCTCTAGCGCGGCGGCACACTCGCCCAATCCCGCATGCAGCTGTGCGTAATCCCGCGCGAGCGAAGCCCTACGCGCGCGCTCGTCCGATCCGTCATCTATAAACGGGCGCAGATGCAAGCAGTGCGCCTCCCATACGGCCAAATCCCGCAGTGCACGACGCTTGGGCTTGGGCGCCGGCTCATCAAAAGCGGAGCTAGCCTTGGCGCGCAGATACTCGCACGCGCCGCTAGCTCTGCCTTCGGCCTCGTAGGGATCGGGTGTGAGCGTTTGCAGTCGGGCGAAAATCTCCTCCGCACGCACGGGATCGCTCTGTAAAAACATAGTCCAAACAAACAGCGCCCGCCCATACTCGCGCACAGCGCCCTTACGATCGCCGCGAGCCTCGTAGATGCGCCCGAATGTATAAGCGCTCTCGTAATTTACGGCATCGGCATATATCTCCGCCACCCCGCTTTGCATGGAGCTCGCGTCCGTCGCTAGCGAGATCGCGGCGTCGGTATCGCCGCGTTGCAGGGCGATCCGCGCGCGGACAAATCTGCTAAAAATCCGCCCTACTTCGATGCGCTTTAGCTCGCTAAGCTCCTGCGCCCGTGCGGCGAGCTCTTCGGCGCGCGAGATCTCTTTAGCAAGCAGCGCCCGATCGGCATTTTCTAGCAATCTCCAAATTTCGCGCACAGAAGACGCGGTAGAATTTTTAGCGGCAGCATTCGCGGAGGCTATATTTTTTGGCGCGGAAATCTTGGACGGGGCAGAATTTTTGACGGCATTACCTGTACCGGTAGAATTGTCGGCATCCTTTACGACGGTGCCGCTTGCGGCACGGGTATTTTCGGCGGGCGGCGAGACCTGCGTGCAGGCTGCAAGAAACAAGCCGAGCGCGACGTAAGGTAAAATTTTCATAGGCGACCTTTGGAATTTTAGCCCGATTATAGCAAAACAAAGTTTAAATTCCGCGGCGGCGAAGCCTGCGTAGAGCGACGAGCTAGCCCGGATGAAATTTTAAAATTTTACCGAGCGACGTTCGTAAGCTGCGCAAGTTTAGGTTCGGGCTTGCGTACGGCTCGATAGCAAAATTAACAATCGCGTGAGTTTTGAGACTTTGGCGCGGCTCGGTATGACTTGATGCGAACGAAGGCTCGCGATAAAACAGCGCCCGAGGCTATTTCTTGCTTGCGCCCGCCTACGCTCACTCGCGCAGATGACGGCTCTTTAAAACGGCGAGTTTGAAATTTTAAAATTTAGCCGTAGCCGCTGGCAAGATTAAATTTAAACGCTGCGTAAGCGTAGCAGGTCAAGTAATGTTTTTGTCGAGCCGCCCGCGACAAAAGTCATATCGGACGTTTGAACGCACGCGGCTGTAAAATTGCAAAGAAATTTGAAAAAATTCCGAAGAATTAGAAAAAATTGAAACTACTTAATGCTCGCCATTAAGAATTCTGTTCTCTTTCTCTCTTTAAATTCCGCTTCAGGGAAAACATTATTAGCGCATTTGCGCTACTACTTTCAGAAATTTGATCATTTTAGTTTTTACTTTGCTCAAAGCCCAAAGAAGCGTTTCTGCAATCTTTGTCAACCTTTTCGCTTCTGCGTTCCATTTTTTTGCATTCAGCAATACGTTCTTTAGCTATTTGCGGATTTTCTTTGAAATAAGAAATTGTTCTTGGCTCTTTTTCGTCCTCTCCGCATCCGGCAAGACCCAAACCTACGATAGCCATAAGGCTCAACAAAAAAATTCGTCTCATTTTTTCTCCTTTTAAATGGTGCCTAATTGTATATTTATTAAACTTAATTTTCGTTTTTTATATTGTCTTTTAAAGCAGAATAAAATTTCGGGCGGCGCAAACCGCCCGAAACGTAGCCCGAAGTACCGTGCTAAGCCTTACTGCTCGTAAAAGCCGCTCGGTTTGGAGATCGTGTCGATGTAGATGTTTTTGGTCTGGGTGTAGTGCTCCAGGATCATCTTGTGCGTCTCGCGACCGATGCCCGATTCTTTGTAGCCGCCAAACGGCGCGCCGGCGTGGATCTGGTTGTAGGTATTGACCCACACGCGACCCGTCTCAAGCAGGCGTGCGACCGTGAGCGCCTTTGCGATGTCGCGCGTAAATACGGCACCGCCTAGTCCGTAGAGGCTGTCGTTCGCCATGCGGACGAGCTCGTCTTGATCTTTAAATTTAATCACGACGCCCACAGGACCGAAGATCTCCTCCTGCGCCACGCGCATGTCGTTGCGCACGTCCACGAGTAGCGTAGGCTCGACGAAAGCCTCTCCCGCGCTGTGTCGCTTGCCGCCCACGGCGATCTTAGCGCCCTCCTCTACGCCGATTTTTACGTACTCTAAAATTTTATCGGCTTGCTTTTTGTTGATCTGGCATCCCATCTGGGTGTTCGGATCGAGCGGATCGCCCACCTTGATGCGCTTAAATTTCTCCACGAGCGCCGGTACGAATTTATCGTAGATGCCCTCCTGCACGAAGATCCTGCTTCCCGCGCAGCAGACCTGACCTTGATTGAAAAGAATTCCCAGCTGCACGCCGTCGATCGCAACGTCGAAGTCGCAATCATCAAAGATGATATTTGCGCTCTTGCCGCCAAGCTCAAGCGTAGCGGGGATAATCTTTTGCGCCGCGGCTAACGCGATGCCTCTGCCGACCTCGGTAGAGCCGGTGAATGCAAGCTTATCGAGCCCTTTGTGAGTGCGGACGAACTCGCCTGCTTTGCTTCCCTTGCCGGTTACTACGTTGATGACGCCCTTTGGAAGCAGCGGCGCGATTAGGCGGATGAACTCCAAAATGCTAAGGCTGGTTTCGGAGCTTGGCTTAAATACGCACGTATCGCCCGCGGCAAGTAACGGAGCGAGCTTCCACGCGCCCATCAAAAACGGGAAATTCCACGGCACGATCTGTCCTACTACGCCGATCGGCTCGCGTAAAACGACGGATAGATAGCGCTCTTTTAGCATATTGGCGCTGCCCTCCTCGCCCAAGATCACGCCCGCAAAATAGCGGAAATGTTCGATCGACCACGCTACGTCGACCGCGCGCGTCTCGCGGATCGGCTTGCCGTTGTCGATAGTCTCTACGGTAGCGATGAACTCGGCGTTTTGCTCTAAGACGTCGGCGATCTTATTTAGCAGTGCGCTGCGCTCATAAACGCTGGTGCGGCGGAAGCTCTCAAACGCCTTGCGGGCTGCGGCGACCGCTCTATCGACGTCCGCCTTGCTAGCATCTGCGATCTTTGAAATTTTCTCGCCGGTAGCGGGATTAAAAACGTCTAGGCTCGCGCCGCCTTCGGCACCCACAAACTCGCCGTCGATGAAAAGCTTATAGCTTGGTTGGATTGTAGCCATGCTTACTCCTTACGTGAAATATGACATTTACTATTATATATCCGCGGCGGTTAATGCGGCATAAATTTTGTAGCGAAAATCGGTTAAAATTTCGTAGTATGTAAATTTAAGAAGTAACGCGGCGCGTGCGAAATTTTAAAATTTAATCTACGCGCACGATACGTGGGCTTTTGAGCAGCTTTAAAGCGGCGTTAAATTTAAGCTCTCGCGAGTAGCGAAATTTCAAAATGTAACGTTTATGAAACGAGAGCGGAAATTCGGCTGCGCGAAATTTTAAAATTTCGCTCCGATAAAATTTTAAAATTTGGCTCCGCCTGGATTTTAAATTCGGCTTCGTTAAAATTTTGAAATTTTGTAAGGTAAAATTTTAGAAACATTTTGCGGAATAAATTTCTAAAACTATCTTTAGCGGAGCGGGCGAGCGGTTTAAATTTACGGCGCACGGCGGGCAGATCCGCGAATGCGCTTCAAACTATAGCCTGCCGATAAATTTTAAAATTTTGCGGGATAAAATTTCATAATTCGGCTTCGTCGGAGTTTTGAATCGGACTTCATTAAAATTTTAAAATTTAGTCTGGTTGAGAATTTTAAAATTTTGTGAAGTAAAATTTCTAAAATATTTTTTTGAAATGGAATTTCTACAACTATCTTTCGCGCGAGCTTTGCAAGCCCATAACGCTTGCTTGTAAGGCTCCGCTTGGTACGGGCGGCTTTTGAGCAAGACGAGAGGGCGACGCCGAAAACAGCCGCGGCTGTTTTTCAAAAGCAATGCAGGGCGCAGCCCGCTCTCACGCAGCCGCTCGAGCACGTAACGGGCAACTGCTCGCGCCTTTGGGAGCCGTGGCGAAGCTTTTATCGCGGCGGATCGGACGCCTGCCCCGCTCATCGGGCTTGGGGATTACGAGGGCCGTCTGCAGCATTTTGCAAGCGATCATCTAGACAAAGTCCCGCTAAGCAAGGCGGAATTTTTCCGCTCGATGCAAGATAGCAAGGCCAAAAACGTTAAGTGCTGATAGCGGCGAAAGGGCGCGGGCGCGCCGCACGAATTTCTGCCGCCTAGAGTCTCTTTGCATAAATTTTAGCTCGCGACGCCGTAAGAGTTGCCGCCTAAAGCCACGCGGTGGGGGCTGTACGTAAGATTTAGCTCACCTCGACGAGGGATCGCGCCAAATTTTACAAAGATAGAATTCGCGTAAATTTAAACGATAAATTTTGCCACCTAGCAAGAGCGTAGCAAATTCTGCCGCACGACGTCAAGGATTTTACCTCTGCGCTGCAAATTTTACCCTCGCAACGAAAATTTAATTCTTATGTCGAAAAAGGCGCAATTTTAATCCTAGCATCGCGGTTTAAATTTTAAAATTTAGGCTCGAAAAAGGTCTCTTCGTGGATGTTGGCGAAGGCGGCTTGCAGGCTGATAAAAAACCTCGGATGGGCCTTTTCGTACTGCGCCAAAAGCTCCTTCGTAG
>NZ_CALIBH010000092.1 GCF_938045775.1 uncultured Campylobacter sp.
GCTTTCGTGGATGTCGGTTAAAATTTTATAGCCGAACTTTTCCTTTACTTCGGCTAAAATTTCGCAGCCGCGCTGCAGCCCCGGGCCGCGGAAGCTTGAGATGCTGGTGCGGTTGGCTTTATCGAAGCTACTTTTGAAGTAAAATTCCACCCCGCTCATTTCGTTAAATTTGCGCAAACTTTCCGCGACTTTCATTATTAGCTCGCGACTTTCGATCACGCAGGGTCCTGCGATCAGTATCATGAAATATCCTTTTTTAAAATTTGCGCGATTTTAGCGAAATTTTACTAACTCTTAATAGGGCTTGCCGAAAAATTTCTCGTAATGTTCGTAAAAGCGCTTGTAGTAGGGGTTTGAGTAGCGTTTGCGCATGCCGTAGTTGTAGCACTCGATCGTGTCTTTGATATTTTTATTTTTGGCGTTCCAGCATTTGCGCAGGATCTTGGCACATTTGGTAAGGTTGTACATCGGATTAAATATATAATCGATCTCGTTTTGGCTGAAATTTACGGCGTTTAGCTGCCCGAGTCCTACGTCGATGCTAAAGCCATCCTCGTACAGGTACTTGGCGATCTGCACGGCGTAAATTTCGTTTGCCGGTATGATCGTAACGACACATTTGCTGGAATTTAGGCTGTAGTTGCTCGTTTTGATGCGGATATTTTGATTGCGCAGGCTTGCGAAATAATCGGCGTTTGCTTTGTTTGTCAAAAAGGAGATCGTGTAGGGCTCGAAGTCGCTTTCGATTTTGACGATGGTGTATAAAATTTCAGGCTTTACCCCTTCGTTTTGCGCTACTGCGGCGATGGCGTTTACGATCTCGTTCGGCGAGTAAGCGGGGGCTTGAAGCGCTAAAAACAGGGCGAAAACCAACTTTTTCATCTAAATTTACCGAGCCTTTGATAAAATTTTATGTCGCAAGTATAGCACAATTTCAGTCTTTTCATCATTGTTTAAGTGAAAATTAATCGTATTGGATATATAATCACATTTCTTTTTTAAACCCAAACGGTCGCTTAGCTCAGCTGGTAGAGCGCCACCCTTACAAGGTGGATGTCGCAGGTTCGATCCCTACAGCGACCACCATTTTGAAATCCTTGGATTTCATACTTCTTAACACTTGCGTTGCGAGTGTGATTTTTGGTGCGACGGTAGTTCAGCTGGTTAGAATGCCGCCCTGTCACGGCGGAGGTCGTGGGTTCGAGCCCCATTCGTCGCGCCACTTCTTACGATGTCTTGCTAGCTCAGTAGGTAGAGCATCTCACTTTTAATGAGGGGGTCGTTGGTTCGAATCCAACGCAGGACACCACTTTTATCACTAATCAAATCGTCAAATTCTATGATTGATCGTTTATATCTAAAAAGCCAAAAATAAGTAAGGATATAAAATGAAATTTTTTCTCATCATACTTAGTATATTTCTTTGTATTTATATTGTTCTTTCGGTGCTAAGTTTTTCACCTTGTGATATTAACGATATGTTGAGGCAAAACTACAATCGTATGGAGCAAAAATGCAGATTAAAATTGATACGACGGGCTAATAATGGCAACAGCGGGGCGCATAGGCGACTTTTCTATTTTTATGAATCTTATTTTTTAGATAGATATTGTGTAGATCAAAAGGCGGAGCAAGAACTAGACAAAGAGGAGCTAAATTTTATTAAAAAATTTCATTCTGGAAATTTAGATCTATGCACAAATAACGACTTTATAGTTGGTTTATTAAAAAAGTGCGTTTTGAGGGAGGGAAATTTCACATTGTGTACCAAGCGGATCGGAAAGGAAAAAGAGATTAACATGGATGAAGTCATACATCTATATTACGCGGATAGGAAGCCAAAAGAATAAGAGATTTCATGAAAAATAAAATTTACTTTATTACCGCCGCTATAATATTATTTGCGTGGATATTTTATCTGTATAAAGAGCAAAGCGCCTCTTGCGATATAAAAGATCTTTTTATGGGCGATACCGAAATAACAAAAGAGTGCAGAATTGCTATAATAAAGCAATTTGACAAGAACGGTAACCCTCGCGCATATAAAAGGTTGAGTTTGGTTTATGGAAAAATTTTAAGCGAAAGACCGACAGAAGAGGTTTTAGATGAGCTAGACCGAGAAGAGATAGAATTTTTGAAAAAATTGTATCCTGATTCAGAAATTCTATCTAAAGAGCTATCAAATAGAAAATAATAGATTTTTATAAACGCAAATTCGCCATAAAGATGGCTAAATTTAATGAATAAATGAAAAAGGACGGTGATTAATGGACTTAGAGTTTTTATACCAGAATTCAACGAATTCTGATAAATTCAGCATCAATTCGTTTGTCGGGAAATTTATATATCAAAGAACCTGGTCGGATTGCGACTATTGGGAGTTAGATAAAACTTTAATGCAGATTTTGAGCTTTTATCATAAAAAAACGCTTCCAAAAGAAATTTTCGCCGCAATACTAGCGATATTTAATGATGTTATCGGCGTAGAGGACAAATCGGAAATTTATGTAAGCAATATGTTGTGCGCGGAAAACAGCGACGGCGTGGTGCCTAGCATATATGATAGATTTGAAAGATTAAACGTTCTGTGCAACAGCATCGTATTCGAACAAAAGCTTGACAATAGCGGTTTTTGGTATGTTCCAAAGGATTAATGCAATGAATCTTGTAAATTTTTATAGAAATACCGCATTTGATGATAGATATGATGCAAATTCCTTTATAGGTATGATTTTGGATAATAATCTATGGTCCGATGATGAATATTGGAAATTGGAAGCCGATTTAAAAAAGATTTTGCGGCATTATAAAAACAAAGAGTTGGACCCGGAAATAATGCAAGGCATTATTTCTATCTCTAATGATATATTTCTAAACGGAAGTTGGCGCGACGTAGATATAGACGCAAAAAGCGAATGTTTTAAAACGTATAAATATCAAGAAGATACAAAGCCGAATATTTTCGATAGATTTCGCCGTATAAAAAGCTTATTATTGGCGGTTGCATCAGGGGATGAAAATTTTTATAAAATCAAATTTTTCTATGAAAATT
>NZ_CALIBH010000093.1 GCF_938045775.1 uncultured Campylobacter sp.
CGATCTCACAGGGCTCGCTCATCGCGCTTACCGGCTTGCCCGCGCCCAGCTCGCAATAGACGCAGTTGAAGTTGCACTGCTTGCGCTGCGGGCTCAGGTCGATGCCGAGGCTGCGCCCGAACCTACGCGAGGCGACGGGCCCGAAAATATATCTCATTTTTGCTCCATGATTTGATTTATGTGCAGCGGCGTTTTTAGCGCAAGATTTTGCTTTAAATTTTGCTTTGCGGAATTTTAATTTGCAAAATTTTAATTTGAAATTCCGCGTCGTGAAATTTTGCTGAAATTTGCTTTTAAAAATTTAGCTAGAAAATCCCGCTTTTAAATTCTACGTAGCAAATTTATACCGATCTCAAGTCTCGCACCAATAACGCTTTGCATCGAGCCTTGAAAATTCTACCTAGCAAATTTATGCCTTGGAATTTAACTTCCACGTGCCGAAATTTGGCGCCGCTTTTATGAGAAATTCCGCTTCTGCGCGCCGTTCCGCTACGACGGAATTTTAAGCTTAGAGTTTTAAATTTATCCTTAAATTTAGGGCGCTGTGCGAAATTCATATAAAAATCCGCCTTATGTGCAGACGAGTGAGCTTTGAAATTCCAAAATCCCTAGAATTTCGCTAAAATTGCGGGCAAATTTTAAAAAAGGCGAAATTTTGACTATTTACGATTTGGAGCGTCTGCGACTGGACGCCAAAAAGCACGTGGAACAGCTAAAGTTCATCATCGTCGTAAGCACGATCGCCCTGTTTGCGGTATTCGGCGTCATCGCGTATTTCGCGCGCAGGCAGGGCGTGCAGAGCTTTAGCGCGACGATGCTCGTGTTGCTGGCGGTCGCCTCGCTCGCCGTGAGCCTGCGCGAGGTGCACTTAAACGGCTGGCAAAAGGATCTCATCGGCACGGAAAATATTTTGAAATTCGGCGCAGTCGCGATCTCGTTTTTGATCTTCAAATACTCCGCAGCCTTGCCGCAGGCGCTGATAGGCTTGGCTGCGCTTGCGCTTGCGGTGTGGCTAGCGGCGCGGCTTTATGCGCTCGGCGTAAGAAGCGCACAAGATATCTTTACCGGGCGATACCGCCAAAGTTACAAGCAGCACTATCTGGCGCCTTTCGTGCGCGAGCTCGGCTACGAATACGTCTCCTACGGCAGCGTGCCGTTTTGGCGCGTGGTGCAAAGCGATCTGTTCGAGTTTATCGAAAATCTGCGCGGCAATGACCGCGTAGGCGGCGCGTGGCAGGGGGTGAGCTTCGAGTTTAGTGACGTGAGCTTTTTTCATCAAAATTTGCAGCACGAGCTCGTGGGAGCATTTTTCGTAGCGGAATTTAACAAACGCATCATCGCGCCCGTTTTCATCTATCCGCGCGAGATACAAAACAAACAGCACGTAGGCCTAAAGCCCGTTGCGATGGATAACGTGGAGTTTGCCGCGCGCTACAAGGTGCTAAGCGATGAGCCGCAAAACGCGATGTACGTGCTGACGCCTGCATTTATGGAGCGATTTTTGGCGGTGGGCGACGCGCTCGGGGCGCAGATCTGGGCGAGCATCAGAGAGCGGCGGATCCATATTTTCGTGCACACCGGGCGCGATAATTTCGAGCCTAGCGTCTATGAAAGCGTGCTGCGCCGCGATCCCGCAAGCGAGATAAAGAGTGAAATTCTAAGCTTTCTGAGTATCGTTAAAATTTTAAAACTGAACGTGAGGATTTGGATTTAGACGAGCGAGTTTGGTTAGATAAAATTTATAGATTTTTGCGGCAAACCGAGCTTCGATCGTCTAGGCTTATACTTGCAGCTTTATAGTTTTAGGCGAACAGATAATTCTTTTTGATGTAGTCGATATCTATATTTTTCTGCAAAAAATACTCTTTGATATCGTTGTAAATTTTATCATTGTAGATATAGATAAGATAGTATCTTGGTAAAATATTGTGATATCCGGGGTTAGTTGTATATTCGGCGACCCCTATAAACGGCATAGCACTAAAACCCTTAAGGTTTTTATTCATCGATAGATAAAATATAAAATTTAAGAAAAACCCCCATAGGTAGATAAAAAATATTATCTCTAAAAGTTCCCATTTTAAAGCTATGAGCCCCATTATCGTAAGAGATAAATTGCAGATATTCCGCGAAATTTTTGAGCTAATAAATACGTCAATCGAAAAGCTCCTTCGCAGTTCGTCGAATTCTACTTTGCAAAATCTCTTAACGACGCCGTTTTCGATAAATTCTATATATCTATCCGTAAACCTTATTTGTTGCTTGCTGCGAATTAACTTAAAGATACATATCGCAATAAGAATCCCTAACATTACCAAATTCATAACTACGCCTTTTGGCGAACATAAAGATCCGCATTCCATAAAATCCTTTATTATAGCTATCGTTAAGACTGAAAATAACAATACCAAATACCAAGCGATCGCAAAAAATTTTTCATAGCCGTTTATGACCAACGGCTCTTTGTCGTAGTCTCTGAGTTATTAGAAATTTCCATTACTTTACATTCTTTTTATGAAATTTTGATCTCTCGTAATGGTTTTTTCGCATAGCCTAATCTATTTTTACTTTGTGTCGCCATTACTTACTCCTTTGATTTATATAAAAATTTGCGGCCGAATTTTGTCTAAATTCTTCCCGGTCTTTAGCAAAAAATAGATTTTTAATTCTTTGTATTGCTTACTCGTTAAAATCGAGGCATCGATAATAAAATGTTTATCAAAAATGATCAAACTGTCGCTGCCGAGTATATCTAATCCGAGCCCCAACCCGTTTATTAATCTAAAAATCAGGAGCGGAAGTATGCCCAGGCCAAACGCTATCGGCACTACGAACGGAGCGATCGCGTAGCCTTTGAAGTAAAAAACGGCGGACATCAAAACAAAATAAATTATAATGATGCTAAGTATAAGTTTTTTTGTAGGAATTGATGATTGAAATTCGGAGGAAGGCCCGAAGGTTCGCTTAATCTCCGCTATGTTTGATAGCTCTATCTCAAATAAGATCAAATTCTTCTTCGTAGAAAAATACTCTATCGCGGAATTCTTAAATTTAATATAGCAGGTTCCCAGCTCTTTTAGCCGTTCATTTAACTCTCCTGGACGCGGCGGCCTATATGGTGCAAAATGCAACAACACATCTAAGATGAATACAATCGGCAGATATAGCTTTATCATCTCTATCGCGTTGTCTTTGATGATTATCGGATATTTGTCGTAATCCCTAGTTTCGGTCTTTTTTAGCGTAGCGCTGATTTTAAATTTATCCAAATTTAGCTCTTTATAAATAGAATTTCAAAGCGTTTTATATGTTCTCAAATAGGATGGCAGCGCGCAGCAAGTGCGGCGGATAATCCACTATCCGCCGTCGTACGGCCCGTAAAACCACGCCTCTTAAAACGTAAAACGCGGCGCCTCGCTAACTAGTAAAATTTAGCTCGCCAAAATCGCGCTGCGTCGCAGGTTTATAAAACGCAGTTCGCATAAACGCAGCGCAATGCTCGCAAAAGTAAAATTCGCGGTTTGCAAAATCAAGCCGCAGCATTCAAAAGCAAGCTTAAGCTTTTGGAATTCTGATCTTCTGCCCTGGATAGATGAGGTTCGCGTCCTTGATAACCTCGCGGTTGGCGTCGAAAATAATCTTGTATTTGTTCGCGTCGCCGTAGAATTTCTTCGCGATTTTAGATAGGTTATCGCCCTTTACGATGGTGTAGTAGTTTTCGGCGCTATCCTCTCTAATGCCCTCGATCTGCACGTTTTTGATGCCTGCGGTATTGCCCGCGATGAGGGCTGCTTTTTCAAGAGTTTCCTTATCGGCGTTGCCGCTGATTTTGACGGTGTCGCCCTGCACCTCGACCTCTAGCCCTTCTACCGGCGTAGAGCTGAGATTGGTGGCGATCTCGTCTTTTACGTGCTTGGCGTCATCGCCTAGACCTAGTAGTTTCTTGCCTGCTTCGGCTACGAATGAAAGTAAACCCATTGTTTTCTCCTTTGGTTAAAGTGGCAAAATTTTATCTTAAATTTACCAACGATCAGCTTAGATGCATATCCTTACGGCTCCGCCCTAGCCCAATGATGCGACCTACTGCGCTCAGTCTATGCGCGACAGCAGGTCCTTGGACCATCATCGCCGCGCCCATCGATTCATGTTTGCAGCGTATGAATTATCAGCGCTGCGACTACGCTAAATTTTTCGTCAGTAAATTTCTAGCGATCACGGCGCATACGATGCTAAAAACGACGACCGAATATGAGTTGAGATTTAGCCCGCAAAATCCCGCGCTTAGGGCAAAGGCGCAAAGCGGCGCGTTTAGGTTGATCGCTAAAAAGGCAGCCCCTCCGCAAACCCCCGCTGCGCTTAGGCTGATAGGTAGAATTTCGCCGATCGCAAATCCAACGCATAGCCCCAAAACTGCGCCCAGCGCGAAACTCGGCGTGAGCGTGCCGCCATATCCGCCGCAGCGAAAGATCATCAAAATGCAAAATGCCTTGCAAAGCAAGATCGCAAGCAAATACGGGCTGAAGGATGCGGAGTTGAAAGCAAACTGCGCTGCAGAGCGTCCATTGCCTAAAATTTCAGGCACGTATGCGCCGACCGCCGCGGTAAGTAAAAACGCAAGCGGCAGTGTAAGTGCGATTTTAAGGCTTTTTATGCGCAGCTTTTCGCACAAGCGCACTCCGTCTTGAAAGTATTTTGCTGCGACTCCCGTGACAAGCCCGATTAGAGCCGCTGCGAGTAAATTCTGCGGGGTAGGGGCGAAGTTCGAAACTGCGTAATAAATTTCTTTTGAAGCTCCGAATTCCGCTGTAGCTGTGGCCACCGCACTTGTAGCAAAGGCGCACAAAATCGCTCGAGTATCAAAGCTTTTGAGTAAAATTTCTAGGCTAAAAAGCGCGCCCGCTAGCGGGACGTTATATGCAGCGCCCAGTCCCGCTCCCGCGCCGCATGCGACAAATAGCCGAAGCTCATCTCCGTCGATATTTAAGGCGCGGCAGATTTTAGCCGCAAACAAGCCGCCCAGCTCGCGCGGAGCAGCCTCACTGCCTACCGGTGCGCCCATGGCGATGGCTGCAAGCTGCAAAACCGAGTGGATTAAATTTTGCCAAAACGGCGGATTTCGCCCATCCATCATCGAGGCTACGTTTAAAAAGGGTTTTAGCCTTATTAGCAGAATTCTAATTATAGTTACGATTGCGCCGGCTGCGAGGACGCTAAGAAAGCGCCTAAGCGCAGTGGTTTGCTCCGTGATAATGTGAAATTCCTCATCATTATGCCCGAAAGCAAAAGTTTCAATTTCGTTGATGCCGAAGTTTAAGAGCCCCGCGCAAAGCCCCATTATAACGCCTATCGCAAGGATCGCTAGAAAGAATTTAGTACTCAAAATATGCCTTTTTGAAACGCATAATTATATAAAATTTTAGCTTTAAAAAATCCTTACCGTGCATATAAAAGTAGCTAAAACGCGAGTAAATTTTAAAATAATGGCTAGGAATTTATATCATCTCTGTGAGTAAAATTTTACAAAATTCTATGAAGCGTAGGCAGAGGCGGAATTTTATTTACGCTAATCGCGCGAGTAAAATTTACGTAGATTTTATATCGCGCGTAGAAAATTTAGTAGAATTTCGCATCGCGCGGGAGGATAAAATCCTATTTTAAATTTCTTGCCTCGAAGACAGGCGAAATTCTACGTAAAATTTAAATCTATCCGAATCTATCCGAGCGGGTAAAATTTTCAATTGAGTAAGCGAGAAAATTTTGCAGAGGACACGTGAGATTTCGCACAGAATTCTAGTTTGCGAAAGAGGGCAAAATTCCGCGTAGAATTCCGATCTGCGTAAGCAGGCGAAATCTCGCGTGAAATTCCAAGCTGCGTGGTTAGGCAAAATTTCGCGCGGAATTTTAATTTTGTGTGAGTCATAGAATTTTGCGCCCCCTCGCGAACAAATTCGCTTAGGATTTTGCTATTTTTTCCAAATATCGTCTTTTTTGCTGGCTGAGGGCGCGCTTAGCTTTTTATCCAGAGCCGAAATTTTATCCGCGAGCTTTTGCGCGCCGTCAAAAATTTCATCTTTTTTCGGAAGCCCGAAGTGAAATTTCGAACCTACGCTATCTCCGATGCTTGCAAGTAGCGATTTGGGCGCGTTTGCGATCGCGTCTTTAAAGATCGCCGCGTCGATGCCGAGCTCGGCTAAGTTTTTTAACGCCCGCGCAGAGCCGATAAACATCGCGATCTTGGCGTCGAAAAGATAATCGTTTGCTAGCTTTTGTGCGGCCGCGGCGGATTTTTTATCCACGATGATGAAGCGCGCGCCTGCGCCATTTGCGAGTAAAATTTCATTTATATCGTTCGTAATAACGCTAAATTTTTTCTGCGCCTTTTGCGCCGCGGCGATGAGTTTGTCGTTAAATTTAAAGAGCAGATTGTCGTATTTGAAAACTTCGTCGCCGTTTTTGATGAGATACAGCGGCTCGTATGGCACGAGCGCGTGGCCTAGGATGATCATTTGCCGCCCCTTAGTTTGGCTTCGCAGGATTTGCAAAGGCGCTTTTTATCGCGCAGGGCAAGCTCGTCGTTGCTAAAGTACGTCCCGCACTCGTCGCACGCCAAAAGCTCGGTCGCATCGTCCTTTTTCTTTATGCGAAATCTAGGCACTATCAAAAAATATATGAGCGCCGCGATAACGGCGACGGCTAGAATTTTTCCCATTATTTTACCCCTTTGATCACTAAAAAATTTCTATTTTTCAAAGCGTTTTCGCCGCTAAAAATTTCGCAGCGTGCGCTCGTAAATTCCTTGCGGAATTCCTCCGCTTCCGCCTCTGCGCCCGAGCCTTTGTAGAGCAAAAACGTCGTGTTTTCGTCGTAAAAGCCGCGGCAAATTTCAATTAAGCTTCGCGCACTCATCAGCGCTCGCGAGCTTATCAGATCGGTGCGCAGCTTTGCGCCGTCTTGCACGCGCTCAGCGTGGATTTTTACGTTAGCTAGAGCAAGGCTAACCTTTGCATAGGTTAGAAACGCCGCTTTTTTCTGGTTGGGCTCAAACAGATGCCACTCGCACAGCGGCAGCGCGAGCGCCAAAAATAGCCCTGGAAAGCCCGCTCCCGAGCCGATGTCGCACGCGATGCGCGGATAGCGCGGTATGAAATTCGCTCCGCTTAGACTGTCGCGTACCACCGCGTCCAAATCGTCGTAATTCGTGAGGCTATGGACGCGGTTAAATTTTTGCAGACAGGCTTTAAATTTAGCCACCTGCTCGTTAAAGCTCTCGCCGGGCGCAAGCTTCACAGCAGATGCCCCATCTGCTCTTTTTTGACGCGCAGATAGTTTTCGTTAAATTTATTAGGCGTGATGATTATCGGCACGCGCGCGACCACTTCGACTTTTAGATCGTGCAGCTTTTGCGGGTTGTTCGTAAGCAGATTTATGCGCGAAATTCCAAAATGAGCGAGTATGAAATCCACGATCTCGTAGGTGCGCTCGTCTGCCTTGAAGCCGAGCTGATGGTTTGCTTCGATCGTATCGAGGCCCCGGTCTTGCAGCGCGTAGGCGTTGATTTTATTAAAAAGTCCGATATTGCGCCCCTCTTGACGCAGATAGATCACCATGCCGCCATGCTCTTCGATATATTTTAGGCTCGCTTCGAGCTGTTCGCCGCAGTCGCACTTTAGGCTGCCGATCGCATCGCCGGTAAGGCACTCCGAGTGGATCCGCACGTTTACGACGCCCTCCAAAGGTTGCTTAAATATCACTAGATGCTCTTTCTCGCCTTGCTTAAACGACTGAACGCGGAAGCTTCCGAAGCGGGAGGGGAGATTTGCGACCTCTGAAATTTTTATATCCATGCTTAAATTTACTCCGATTGTGATATTATAAATCTTACAATTCTAGCTAAAAAAGGAAAAATAATGTTTAAACGATTTAGGAGACTACGAATAAACCCCGCACTTAGGGATCTGGTGCGACAAACAGATCTGCAAACCCGCTTTCTAATCTATCCGCTTTTTGTGGTGGAAGGAAGCGGCATCAAAAAGGAGATCGCCTCGATGCCGGGCGTATTTCAGATGAGCTTGGATGAAATTTTAAAAGAGTGTGAAATTCTCACATCGCTTGGTTTGGATAAAATTTTACTTTTTGGAATTCCTTCGCTAAAGGACAGCATCGGCTCGGACGCGCTAAGCGAGGACGGCATCATCGCGACTTCGCTGCGCGCGATAAAGGCTAAATTTCCAAATTTATTAGTAATCACCGATCTGTGCTTTTGCGAATACACCGACCACGGGCATTGCGGCATCATCGATCACGTTCATCAGACGGTGGATAACGACGCGACGCTTGAAATTTCGGCGCAGCAGGCGCTCATCCACGCCAAAGCGGGCGCGGATATGATCGCTCCAAGCGGCATGATGGACGGCATTATCGCTACCTTGCGAGAGGCGCTCGATCACGGCGGATTTGAAAATTTACCGATTATGGCGTATTCGAGCAAGTTTGCCAGCGGCTACTACGGGCCGTTTCGCGACGTGGCGGAGAGCGCGCCGAGTTTCGGCGATCGCAGCAGCTACCAGATGGATCCCGCAAATAGATTTGAGGCGATCAACGAAAGTCTGCAGGACGAGGCGCAGGGAGCGGATATCTTGATGATAAAGCCCGCGCTTGCGTATCTGGATCTAATCAGAGACCTGCGAGAGCGCACGTTGCTGCCGATTTGCGCGTATAACGTAAGCGGCGAATATGCGCTTTTGCAGGCGGGCAAGAAGGCGGGCGTGATCGATTATGAACGCGTGATGATGGAGACGATGATAGGCATAAGGCGCGCGGGTGCTGATATGATCATCACCTATCACGCCAAAGAGATCGCGGAAATTTTAAACAGGGGCTAGCGATGAATAAGATAGCACTAGAGATTAAAAGTAACGAAATGGAAGCCGTCTTGGATGCGGTGATGAAGCTGGCAAAAAAGATGAAATTTGAAGCTAAAATTTTACCCGTAAACGGGGATGAGTGCATAGAGAATTTCGACGAGCTTTCGAGCGCCGTTATTGCGAAACTGGATAAGCCGAGCAATAGGGCCGTTTTTGAGCGATTAAAGGATAAATGAAAAAGACAAATGAAATATTTAACGCTGCATCAGGCTATTCTCATCCACGATAAAATGCTAGAAAAAATAGGCGGAAGCAAAGGTTATAATAAAACTTCGCTTGGCTATTTATCTTCCGCGTTGCAGAATATAAAAAACGATCTGTATTATCCTACTATGTCGGATAAACTCGTGCATTTGACGCATTCGTGCATAAAATTTCATCCTTTCATCGACGGCAATAAAAGGACGGCGATTTTGCTAGCCGATATGTTTTTATCGGTGAATTCTATAGTTTTGGACGACGAGGAATTTTATGCGGCGATGGAAGACGTAGTCGTAAAGGTGGCTGCGGGCGATATGACGAAAGGCGATTTAAAAGAATTTTTTAGTAAATTTATAAAAGATAAAGGAGCGATATGAGGCACTTTCTTACGTTAAACAATTTTAGCAAAGACGAGATAATCGAGATTTTAAATTTAGCGTTTGAGATAAAGAAAGAAGCCAAAGCGCGAAATTTTAAGCCATATTTGAAAGATCAAAAATTAGCGATGATATTTGAAAAAAGCTCGACTAGGACGCGCGTGAGCTTCGATGTGGGGATGAACGAGCTAGGCGGACACGCGCTATTTTTGAGCAGTCGCGACATCCAGCTCGGGCGCGGCGAGCCTATCAAAGACACTGCACGCGTGATTTCGCGAATGTGCGATCTGATCATGGCGCGCGTAAATCGCCACGAGACGCTCATAGAGCTTGCGGAATTTAGCCGCGTGCCGGTGATAAACGGGCTAAGCGATAAATTTCATCCTGTGCAGCTAATGGCGGATCTGATGACGATCGTGGAGTGCGGTATTGAAATTCCAAAAATAAAAGCCGCGTACGTGGGCGACGGCAACAACATGGCTCACTCGTGGCTGATGCTTGCCAGCAAGCTTGGCTTTGAGCTGCGAGTAGCGACGCCCGTGGGCTACGAGGCTGATCCGCAGATACTGGCGCAGGCGCAAGAAAATGCTAAAATTTCAGGGGCTAAAATTTTAATAACGAACGATATAAAAGAGGCGGTAGCGGGCGCAAACGTCGTGACGACCGATACTTGGGTCTCGATGGGGCAAGAAGCTGAAAAGGAGCAAAGAATTCGCGATTTTGCGGGCTTTTGCATGGACGAAAGCTTAATGACTCTGGCTGAAAAAAACGCGATCTTTTTGCACTGCCTGCCGGCGTACCGCGGATATGAGGTGAGCGAGGCCGTGTTTGAAGCGCACGCGGATGAAATTTTTGCAGAGGCGGAAAATCGCCTGCACGCGCAAAAGGGCGTCATGGTCTGGCTGGATCAAAAAAGATAAATTTAGGAGAACGCATGGAAGAAAAAGATAAGGCGCTAAAAAAGATCGACAAAGCGAGCGAATTTTTTGGGCTGGATAGCTCGAAAAGGACGGTTTTTGAAATTTCGCAGGGCGAGGACAACGAGAAAAAACTCACGCTAAAAAGCGGCTCGTGGAGCGACGAGGAGCCGTGGTTCGGCATCGACGAAAATAACGAAGTGCACACGATGATCTCGATAAAATCGCTTGCGAATCTTATCGCCGCGACCAAAAACGCGATGCAGGAAAATTTTAATCTCAAGCTTGAGCGCTCGATCTTGCAGCATACGCCAGTGGATTTCGGCGACGCGTGGATCGTGTGTATGGACGAGATCAGAAGGCTTACGGGCGCAGATCCGAGTGCGAAAAGATTAAGCTTAGACGTCGATGCCGTCGTCTCGCGCGTAAAAAGCCTGCATCCAAACCTTTTCATCGACATCGAAGAGCTTATCAAAACCAAGGCGGGCGGCCGTGAATAGCATAGATTTCGACGCTTACGCGAAATTTTCGCGCCCGGGGCCCCGCTACACGAGCTATCCGACCGCTTTGGAATTTAGCGAAAACTTCAGTTACGACGGGTATTTGAACGAGCTGAAAAATCAGAAAAGCTCCACGCCGCTGTCGCTTTACTTTCACATGCCGTTTTGCCGCTCCGCCTGTTATTTTTGCGGCTGCAACGTAATCTACACGGGCAAGCGCGACAAGATGGATCGGTATTTGGACTATATCGAGCGTGAAATGCAAATTTTAAGCGGCGTCGTGGACGGCTCGCGCCAGGTCGTGCAGATGCACTTCGGCGGCGGCACGCCTACGTATTTTAGCGCCGAACAGCTCGCGCGCCACATAAAAAATATCAAAAAATATTTTAAAAATTTCAGCCCCGAAGCCGAGATCAGCTGCGAGATCGATCCGCGATTTTTGAACGCCGAGCAGCTTGACGTGCTCGTTTCAAACGGCTTTAACCGCATAAGCTACGGCGTGCAGGACTTCGACGAGCGCGTACAAAAGGAGATCCACCGCATCCAGCCTTTCGAGCTTACGAGGGACGTCATAGCCATGGCGCGCGAGAGGGGGATAAAATCGATAAATATGGATCTGATCTACGGTCTTCCGTATCAGAGCCTAGCTAGCTTTAAGCGCACGCTGGAGCTTGCGCTTTCGCTTGATCCGGACCGCTTTGCAATCTTTAACTATGCGCACGTGCCGTGGATCAAAAAATCTATGCGTAAATTTGATGAAACGACCTTGCCGGAGCCTAAAGTGAAGCTTGAAATTTTAAAATTTACGCACGATTTTTTGAGCACGAACGGATATGAGATGATCGGTATGGATCACTACTCAAAGCCCGCGGACGAGCTTCATACTGCACTTAAAAACGGCTCGCTGCACCGCAATTTCCAGGGCTATACGACCAAGGGCGGCGCCGATCTGATCGGCATCGGGTTAACTAGCATCGGCGAGGGCGCGCGCCACTACGCGCAAAATTTCAAAGATATGGACGCTTACGAGGCCGCGATCGATGCGGGCAGACTGCCGTATTACAGGGGCGTTTTGCTAAATGAAGAGGATCTGCTGCGCAAAGAGGTGATTATGGGGCTGATGAGTAATTTTTGCGTCGATATAGAGGCGATCGAGGAGAAATTTAAGATAAAATTTTTCGAGCATTTCGGCGCGAGCTTAAAGCAGCTTGAGGCGCTAAAGGATTTCGTGCAAGTCTCGCCGAATAGAATTTCCGTAACGCCCACCGGCACGCTTTTGATCCGCAATATCGCGATGTGCTTTGATGAGTATATGGTTAAAAATTTGGGCGAGAAGCGCTTTTCTAAAACCGTTTAAGCGGCGCGGCTATGAGTAGGGCAAAGCTTGGAGCGTTCGATTTTGCGGCACTTAGCGAGCGCTGCGTAAAATGTGGTAAATGTATCCAAATCTGCACGGTTCATGGCATTAACGGCGATGAAGTAACGAGCCCACGCGGATTCGTGGATCTTTTGGGCGCTTACGGCAGGAATGATCTAAAGCTTGATAAAAACGCTAAGAAAATTTTTGAGAGCTGCTTTTTATGCACCAACTGCGTAGATATTTGCGGTGAGTCTTTGCCCATAGATACGGCAATCGAGAATGTTCGCGCGCGCATTGCGGAAAAATTTGGCATCGCGTGGTACAAAAAAGCTGCGTTTTGGCTGCTCGGGCACCGCAAAGCGCTGGATCTAGCAGCAGCGCTTGGATACGTGTTTCTTAGCTGTGGCTTTAAGATGCGAAAAGATACGCAAAGCTCTATGTCGCCTAGATTTGGCTTACCACTACTTAAAAAAGAGCGCTTGTTGCCTGCTCCTGCGAAAAAGAGCTTTATGAACTCGCACGCAGAGCTTATCGACAACGGCGGCGAAAAAACTATCGGAATTTTTATAGGCTGCATGGCAAACTACGCTTACACGGGCGTAGGCGAGGCGGTTCTACATATCGCGCGAGCGCTAAAGCTAAACGTAAATTTAATGAAGGAACAAGCCTGTTGCGGCGCCCCTGCGTATTTTACGGGAGATTTTGCAGCGGTTGAACGCGTGGCAAAATTTAATATAGCATATTTCGAAAAAGCTCTGCCTGCTCTTGATGCGATTATAGTGCCCGAGGCTACGTGCTCTGCAATGCTGCGGGTGGATTACGCGCATTTTTTTGAAAACGAGCCGCAATGGAAAGCCCGTGCGCAAAAGCTTGCGAGTAAAATTTTTATGGCGAGCGAATACTTTTATAAATTTACAAACTTAAGTGATCTTTTGATGCGCCGCGGCAAAAGGGCTTTAGCGATTACTTATCACGATCCGTGCCATGCCCGCAAAATGCAGGGTATTTGGAAAGAACCGCGCGGCTTGCTCGCTCAAAACTACGAAATAACCGAGATGGATGAGCCTAATAAATGCTGCGGATTTGGCGGCGTGACGATGCAAACCGAGCGCTACGAGCTCGCGCGTGAAGCAGGATTAGCTAAGGCGCGCGCAATGGCGGATCTACCCGTGCGCGTAGTTTCTGCCGAGTGCAGCGCGTGCAGGATGCAGCTAAATAACTCGCTTTCTTTAAGTGGCTCGCAGATGAGGTGCGTAAATCCGCTGGAACTCATCGCTGAAGCGCTTGTGGGCGAGGAAAATTCCAATGGATAAATTTTGCGTTTTAGAAGCTCCTGCATTTCGCCGTCTTTTTACTCAATTCAAATCCTGGGGTAAAATTCTGTGCTTTTTAAATTTTGATTTTTAAAAATTATGATGAAATTTTATCATTAGCTTGCAGAGGTTGTGGTCTACGCTTTTAAGCTTTCGGATATATCAGCCTGAAGTGGCGTGCGGTGCGAACCCATAGGCTTTGCTGCTGCGGTGGGATTGAGCAATATGATTTTAAATACTAAAATTTTGTAGTTTAGAATTTTAGCTGAGGGATTTGCGCAAAATTTTAAGGAGTTGAATTGTAAGATGGATTTTGGCAGAATTTTAATTTTACGTGGCATTATTTGAAGTTCTATGGAATTTGCGGCTAATGGCTGGAATTTTGATTTATTGATTTGCGCGGATTTGCTTGGCGCAGCAGGCTTAAAGCGCGAATTTTAAATTTCGTAAAATTTCAAATTAGTTACGCATGGGCTTCTTGCGCTTTGTGGTTTTGACGTTGGGGCAAAATTTCTTTCAAAAATGTCAAAGTATGCATAAAATATACTCACAATTTTTAGCACGAGATATTTGGTAAAAAGGCTAAGCTAGCGAGATCATGGATTTAAATTTAATTTTATTCTTGCTCTTTTGCGTCATCTTCAGAGTCTAGCTTTGCTTCTTCGATCAAAAGCCTGTTGGCTTCGGTAGCTTTTTTTATCTCGCTTAAGTTTTCTTCTATTTTATTTAAGCGCTTTTCAAGGGTATTTAGACGCTTTTCCGAGCGGGAGATAAAATAATAAATCAAATAAATCATAAAAACTATTATGATCCAAGGTACGATTTTCATATAAAATTCCTTAAAATTTAAAATTGCGCGCATTATAGCAGAAATTTTATGAAATTTTAAAATAGGCTGTTTTAGCCTTGACAATTGGGGATTTTTCGGTTATAATTGCCACTTCAATTTCAAAATGCTGGTGTAGCTCAGCTGGTAGAGCTACTGCCTTGTAAGCAGTGGGTCGGCGGTTCGATCCCGTCCACCAGCTCCATTTTTTGTAACAGTGTTTGACCAGATTTCATCAAAGGGTGAGATACTCAAGTGGCCAACGAGGGCAGACTGTAAATCTGCTGGCTTTGCCTTCCGTGGTTCGAATCCACGTCTCACCACCATGAATTTTTGATGCGGGATTAGCTCAGTTGGCTAGAGCATCAGCCTTCCAAGCTGAGGGTCGCGGGTTCGAGCCCCGTTTCCCGCTCCACCATTTAGGTTTACTGGGAGCTGTAAAACTTAACTGCTTTTATATGCTTACATAATCTAAATTTTGGTCGCATTGTTGGGTATTGGTAGCGATTTCTCTTTGCCTGAGTTTAGGCTCATATGGCTCAGAGGTAGAGCACTTCCTTGGTAAGGAAGAGGTCGCGGGTTCAAGTCCCGCTATGAGCTCCATAAAATAGAGTCGCTTAGTTTGTTGTGTAATCCACAAATCAATAACGGAGGATATGATGGCTAAAGAAAAATTTAATCGTAACAAGCCACACGTAAACATTGGTACCATCGGTCACGTTGACCATGGTAAGACTACTTTGACAGCTGCTATTTCTGCTGTTCTTTCCAGGAAGGGTCTAGCCGAGCTAAAAGACTACGACAATATCGATAACGCTCCAGAGGAAAAAGAGCGCGGTATTACTATCGCTACGTCTCACATCGAATATGAGACCGAGAAGCGTCACTATGCTCACGTTGACTGCCCTGGTCACGCCGACTACGTAAAAAATATGATTACCGGTGCGGCTCAGATGGACGGCGCTATTTTAGTTGTTTCCGCCGCAGATGGTCCTATGCCTCAAACTCGCGAGCACATCTTACTTTCTCGCCAGGTAGGCGTTCCATATATCGTAGTTTTCTTAAATAAAACCGACATGGTTGATGATCCGGATCTTTTAGAGCTAGTCGAAGAGGAAGTTAGAGATCTTCTTAAAGAGTATAAATTCCCTGGCGACGAGACTCCGATCATTAAAGGTTCTGCGCTTAAGGCTCTTGAAGAGGCTAAAGCCGGACAAGATGGTGAGTGGTCTGCAAAGATTATGGAGCTTATGGATGCCGTTGATAGCTATATCCCAACTCCTGTTCGCGATACCGACAAAGACTTCCTTCTTCCGATCGAAGATATTTTCTCGATTTCCGGTCGCGGCACCGTTGTAACTGGTAGAATCGAAAAAGGTATCGTTAAAGTTGGCGATACTATCGAGATCGTAGGTATTAAACCTACTCAAACTACTACCGTTACCGGCGTTGAGATGTTTAGAAAAGAGATGGATCAAGGTGAAGCCGGCGATAACGTAGGTGTTTTATTGCGCGGTACCAAGAAAGAAGAAGTAGAGCGCGGTATGGTTTTATGCAAACCAAAATCGATCACTCCTCATACTAAATTTGAGGGCGAGGTTTATATCCTAACTAAAGAAGAGGGCGGACGCCATACTCCATTCTTTAATAATTATAGACCGCAGTTTTACGTTCGTACGACAGATGTTACCGGTTCGATTACTCTTCCTGAGGGGACCGAGATGGTAATGCCTGGCGATAACGTTAAAATCACCGTTGAGCTAATCGCTCCGATCGCTCTTGAGCAAGGTACGCGCTTCGCGATTCGCGAAGGCGGTCATACCGTAGGCTCAGGCGTCGTTTCGAAAATCATCGCTTAATTTTTTGCAAGCGGAATTTTAAAATTCCGCTTGCTTTTTTATTCAAGGAAACTAAATGGCAAAGAATTCAAGTAGAGTAAAGGTCGGATTAAAATGCTCCGAAAGTGGCGATATTAACTATACTACTTATAAAAATAGCAAAACTACGACCGAAAAACTAGAACTTAAAAAATATTGCCCTAGATTAAAAAAGCACACGCTTCATAAAGAAGTCAAGTTAAAAGGCTAATTGTTATAGGGCAATAGCTCCAACGGTAGAGCGCCGGATTCCAAATCCGATGGTTGGGGGTTCGAATCCCTCTTGCCCTGCCACGAGGATTGGGTATGGAAAAAGTAAAAGAGTATTATAAACAAGCAAAAGTAGAGTTAGATAAGGTAATTTTCCCGACTAAAGATCAGACTAAAACAGCATATATCTCTGTGGTCGTCGTAGTCGTAGTTATTGCACTGTTTTTAGCGCTAGTGGATCTGATTATGTCCGCTTTAATAACGGCTTAAGCAAGGATACAATATGGCAAATAAATGGTATGCGATACAAACTTACGCCGGCAGCGAGATGGCGGTAAAGCGCGCGATAGAAGCGCTAAAGCAAGACGAAGCGCTTGAGGCTAAGATCGGCGAAGTGCTAGTGCCTACCGAAGATGTTATAGAGGTCAAAAATACAAAGCAAACCATTAAAGAGCGCAGCTTATATCCTGGGTATTGCTTTGCAAATTTAGATCTGGATACTACTTTATGGCATAGAATTCAGATGCTACCTAAGGTCAGTCGCTTTATCGGCGAGGCTAAAAAGCCCTCTCCGCTACCGGAAAAAGATATCGAAATAATTCTAGAAAAGATCAATAATCGCGAGGCTCCTAAGCCCAAGATTAATTTCGATGAGGGCGAGACGGTTAGAATCGTCGATGGACCTTTTGCTAATTTCAACGGCATCGTAGAAGAGTATGATATGATCCACGGCAAGCTTCGCCTCAATGTTTCGATCTTCGGACGAAGCACGCCGATTGAAATTTCATACTCGCAAGTTGAAAAGATTATTTAAATTTTATAAGGAGTAAATTTATGGCTAAGAAAGTTGTTGGCGAAATCAAGCTGCAAATAGCAGCCGCAAAAGCAAATCCAAGCCCGCCGGTAGGTCCTGCACTAGGTCAAAAGGGCGTTAATATTATGGAATTTTGCAAAGCATTTAACGAACGAACCAAAGATATGGCGGGCTTTAATATCCCGGTCATCATCACGGTTTATGCCGATAAAAGCTTTACTTTCATCACTAAACAACCGCCTGCGACGGATTTGATCAAAAAAGCGGCGAAGATAGATAAGGGTTCGGACAACCCTCTTAAAAAGAAGGTAGCGTCCTTAACTAAGGCTCAAGTTTTAGAGATCGTCGAGAAAAAGATCGCCGATCTGAATACCAAAGATAGAGAGCAGGCGGCTAGGATTATAGCGGGTTCGGCTCGTTCTATGGGTATTACGGTCACTGACTAGACCTTTTGACCGCTAAGGTTTAAAAAAGCGGTAGCACTTTAATTGCGGAGAAATATATGCCAAAAAATTCAAAAAGATTCAACGAACTTTTAAAAAAAGTTGACGTAAATAAAATTTATAGTGTAGACGAAGCGGTAAGCACGGTAAAAACTTTAGCTTCTGCTAAATTTGACGAGACAGTGGAGATCGCTCTTAAACTAAACGTAGATCCAAGACATGCCGATCAGATGGTGCGCGGCTCGGTCGTTTTGCCTGCTGGTACTGGCAAGAGCGTTCGAGTAGCCGTGATTGCAAAAGACGCAAAAGCTAGCGAGGCTAGCGAAGCAGGTGCCGATATCGTGGGCGCCGATGATCTGATCGAAGAGATTCAAAAGGGAAATATAAATTTCGACGTTCTTATCGCCACTCCAAATTTAATGGGACTAGTCGGTAAGGTAGGTCGTATTCTTGGTCCAAAAGGCGTTATGCCGAACCCTAAAACCGGTACCGTTACTATGGATGTCGCTCAGGCCGTTAAAAATGCTAAGGGTGGACAGGTAAATTTCCGCGTCGATAAGCAAGGAAATATCCACGCAGGCCTTGGCAAGGCGAGCTTTAGCAAAGAGCAGCTTTTAGACAATCTTACGACGTTTATCAAAACCATAAATAAGCATAAGCCAGCGACTGCGAAGGGTAGATACGTAACTCATGCATCGCTTTCACTTACTATGAGTCCTGCGGTTACGTTGGATAATCAAGAAATAATCGATTTAAAATAAAATTTTAAATTTTTATCTTAGATTGGAGATAGCTCAAGGTTTTTAACTTAATTGGTCGAAATTTCACAATTTCGATCGCTTGGCTTGAAATCACCGATCGGAAAGGAGACCTAATGACGAGAGACGAAAAATCAAAGATAGTAGCGGAGCTTGGCGAGGCTTTCAAGGCTAGCGAAGCTATAGTAATTTCCGATTTTAAAGGCCTTAGCGTTAAGCAGCTTGAAGATCTTAGAAATAGCGCGCGCGAAGCGGGCGTAAAGGTTCGGGTTATCAAAAATACCCTAGCCAATATCGCTTTAAAAAATGCCGAAAAAAACGGACTTAGCTTTAAAGATACCAATATCTTCTTATGGGGCGAGCAGCTTTCTGTATGTAAAGTAGCGGCTAAATTTGAAGAGAAAAATGAAATTTTTAAGCTTAAGACCGCTCATATCGATGGGGAAGTAGCCGGCGTAGATAAGGTTAGAGCGCTTTCGAAGATGCCTTCGAGAGACGAGCTTATTGCGATGTTACTTCAAGTATGGAATGCGCCGATTCAAAATTTTACGATCGGCTTAAATGCGCTTAAGCAGAAAAAAGAAGCTAGCGCTTAATTAAAATTTAGGAGAATAAAATGGCAATTTCAACAGATGAAGAGGTTTTGGAGTATATCTCTAATCGTTCGGTGCTAGAGCTTAGCGAACTAGTTAAAAAATTTGAGGAAAAATTTGGCGTAAGCGCAGCTCCAGTTATGGTAGCTGGCGGCGCAGGTGCAGGTGGTGCAGGTGCGGCAGCGGCTGAAGAAAAAACAGAATTCGACGTCGTATTGCTTGAGGCGGGTGACAAGAAAATCAACGTAATTAAGGTTGTTCGCGCCCTAACAGGTCTTGGTCTAAAAGAAGCCAAAGACGCTACCGAGGCTACTCCGTCCGTTCTTAAAGAGGGACTCAACAAAGAAGACGCCGAGAAGGCCAAAAAAGAACTTGAAGAAGCAGGCGCTAAAGTCGAACTCAAATAAATCGCGGAATTTTAAAATTTCGCATACAAATGTGTGCCGGTGCGTCGCATCGGCACTTCTTTCTTTAAAATACAACTACGAGGTAGTGGAATGTTAAACAGCCTATATTCAGGAAATCGTCTTAGAGTGGATTTTTCAAAGGTTCCCAAAGACATCGAAATTCCGAATTTATTACAACTACAAAAGAAAAGTTTTGATCATTTTTTAAATCTTGATAACTCGGGTGGAGAAAGCGGCATAGAGAAGGTTTTCAAAGCCATTTTTCCTATCCACGATGCACAGAATAGACTAAGTATCGAGTATGTAAGCAGCGAAATCTCAAAGCCAAAGTATTCGATTAGAGAATGCATGGAAAGAGGGCTTACTTATTCGGTAAATTTAAAGATGAAGCTCCGCTTACTCGTGCATGAGCGCGATGAAAAGACGGGCAAAAAAATCGGCGTAAAAGAGATCAAAGAGCAAGATATATTTATTCGCGACATTCCTCTAATGACCGATAGAATTTCATTTATCATAAACGGCGTAGAGCGCGTAGTCGTAAATCAGCTGCACAGAAGCCCGGGCGTAATCTTCAAAGAGGAAGAGAGCCCTACGGTTTTAAATAAACTCATCTACACCGCTCAAATAATACCGGATCGCGGCAGCTGGTTATATTTCGAATACGACGTAAAAGACGTACTATATGTGCGCATAAATAAAAGGCGCAAGGTTCCGATAACGATCCTATTTCGCGCACTAGGCTACAAAAAACAAGACATAATAAAATTATTTTATCCTATTAAGACGATCTATATTAAAAAAGGAAAATTCCTAACCGATTTCGATCCGAAAGAATACGCGGGCAGGCTCGATTACGACATTATAAACGAAAAGGGCGAAGTGCTTCATCAAGCAAGCAAGCGCCTAACATCCAAAAAAGCGGAGAAGTTAGCAGAGGACGGACTAAAACTCATCGAGTATCCAGCTGAAATTTTAGCCGAGCGCTACCTAGCCGATGCCATCGTCGATAAAAACAGCGGCGAGGTACTTTTTGATTCGCTAACTGCGCTAGATGAGGGCAAGCTAGCCAAGATCGCTAACGCCGAGAAAAAATTTACGATCGCTAACGACCTAGCTAGCGGCGTAGATACTTCTATCATAAATTCTTTCATTCAAGATGCTGACGCGCTTAAGCTCTTGCAGCAAAGTGAGGGCATAGACGACGAGAACGATCTGGCTGCGATTAGAATTTACAAGGTTATGCGCCCGGGCGAGCCGGTGGTAAAAGAAGCGGCAAAGAGCTTCGTAAACGATCTGTTTTTCAACCCGGAGCGCTACGATCTAACTAAAGTCGGCCGTATGAAGATGAACCATAAACTAGGCATCGAGGCGCCGGAGTACGTAACCGTACTAACCAGCGAGGATATTATCAAGACGGCGAAATATCTAATTAGAGTTAAAAACGGCGACGGCTTCATCGATGATCGCGATAATCTTGGAAACCGCCGCATCCGCTCGATCGGAGAGCTTTTGGCAAATGAGATGCACCTTGGATTTATCAAGGTTCAAAAGGCGATCAAAGATAAATTTACCGGCATTAGCGGAAATTTAGACGAGCTTATGCCGTATGATTTCGTAAACCCTAAAATCATCACCACTACGCTTATGGAATTTTTCACCGGCGGTCAGCTAAGCCAGTTTATGGATCAGACCAACCCGCTTAGCGAGGTTACGCATAAGCGTCGTCTATCCGCGCTGGGCGAGGGCGGTTTGGTTAAAGAGCGCGCAGGCTTTGAGGTGCGTGACGTCCATCCTACGCACTACGGTAGAATTTGTCCTATCGAAACTCCGGAGGGCCAAAACATCGGCCTGATCAACACCCTAGCGACCTATGCGAAGGTAAATGATCTAGGCTTCGTCGAAGCTCCGTATAAAAAGGTCGTAAACGGCAAGGTTACCGATGAGATCGTCTATCTTACCGCTACGCAGGAAGAGGGGCTCGTAATCGCTCCTGCGTCCGCTAAATTGGACGAAGAGGGCAATATCGTAGAGGAGCTTTTGGAGGTCAGAAAAGACGGCGAAAACATCATGGCTAAGCGCGAGGATATTTCGCTGATTGATCTTTGCTCCGGTATGGTCGCGGGCGTAGCGGCGTCGTTGATTCCGTTTTTGGAGCACGACGATGCTAACCGCGCACTTATGGGCTCGAACATGCAGCGCCAAGCCGTGCCGCTTCTACACTCTACCGCCCCTATCGTTGGAACGGGCATGGAAGCGATAATCGCACGAGATTCGTGGGAAGCGATCAAGGCTAAACGCGACGGCGTCGTAGAAAAGGTCGATAATAAAAACATATTCATTTTGGGCGAAGACGAGAAGGGACCGTTTATCGATCACTACTCGATGGAGAAAAATTTACGCACCAACCAAAACACTACCTTTTCACAGCGCCCTATCGTGCGAAAAGGAGACGTGATAAAGGCAGGTCAAATCATAGCCGACGGTCCTAGCATGGACGGCGGCGAGCTCGCGATCGGCAAAAATGCCCTCATAGCTTTCATGCCGTGGCATGGCTATAATTATGAGGACGCCGTCGTCATGAGCGAAAAGATGATTCGTGCCGACGAATACACCAGCGTGCATGTTTATGAAAAAGAGATCGAGGCTAGAGAGCTTAAAGACGGCGTGGAGGAGATCACGCGCGACATCCCTAATATCAAAGAGGAGGAGCTTACCCACCTCGATGATAGCGGTATCGTAAAGATCGGTACTCACGTAAAGCCGGGCATGATCCTAGTAGGCAAGGTAACTCCGAAAGGCGAGGTTAAACCGACGCCTGAAGAGAGGCTTTTACGCGCGATCTTCGGCGAGAAGGCGGGACATGTGGTAAATAAATCTCTTTACGCTACCGCTTCGATGGAAGGCGTGGTAATCGACGTTAAAATTTTTACCAAAAAGGGCTACGAGAAAGATCCACGCACGAACAAAGCCTATGAAGATGAAAAAACCGAGCTCGAAAGGGAGCATCACGATAGGCTTTTGATGCTCGATCGAGAAGAGATGTTAAAGGTAGTGGCGCTTCTTTCAAAAAGCGCTTTGCAAAGCGATCAAAGCCTAAATAAAAAAGATTATAAAAAGGGCGATAAGGTTAAAAAAGAGGAGCTTGAAAGCTCCAACCGCTTTACGTTAAATTCCTTTGTCAAGGCTTATTCTAAAGCTGTTCAGAAGGAATACGAAGAGCTAAAAAACCATTTCCAAAACGAGAAGCGCAAGCTCAAAGAGGAGCATGACGAAAAGATCGAAATTTTAGAAAAAGACGATATCTTGCCAAGCGGCGTCGTTAAGCTCGTAAAGGTCTATATCGCGACTAAGCGCAAGCTAAAAGTGGGCGATAAGATGGCGGGCCGCCACGGAAATAAGGGTATCGTTTCAAATATCGTTCCTGAGGTCGATATGCCGTATCTGCCTAGCGGACAGCGCGTGGATATCGTGCTAAATCCTCTCGGCGTTCCAAGTCGTATGAATATCGGTCAGATAATGGAGAGCCACTTGGGCCTTGTGGGCTGGCGCTTAGGCGAGCAGATCGCTAAAATTTTAGAGGAGAAAACGGGTGAATGGATAAAAACCCTTCGCGCCAAAATGATTGAGATCGCAGGCGTTTCCAAACTAATGCAGGCTAAAAAAACGCTTGAGAAGATCAGCGACGAGGATCTTTTAAAATACGCTAGAGACTGGGCTAAGGGCGTTAGATTTTCCGCTCCGATATTCGAAGGTATCGTGCCGGAGGATTTCAAAAAGCTATTTGAGATGGCGGGCATCGATCAGGACGGCAAGACCGAGCTTTACGATGGTCGCACCGGCGAAAAGATCAAAGAGCGCGTAAACGTGGGCTGCATGTATTATCTCAAACTACACCACCTAGTCGACGAGAAGGTTCACGCAAGAAGCACCGGTCCTTACAGCCTAGTTACGCAGCAGCCGGTCGGCGGCAAGGCGCTATTCGGCGGTCAAAGATTCGGAGAGATGGAAGTTTGGGCTCTGGAGGCATACGGCGCTGCATACACGCTTCGCGAGATGCTAACGATCAAATCCGACGACGTCGACGGACGCTTGGCTGCGTATAAGGCGCTGACAAAAGGCGAAAACGTTCCGTCTACCGGAATTCCTGAGACATTTTTTGTTTTAACTAACGAGCTTAAATCGCTTGCTCTAGACGTTGAAATTTACGAGAATGGAGAGAATAAATGAGCGATAATTCAAATTTAGAAAGAATAGAAATAAAAGAGGACGCTAGAGTTCACGACTTCGACGCGTTTGCTATCAGACTCGCTAGCCCCGAGCAGATCAAAGCATGGAGCCACGGCGAGGTCAAAAAGCCCGAAACCATCAATTACCGCACGCTCAAGCCGGAACGCGACGGTCTTTTTTGCGCTAAAATTTTCGGCCCCGTAAGGGATTATGAGTGCATCTGCGGCAAGTATAAAAAGATGCGTTATAAGGGCTGGAAGTGCGAAAAGTGCGGCGTCGAGATCACGAGCTCGAAGGTTCGCCGCACTAGAATGGGGCATATTGAGCTGGTAACGCCGGTGGCGCATATTTGGTACGTAAATTCCTTACCTAGCCGCATCGGTACGCTGCTAAACATCAAGATGAAGGATCTCGAGCGCGTGCTTTACTACGAGGCGTATATCGTAGAAAGTGCAGGCGAGGCGTTTTACGATAATGAAAATTCTAAAAAGGTCGAGAAATACGACGTTTTAAACGAAGAGCAGTACCAGAGCCTAAAAGAGCGCTTTTCGCAGACGGGCTTCGTCGCCAAAATGGGCGGTCAGGTAATCCGCGATATGCTAGCCGAGCTTGATTTAGTTGAAATTTTAAATTCTTTGAAAGAGGAGATGGCTAATACAAACTCCGAAGCGAAGAAAAAAACCATCGTCAAGCGTCTAAAGGTCGTCGAGAGCTTTTTAAATTCCGGCAATAAGCCCGAGTGGATGATGATTACGAATCTTCCCGTGCTACCTGCCGATCTACGCCCGCTCGTTAGCCTTGAAGGCGGAAAATTTGCGGTTTCGGACGTAAACGATCTGTATCGCCGCGTCATAAATCGAAATTCTAGGCTCAAAAGGCTGATGGAGCTCGACGCACCCGAGATCATCATCCGCAACGAAAAACGAATGCTTCAAGAGGCGGTGGATGCGCTTTTTGACAACGGACGTCGCGCCAACGCCGTAAAGGGCGCCAATAAGCGACCGCTTAAATCTCTAAGCGAGATCATTAAGGGCAAGCAGGGTCGCTTCCGTCAAAATTTGCTCGGCAAGCGCGTGGATTTTTCCGGTCGTTCCGTCATCGTCGTAGGTCCAAATTTACGCATGGATCAGTGCGGTCTGCCTAAGACGATGGCGCTTGAGCTATTCAAGCCGCATCTAATCGCCCGCCTGCAAGAGAAGGGCTACGCAACGACCGTTAAGCAGGCCAAAAAGATGATCGAAAATAAACTAAACGAGGTCTGGGAGTGCTTGGAGGAGGTCGTAAAGGATCACCCGGTTATGCTAAACCGCGCGCCGACGCTTCATAAGATGTCTATTCAGGCGTTTCATCCCGTGCTCGTCGAGGGTAAGGCGATCAGGCTGCATCCGCTAGTCTGCGCCGCGTTCAACGCGGACTTCGACGGCGATCAGATGGCGGTGCACGTGCCGCTTAGCCAAGAGGCGATCGCGGAATGTAAAATTTTAATGCTTAGCTCGATGAACATCTTGCTTCCTGCGAGCGGAAAGCCTGTCGCGGTGCCTAGCCAGGATATGGTTTTAGGAATTTATTATCTAAGCCTCGAAAAGCCGGGTGCAAAAGGAACAAATAAAATTTTTGCAAACGTCGATGAAGTAATGCTCGCCGTGGAGGCAAACGCCCTAGACATCCACGCTAAAATTAAAACGATGATCGATCATCGCATTATCTTTACGACCGCGGGGCGATTGATCATCAAATCGATCCTGCCTAGCTTCATTCCGGATCATCTTTGGAATAAGATCATGAAGAAAAAGGATATCGCTGAGCTCGTCGATTATGTCTATAAAAACGGCGGCCTTGAGATAAGCGCGGAATTTTTGGATAATCTTAAAAATTTAGGCTTTGAATCCGCGACTAAAGCGGGCGTTTCGATCTCCGTTTCGGACATCATCGTGCCGAAGTCCAAAGCAAGCCTCGTCGAAGAGGCTAAAAAGCAGGTTAGAGAGGTTCAGAACCAATACGGCGCGGGCTTGCTAACTGACGGCGAGCGCTATAATAAAACGATCGACATCTGGACCAGCACCAGCAAAAAGCTAGCCGATGAGATGATGAAGATGATGGAGAAGGACAAGGATGGCTTTAACTCCATCTATATGATGGCCGATAGCGGCGCGCGAGGTAGCGCTGAGCAGATCAAGCAGCTAGCGGGCATGAGAGGTCTTATGAGTAAGCCCGACGGCTCAATCATCGAAACGCCGATCACTTCAAATTTTAGAGAAGGTCTGAATGTAAACGAGTACTTCATCTCGACTCACGGCGCGCGTAAAGGTCTTGCCGATACGGCGCTAAAGACCGCAAACGCGGGCTATCTGACGCGAAAGCTGATCGATGTCGCGCAAAATGTTAGAGTTACGATGCACGACTGCGGCACGCACGAGGGTATCGAGGTTACTGAGATCGTAGAAAACGGAACCCAGATCGAAAGCCTAGCCGATAGGATTATGGGTAGGGTGCTAAGCTCGGATGTGATTGATCCGGTGTCGAATGAAATTTTATTCACCGAAGGCACGCTTCTGGGCGTTAACGAGGTGCGCACCATAGTCGATGCCGGCATCAAATCCGTAAGCATCCGTACGCCTATTACGTGCAAGGCTGAAAAAGGGGTTTGTGCGAAGTGCTATGGTGTAAATTTAGGTGAGGGCAAGCTGGTAAAACCGGGTGAAGCGGTTGGTATCATCTCTGCGCAATCAATCGGCGAGCCGGGTACGCAGCTTACGCTACGAACCTTCCACGCTGGCGGTACAGCATCTACCGAGCAGCAAGATCGCCAAGTAATCGCCGATAAAGAAGGCTTTATCAGATATTACAACGTAAAGACCTACGAAAACGGCGGCAAAAATATCGTAATGAACCGCAGAAACGCTGCGGTGCTTTTGGTAGAGCCAAAGATCAAAGCTCCAATTACCGGCAAGGTAAGCATCGATATAACTCACGACGACGTAAATATAACGCTAAAAGGTAAGAAAGAAGAATTTAAATATACTATCCGACGCCACGATCTAGCCAAGCCTACCGAGCTTGCAGGCGTAAGCGGCAAGGTAGAGGGGAAATTCTACATCGTTTTCAAAGACGGCGAAACCGTTGGGGAAAATGATAGTTTAGTAGAGGTTATAAAAGAAGACTGGAATATCCCTACTCGAATTCCGTTTGCCAGCGAACTTCGCGTCAAAGACGGCGAGCCGGTAACCCAAAAGATCAAAGCTGGAGCAAATGGTACGCTTAAATATTTCATCCTAAAGGGTGATTATTTGGAGAGACTAAGAGATATCAAAAAAGGTCACATCGTAAGCGAAAAGGGTATGTACGTAGTCATCTCCGATGACAACGGCAGAGAGGCGATCCGCCACTATATACCGCGCGAATCGGTCATTACCTATGATGATAATAGCGTCGTAAAAAGCGAAGATCTTATCGCTAAGCCTAAGAAAGACGATCGCTTGATTATCGCTGAGTGGGATCCGTATTCTATCCCGGTAGCAGCAGAGTGCGAGGGTAAGATCAGCTTCGAGGATATCGAGCCGGGATACACCGCTACGGAGCAATATGACGAGACTACCGGTCAAAGCCGTTTGGTTATCAACGAATATCTACCGCAGGGCGTTAAACCGGCTATCATCGTAACTCCTAGCAAGGGTGAGCCTATCAAATATAATCTAGGACCGAAAACTGCGATTTTTACAAATAAGGGCGATCAAGTAGCGATTGCAGATATTTTGGCTAGGACGCCGAAGGCTGCTGCGAAATCAAAAGATATCACCGGCGGTTTGCCGCGCGTATCGGAGCTATTTGAGGCGCGCCGTCCGAAAAATACCGCGATTATCGCGGACATCGACGGAACCGTCCGCTTTGATAAGGCACTGCGCGCAAAAGAGCGCATCGTAATCGAGGGCGAGGATGGAACGAGTGCGGAGTATCTGATCGATAAGAGCCGCCAGATCCAAGTGCGAAACGGCGAGTTCGTCCACGCTGGCGAGAAGCTTACCGACGGAGTTATCAGCTCGCACGACGTGCTTAGAATTTTAGGCGAAAAGGCGCTGCATTACTATCTGATAAGCGAAATTCAACAGGTTTACCGCTCTCAAGGCGTCGTCATCAGCGATAAGCATATCGAGATTATCGTATCTCAGATGCTCCGCCAGGTTCGAATTGTCGATAGCGGCGATACTCAGCTAATCGTCGGCGATCTGATTAGCCGCCGTAGATTTAGAGAAGAAAACGAGCGCATTATGAAAATTGGTGGCGAGCCTGCGATCGCGGAGTCCGTGCTACTGGGCGTAACTCGTGCGGCCGTAGGAAGCGATAGCGTCATTTCGGCAGCGTCCTTCCAAGAGACTACGAAGGTTCTAACCGAGGCTAGTATCGCGGGTAAATTTGACCGATTGGAGGACTTAAAAGAAAACGTGATTTTAGGTCGCATAATTCCGGTCGGAACAGGTCTGTATAAAGATAAGGAAGTTAAACTCAAAAAATAATTTTGGGCGCAAGCCCTAAATTTAAAGGATGAAACATGAATATGATCAACATAAATTTCGGTCTGTTGTTTATCAGGTTGGGGCTTGGAGTTTGTCTTTTAATGCACGGAATTTTTAAGCTTACTCATGGTATCGACGGCGTAAAATCGATGCTGGTAGCCAGAGGAATTCCGGATTTAGTGGCTTACGGCGCATACGTAGGCGAGGTGCTGGCGCCAGCGATGATAATCATAGGCGTATTTTGCCGCATAGGCGCTCTGCTTGTGATCGCAAACGTGCTCATGATAATATATGTCCTACACACTCCGTTGAGCGCGCTTACCGGCGTGGGCGGATTTGAGCTGGAAATCATATATCTGTATCTTTCTGCTGCGATCTGCTTAGTGATCTGCGGCGGCGGAGAGTTTGTACTGATTAGAGATTAAAATTTAGTTAAATTTACGTTTCTGTAAGTTTAAACAAAGTATAATCCAAATCTTTTTGAATAAATTTTTGTGAAAGGAAAGATGTGCCAACCATAAATCAATTGGTCAGAAAAGAGCGCAAGAAGATTACCGAGAAATCGAAGTCTCCGGCGCTAAAGAATTGCCCTCAACGAAGAGGAGTTTGTACTAAGGTCTATACTACGACCCCTAAAAAGCCAAACTCAGCGCTTCGTAAAGTTGCCAAAGTAAGGCTTACTAGCGGATTTGAAGTCATCAGCTATATCGGCGGTGAAGGTCACAATCTACAAGAGCACTCCATCGTGCTAGTTCGCGGCGGTCGCGTAAAGGACCTACCGGGCGTTAAATATCACATCGTCCGCGGTGCGCTCGATACTGCAGGCGTTGCGAAACGAACCGTTGCAAGATCAAAATACGGTGCTAAACGACCTAAAAAATAGTTTAGCCGAAACAGACCGGCACTAGATTTTGCCGAGTTTGAGTAAAATTTTAAAATTTGAAGGAATAAAATGAGAAGAAGAAAAGCTCCCGTTAGGGAAGTTATGCCTGATCCGATTTATGACAGCAAGGTAATCACAAAATTTATTAATTCGCTTATGTTCGACGGCAAAAAGAGCGTCGCTACCGAGATTATGTACGGCGCCTTAAATTTCATCGACAATAAAGGCGGTGAGAAGAAAGGCATCGAAATTTTTAACGATGCCATCGATAACGTTAAACCTTTGATGGAGGTAAAATCTCGTCGTGTAGGCGGCGCCACATATCAGGTTCCGATCGAGGTACGACCGGCTCGCCAGCAGGCTTTGGCTATTCGCTGGATCATCTCTTTTGCAAGAAAAAGAAGCGAGCGCACGATGATAGAGCGCCTGGCTTACGAGCTTATGGACGCCGCAAATTCTAAAGGCTCTTCATTTAAAAAGAAAGAAGATACCTACAAGATGGCGGAAGCCAACAAAGCTTTCGCGCATTATCGTTGGTAGGAGGGCATCATGGCAAGAAAAACCCCTTTACATATGGTTAGAAACATCGGTATTGCCGCCCACATCGATGCCGGAAAGACCACTACAAGCGAAAGAATTCTATTTTTTACCGGCATGAGTCATAAGATCGGCGAGGTTCACGAGGGCGCTGCTACTATGGACTGGATGGAGCAAGAGCGCGAGCGCGGCATCACGATCACGTCTGCGGCAACTACCTGCTTTTGGAATAATCATCAGATAAATTTGATCGACACCCCGGGTCACGTTGACTTTACTATCGAAGTCGAGCGCTCGATGCGCGTTTTAGACGGCGCGGTAGCAGTATTTTGCTCTGTAGGTGGCGTTCAGCCTCAAAGCGAGACCGTTTGGCGTCAAGCGAATAAATACCATGTTCCACGCATCATTTTCGTAAATAAGATGGACCGCGTCGGCGCAAATTTTTATAATGTCGAACAGCAGGTAAAAGATAGACTAAAAGCACATCCGGTTCCGATTCAAATTCCGATTGGCGCTGAGGACGATTTTAAAGGCGTTATCGATTTGGTTACTATGAAAGCGCTCGTTTGGGACGATAGCAAGGGTCCTTCTGCTCCCGAGATCGTTGAAATTCCTGCTGAATTACGAGAAAAAGCGCAAGAGTACCGCGACAAGATGATTGAGGCGGTAGCAGAGACTGATGAAGCTTTGATGGAGAAGTATTTTAACGGCGAAGAGCTAAGCGTAGAAGAGATTAAAAAGGGCATCAAGAAAGGCTGCTTAAGCCTAAGCTTTTTTCCTATGCTATGCGGCACCGCGTTTAAAAATAAGGGCGTGCAGCCTTTGCTAGATGCGGTCGTAGATTATCTACCTGCGCCTGATGAAGTGCCTGCGATTAAGGGTCAGTATGAGGACGGCAGCGAGGTTCACGTAAGCTCTACCGATGAGGGTGAGTTCGCGGGTCTTGGATTTAAGATTATGACCGATCCTTTCGTAGGTCAGCTTACATTTGTGCGCGTATATCGCGGCGTTTTGGAAAGCGGCAGCTATGTCGTAAATACCGGCAAGGGTAAAAAAGAGCGCATCGGCCGCTTGCTAAGAATGCACTCGAATAAACGCGAAGAGATCAAAGAGCTTTATGCGGGCGAGATCGGTGCCGTCGTGGGTCTGAAAGATACTCTTACGGGCGATACGCTAGCTAGCGAAAAAGATAAAGTAATTTTAGAACGTATGGAATTTCCTGATCCCGTTATCAGTGTAGCGGTAGAGCCTAAAACCAAAGCCGATCAAGAAAAAATGGGTATCGCGCTTCAAAAATTGGCGCAAGAAGATCCAAGCTTTAGGGTTGCGACCGACGAGGAGAGCGGACAGACGATCATTTCGGGAATGGGCGAGCTGCACCTCGAGATCATCGTAGATAGAATGCTTAGAGAATTTAAAGTCGAAGCAGAGGTCGGACAGCCGCAGGTCGCATATCGCGAGACTATCCGCAAAAAGGTCGAGCAGGAATACAAATATGCCAAGCAGTCGGGCGGTCGCGGTCAATACGGTCACGTATTTTTGCGCCTAGAGCCTTTGGAGCCTGGCACCGGATATGAGTTCGTAAACGATATCAAAGGCGGCGCGATTCCGAAAGAATACATCCCTGCAGTCGATAAAGGCTGCCAAGAGGCGATGCAAAACGGCGTTTTGGCGGGATATCCGGTCGAGGACGTGCGCGTAACAGTCTATGACGGAAGCTACCACGAAGTCGATAGCTCCGAAATGGCGTTCAAACTCGCCGCTTCTATGGGCTTTAAAGAGGGCGCTAGAAAAGCGGGTGCCGTAATCTTGGAGCCTATGATGAAGGTCGAGGTAGAAACCCCTGAGGAGTATATGGGCGACGTCATCGGCGATCTAAACAAGCGCCGCGGACAGGTTAATAATATGAGCGAGCGCGGTGGCAACAAGATCATCGACGCGTTTTGCCCGCTTTCGGAGATGTTCGGTTACTCGACCGATCTGCGCTCTCAGACGCAGGGTCGCGCGACCTATTCGATGGAATTTGATCACTACGACGAGGTTCCTAAAAACGTCGGCGAAGAGATCATCAAAAAGCGCAACGGCTAAGCTTAATGGACGCTAGGGTGCGGCGATAGCTTTATCGCCAACCCTGGCGCTTCTTGAAATTTTAAAATAGCCCTTCAAATTTAACCCGCTTTACTAGCGTAAATTTAAATTCATACTCCGACTCCGAATAAAATTTCAATTCATAAATTTTAACTTCCGCCGATCGTAAATTTAGATCAAAAAATTTCAATTAAATTTAAAAATTTAAAGCATAACTTAAAGTGCGCGCGGCGTCGTCTATTTGCTTTATCAAAATTTATTCCCTCGCGGATTAAACATACGCAGCGCTATCGCTTTGATTTTTATTTACGGATAAAATCGCCGCAAGCGGAATCGCGCAAACGGGGCGAAATTTTACCTTCGGCGTAGCCTCAAGGCGGAGCGCTATTATAGACTTATATCGGATTGCGATCGTCAGCGCTTTATGTTAAGTTGCGATATTTTCCGCAGGCGGGTGTTTAAATTTTGCCGCCGCTTTGCGCCGTAAAATTTGATCTTCGCAGAGCGATCTACGCGCCGATCATATCGGCCGAGCCGACGCCCGAGCTCGCCTGTTCTCGGATTTAGCAGGCGTTTACTTTCGCGGGCTATAATGCGCCCGTTTTAAATATTTCAAAACAAAGGAAAATTATGCAATAAACCAAATTGCAAGGCGTAAGCGTCGGTCTTTCGGGTAGCGAGCTTAAGCTTGGAGATGAGGCGCCATAGGTTAGTCTGGTCGCGGCCGATCTTAGCGAGGTCAAAGTCGGTGGCGGCACGGGCAAGGCCCAGGTCATCATCGCCGTGCTGTCTCTGGATACGGACGTGTGCGCGATCGAGACGCGCAAATTTAACGAGCGCGCCGCGAGTATAAAAAATACCGAGGTTTTCGTGATCTCGATGGATCTGCCGTTTGCCGCGGGCAGATTTTGCTCGACCGAGGGGATCAAAAATTTACGCACCCTAAGCGATTTTCGCGATAAGGAGTTTGCGCGCGCATACGGCGTGCTGATCGCGGACGGCACGCTTGCGGGGCTAACGTGCCGCGCGATTTTCGTCGTGGATACCGCAGGCAAGATCGCTTACAAGCAGATCACGGACGACATCGTAGATGAGCCCGATTACAACGCGGCGCTCAATGCGGCGGCGTTTGCGAACGGAAGCGCTGCGACGCAGGGCTGATGCAATTTCTAGGTCTGCGGCGCAGACGTTGCCCGCTTAAATTTAGCGGGCTTAAAATACGCGGACGGGCGCCTTGCTCGCCCGCAACTTTAAATTTTAAAATTCCGCGGCGCCCTGAAATTTGGCATGCCGCGTCTAAAATTTCGACGGATCTGCGTTTGTGATCCTCTTTGCGCAGTTTGCAAGAAAAATTTTAAAATTTTAATCTCCAATTGATTCATAAATTCTCACATTCGGTATGCCTTTCGATCCGTCGGCACATATTTTGGATTTAGAAAAAACAGCGCGCGATCAGGGTTAAATTTTAGCGCAAAAATACGGGCGGCAGTATAGCAAAGCTAGACGAGGCGGGGATGAAATTTGCGGGCGGAGCGTGTATGTAAATATGTAACCGAGCAAATTTCAGATGCAACGACGTATAGCAAAATAAGACAGCGCGCGCAAAGATAAGGCGAAGTATTTTTTCTTTAGACGAGGCGGAAATGAGCCGAATGAAGGAGCGTATATTATAATACGTGACCGAAATTCGGCGAAGTTTCCAACGATGTATAAAGGAAAGAGGGGTTGCTAAGTATTCAAGTCCGGATAATCCCACGCATTATATTCATCCGTCAGATTATCGTTCTCCGCCCCCTTGCAGCACAGCCACTCTAGCCCGCCGCGCCTCTCCATCACGATCTCTTCGTCGAGCCCCGCGCTATTCGTGCCGTGCACGCGAGCATTGACGCACGCCCAGTGGTAGCGGTAGATGAGATCAAGCGCCTGCAAAATTTCATCCGTATCTCGTAGCTTCACGCGCTCCGAAAAATCACCGCCGCTAAAGGTGTCCATCACAAAGGCGCAATCGCAGATCTCGCTCGGAAAGCTAAGCTCATCCACGAGCCCCATCGCCCACATCAGCGCCCACAGCGACTCGTATTTCCAGCCCATATTTACGGCCTCGTCGCGGCTCGCCTCGCCCTGCACGACGCGGCACTCCATGCGCGTGAGCTTGTCTATGCAGCCGTAGCGGTTATCTAGAAAGCCCCGTACGCCCTGCTTATCCTCGTCTGCGAGCTTGCCCTCGTCTCTGATAGAGCAGGCGCACATTATCGCCGCGTACGAGCAGATCGCGCGGGCGATGACCTCGTCTTTTTCGCGCGGGGAAACCTCGCTCGTCTCGTACCGTAGCGGCAGATGATCGATATACGGCACGCCCTGCGATTTTAAAATTTCGATGCTTATATCCTTGCGCTCCTGCGCGGTCTTGCCGATCTTTGCGGCGTTTGCGCTATTTTTGCCACCTTTTTTGAAAAAATCTGAAAATGCCATGAGCTCTCCTTAAAATTTTAAACGTATTTTAAAACAATCGCGCAAAATTTCAACTTACGGCGGCGGGACGGATTTTTTAAATTTAAACTCAAACTCAAGCTTTGCAATCGGACGGAAATTCCGTGCCTCATCTTGTTAATTTATACGGCGCCGTTCAGGCTCGCCCGCGCCATAATAAGGCAATGAAAAAGGATCGTTTGCGCCGCAAGAGGGCGGCCGAATTATGGTAAAATTCGGCAAATTTAATGCAGGAGCGGCGAATGGGACGGCAGATAAATTTTTAAAATCGCAAAAGAACACGCTGAGAACACATTCACTCGCTAAAATTTATTAAAAATTTTAAGGCGAAAAGTGCCACAAAGGAGAAAAATACAAATCTACGACATTAACGTAACTACAGGCAGAGGCGAGCAAAAATCTATGGGCGAGTACCGCGGCAAAGTGTTGCTTATCGCAAATACGGCCAGTAAATGCGGCTTTACGAACCAATACGAGGAGCTTGAGGTGCTAAATCAGGAGTTTAAAGACAAGGGGCTTTGCGTATTGGGCTTTCCTAGCGATAATTTCGCTCATCAGGAACCCGATGACGACGAGACGATAGAGCAAAATTGCAAGCTAAATTTTGGCGTAACGTTTGAGCTATTTAAAAAAGGCGACGTGCGCGGCGAGAGTGCGATAGAGCTGTTTAAATTTCTAACTTCAAAACAGGGGTTTAAAGGCTTTGATGTAGCCCATCCGTTAAGCGCAAAACTTGAAGAATCGCTAAAAAGCAACTTCTCTGAAATTTTAGAAGGCGACGGCGTGAAATGGAATTTTGCGAAATTCGTAGTGGATAGAAACGGCGAAGTCATAGCGAGATTTGAGCCGACGGCTAGCTTTGAACAGATAAAAGCGTGCGTGAAAAAGATATTAGGCTAAACGGCTGCTCGCGGGCGCTTGAGTAAAGCGCGGCGAGCCTGAAATATAAAATCAAATTTAAGGAGAGAAAATGCAACTACTCGAAGCTATGAAAAAGCGTCGAAGCGTGCGCGAATTTAACGCCGAAGTCCCGTCAAAAGAGGAGATCCAGGCGATTTTGGAGGCAGCGTATCTAGCGCCCGCTCTTTTTACCACGAAGGATGCTCACATAAGCGTTATCACGGACAAAGATCTTTTGCGCGAGCTTGATGCGGCGGCCGTTAAGAAATTCGGCAAAATGCTTGAAAACATGGGGATGAAAACCAAAACTACGCTTTACGGCGCGCCCGTTCTTATCTTGCTTTCGGGTAAATTCGCGACGGAACTGCCGAAGGAATGCGAAGGCGCCAAGCTTGAAAACCTACACCGCGGGATTTACTGGGCGATGGGTTCTGTGATGCAAAATATGCAGCTTCGCGCAACCTCGCTTGAGCTTGCTTCGTGCCCGATAAATACAGTCGTCGTTACGCTTTTTGACGAGCCTGTTCTCGCAGCTCGCGTGGGCATCCCCGAGGGATACTCGCCGCTTTGCTCGCTTGCGATCGGTAAAAGCGACATTAAATGCGAGGAGCGTAAGCCTAGTTGCGATCATTATATTTAATTTACTTGCGCCCTGGCGTTTAAATTTGCGCCTGCAACGAAGCCTAATGTGGCGTCTGAGTGGATACGTTTATAGTAGCTAAACGCTTAAATTTGCAGGCGTTTTAAATTTATAGCCCTTTGCGAGCCGTCTGCGGCAAGCGGCGCAAACTAGCGGCGGCGAAGGCGGCTTTGAGATCGTGCGGCTTACGATGCGGCGGGGCGATTTTTTGCTTACATGGGCGCCCTTGCGCGAGTGATGCCGCTTTTTCTTGCATAACCAAGCCGTTTAGGCGGGAAAACGATTAAATTCTAAAAGCGCGCGTGATTCAAGCAGCGCTTTTTTGCGTAAGCGTCGCCTTTTGCTCGCGCTAGCGGTGCCGCCCGTTTACGGCGTCGTAATATTCGGCAGTTTGTCGTCGTTCGGATCAAATTTTAAAATTTTACCGTCCGCGCAGCGCTTCGCGTAAAAATAATCTTTGTAAAAATAAGCGCCGCAGCTAAGCCCGCGACCGATCGCTTCGTCGTTTTCTAGTTTATTTTTGATCGCGGATAAATTTCCCCAAGTAGCCGCGCCCTGATTTTTTGCGAGGAGCCGTAGCGCGATCATATCTATAGCTTCTTGCGTCTCCCGCCCGCCCATGCCTTCGAGATGCTTCGATACATATCGTCGTAAAATACCTTTGCAGGCAATTCGGGCTCTTGCGGCGATTCCGGCGAGATAAAAATTTTAAGCCTTGCCTCAGGTCGGTTAAGTTTCGGCGGTTACTCGAACCGGTTTTGGCGGCGCCATAGGCGCTCTTTTTTGCAAATATACCGTCCCGCCGCAGCCGGCAAGGATATCCGCGATATACGGAATAAAATCGCCGAGCGGCATAAGAAAGTGGATGTAGGGCATTTTATCTGCGTTTTAAATTTTACTTTTTATGGCTTCGGCGATCGCACGCCGCTTAAATCGATGCTTATCTTTTGATCGCGCGTTCACATAAGCAAAACGCGCTTTGTCGCGTAAATTTAAAAAGCGACGCCCGAATTTAGCCGAGCGCCGCAATTAAAAATTTAACCGATTTGCGCATTCAAACGAGCGGTGATCAGGCGCATCTATCGGTTAAATTTGAGCGGGTACGATCAATACTTAAATGAGCTACCCGGCTCGATCAACTTAACCTTTTGCTTATAGTTCATCTTAAGCACCGCAGCAGGCCCTAGCACGGTCGCCTTTTCGCCCTCAAGCCAAAACGCTGTACCCTCCGGCATCGCGTACACCGTCGATTTTTGATTAGCGATCAAAAATTCCTCCAGCCTCTCCTCTCTACTCTCGCCGTTGTGCCCCGCAGGCTTGCCCGAGATGAAGTGCGGATTGATCTGGTGCGGGAAGATATTGAAGGTATTAAACGACTCGGGCTCGATGATCGGCATATCGTTCGTCGTCATCATCGTAGCGCCCGCGACATTCGAGCCCGCGCTCCAGCCGATATACGGCGTGCCGTCCTCGACCATTTTGCTAATCAGAGCGATGAGCTCGTTTTCGTACATATCGTGCACGAGCTTGAAGGTGTTGCCGCCGCCTACGAATATGCAATCCGCGCTCGCGACTTCCTTTGCGGCGTTTTTAGCGTGGTGGACGCCGACGATGTTTAAATTTAAGCTCGCAAGCGCCTCTTTGACGCGCTTTTCGTATTCGTCGTAGCTCCTGCGCAGGCTCGCGTAAGGAATAAAAACGATTTTTTTGCCCGCGAGGTTGTTCTCCTGTGCAAATTTACCGATCCACGACACCGCGTGCGATAGATACTTCGTGTCTTTGTAGCCCGAGCTTGAGAGCAGCAGCGCTCTTTGCTTGCTATGATCGCGCTTTGAGAGCTTAAACGCCTTTTCGCTCGCAGCTAGTTCGCTCGTACCGAGCATCGCAGCGCCCGCCGCCAAAGCGGCCACCTTTAGTAGGTCTCGTCTTTGATTTTGCATCTTTTCTCCTTTAAATCAAAGTTTGTATTTACTTTAAAATTATATTCCTTTACATATAAAGAGGGGCTGAATATTCGGTTTAAATTTCGCTCGCCCCAAGGCCTCGGCAAGGTAAAATTTAAAACTACCAAATTCCGAAATTCAGCGAGGCGCTGCGTCGTAAAATTTAAAAACGCGGCCAAATTTAATGAAATTCATGGCGCCGACACTAGGTTAAATTTAGTGAAATTTACGCTTCGTCTTTCGGGGTATATGAGCCCGTATTGAAAAAATAGCATACCCCAAAAACTATTCCGCAAATCGGCGCTACGATTAAGGCGTACAAAAATATATGAGCTGCGGCGCCTTCCAATATCCCGGTAAAAATCAAGGTCGGATATAAAAGCAAAACTATACTGGCAAAATTTTCTATCGTAAAGACCAACAAACTATCTCCTTGATCCTTGATAAAAAGGTTGCTGTATCGCTTAGTCTTAGTGTATCTTAAAAAACAGATCGTCGCGCATATAGGCAAAACTATTATCGCGACATCACGAATATCTCTAAAAATTTTAGACGACGATTCTATACCGATATTCGAAAAAAGCAAATCAAGAAAAAACATTAGCATTAGCGAGAAATAGATGGTTGTAGCCGCCGACGAATAATACCCTATAATCACGCGTCTAATAAATTTATGCCTATCGTATCGCTTCTTTGAATTTTCAGGGATAGCGGCAAATTTCTCGTCCAGCTCTTTTGTGTCTGATTGAAATTTTTTATCCACAGCTCACTTCTTTTAAAGCGCTAAATTTTAGAAATTATATCGAATTTGGCGCTGCAAAGCGGCTACATTTAGGTCTAAATTTAAACGCGAAAGAGTATAATCGCGCCATGGTTTTGACGCAAAATTTGATCTATGAAATTTTACCTTTGTCGAGGAAATCCCCGCGGGCAGGGTGGCATCATACGGACAGATCGCGCGCCTGATCGGGCTGCCCGCTTGCTCGCGGCTCGTGGGGCGCGTGCTCTCGCAAGTGTGCTCTACGGCGATTACCCGTGCCACCGCGTCGTAAACCACGCAGGCGCCTTGGCGGCGAGCTTTGCGGCTCAGCGCGAACTGCTAGAGGCCGAAGGCGTGGAATTTAGAGGCGAGCGCGCCCGTATGAAAAAGCACCGCTGGGAGTGTTAGGCATGGAATTTTATTGCCCCTGTGCGGTGCGGAATTTACGGATCATTCGAAGCGCGAAATTTTGAATTGTCCGCGGCATGGAATTTTAATTTATAAAATTTTATATCCGCGCAGGTTTAAGCGGCGTAGTGGCAGCGCCACCGACCGCCAAGAGCCTGCGAGCTTCATTTGTTTGTAGATGCGGCGCAAATCATCATGCGTGAAAAAATAAAATTTATCTTTTTTGCGCGGCGGCTTAAATGCTGCACTAAGCGGCTCCTCGGCATCAGTCCGCCGCAGTTTTACTAAGCAGATGCGACGCCGCCTATTAGTTTTCTTGTTGCGCCCGTTTCGGCGCCGCTTGTAGATTTTGGTTATCGCAAATTTTGTAGCGGCCGAACTGGCGGCCGATCTATCCGTCCTCGGCGCGTTAAAATTTTAAATCGATGCGACTTCTGTGAAAGGCGGAGAAAAGCGGCGAAATTTTAAAATTTACTCAATCCGCTCTTTGAGCGCACCGGTGCGGGACGTTTTGCGGTGCGCCGATTTGAGTTTCGCACGGGGCTCCGTTTTGGCGGCATAGCTAGGCTCATTTAGCGATACGGCTCGCAACGTTTATCGTCCTTTTGGCGGCAGGCCTCATCTTGCGCGGCTTTGCTATCCGGTTAGCTTTTTTGGGCCTTGGGCGCGCTATTAGCCGCTTAAATTGCATTCTTACGGCGCGGTGCTATTTGGGGGCGTGAAAAAGCCTTGCATATCGACGCCCCCTGGCTGCAGCAGCTTTATTTTTCTATCGATGCCGCCTGCGTAGCCCGTGAGGCTGCCGTGCGTGCCTACGACGCGGTGGCAGGGGATGATGATCGAGATTTCGTTGTGCCCTACGGCGCCGCCCACGGCTTGCGCGGACATCTTCGCTAGCCCGCGTGCTGCGGCGATTTCGCGCGCGATCTGCCCGTAGGTCGTGGTTTTTCCGTATGGAATTTTAAGCAAAATTTCCCACACGGCGCGCCTAAACGCCGAGCCTACGGGATTTAGAGCGGGCGTAAAACCCGGCTCGCGTCCGCTAAAATACAGATCAAGCCAGCGCCTAGTTTGATCAAAAACGGCTAGGTTTCTCTCCTCAAAGTACCAGCTTTGCTCGTTTTGCTCATTCGCGCAGAATTTTCCGCTCCCACCTTGCGCCGAAAGATTGGTCGCGCGAGGTTTTTCGCCCGTGTCTTTAACTGCAAAATCGCGCGCGTTGTACTTTTCGTCTGCGCCGTTCGCCGCTTTTGCCGCAAAATCGCTCTCTTCACTCTTTTTCAATGCTGCAAAATCGCGCTGCGTTTCGCTCGCGGCGTGCCGCTCTTTTGCGAGCAGATCGTCGTCGCCCCGCTTTTTATCCGCACCGCTTGCCGTGAGGGCGTGCGCGTAGTATTTCTCGCCCTCGAACCACAGTCCGCAAAGCCCCGCTCCATCGCCCGCGAGCGTGATTTTACCAAGCGGCGAGTCGTAATATGCGATAAATTTCATTGTTTCTCCTGTTTTGCGATTAAATTTAGGCGCCGCAAGCAGCGCTTAAATTTCCCAAATTTCTAAAATTTGCGGGCAGATTTTAGCTACGCTTTGTTCAAACTCCGCCTTTTGCGAGGCGTTCGGTTCGTCAAGGGCTTCGAATTTAGCAAAAAGCTCCGCTATCTCAAACCAGCCCGCAAGATTTAGATCGAATTTTTTCAAATTTGCCTCGGACAAAAACTCCAAATCATGGTCGTAAAACGCGATCTCGCCGCCAGAGCTTAGCAACCAAAGATCGCCGCTGCCGCCGTCTGCAAATATACAAAACTCGCGCAGCAGCCCGCTGTCGCCCTCAAAAGGAAATTTTGCCGCGTCGTTGCAGCGTGCGATCTCATACTCTTTCAGCACTCTAAAATCGCCCGCAATCTCCCTTCCGAAGTATCCGCCTAGGATATTTTTTAGCTCGTTTTTGTTCAAAATTTAACTCCTTCGCTTTAGTTTCGCTTTTTGGCGTAGAGCATAAGAAAGCCAACCATCGCCGCGAAAATCACGCACATCGCAAGCGTCACGATGAGCGTGCCGTGCGTCGAGCCGTTTAAAAACAGCCCCGTCGTGTTCATACCGAAAAAGCTCGTGATGAAATTTAGCGGCATCAGCAGCGACGAGATGATCGTGAGAATGTAGATGTTGCGGCTAATTTTGTCGTTTTTAAGCCCCTGGATGAATTGATAGATATCCTCGATCCTGACGGCATATTCGCTCATCACGCCTTTAAAAACGCCCGCTTCGTAGGCGTAGTTTTTCAGCTGCTTTTTCAGCGCCGGCTGCTCGTTTGCGCAGATGAGAAGCGCCTCGTAAAAATGCGAAATTTTGTTTTGAAATTTGCGGATTTCATATTTTAGGATCGAATGCCTTTTCATAAATTTTGAAAAATCGCCGCGGCGCGTGTAGATTTTTTCGTAATTCTCAAGCTCTGCGGAGTGCTCTAAAATTTTATCGCGATATTGTGCTAGGATCTTTTTGACGACCGCGAAAAACTCCGCCTCGCTGCTAAGCCGCACCTCGGCGGCACCCTCCTGCAAATAGATCGCGTCCGCGTCGAAAATAAAGCGGTAGTTTTGCTCGCGTGGCGCGTCCGTTACGAAATATACATACTCGCGATCCTCGGCGTAGTAATAGCCCGAAACGCTGCGCTTTTCGGTAATCGGGTTCAATGAGGCCTCCTTATTCAGTCGTTTTAAATTTATGGAATTTTAGAATTTCGTTGCCGATCAGAATTCCGAAATTTCGCCAATAATAGGAATTCTAAAATTCCGCAGTCACTTAAATTTTATCGTATTTGGAATTTCAAAATTCTTTTGCGCTTGGAATTTTAAAATTTTAAGCACGAAAGAATTTTATTATCAGATCTTTTAGGATTGGTGGAATTTTATGCGGCGTAGTCGCAATATAAAGAATTAACGCGAGCGTAGCTCGCACCGCTAGCGTCGCGCGGGTGGGGGTTGGTAAGGGGGCGGGCGCGCCTCGCAACTCTGAGCGCCGCCTCCTTACGAATATCACGTATAATGCATCCAGACACCAACCTATATCCATAAAATTTTATAGAAATTTACAAAATAACATTTCATCTATAAATTCACAGCTTGCAAAATTTATGCCGTGATTTCTTTCTCTTGGGGCGGGAAGGGGGCTTGAATTGCGAGGTCACACTTCTCGCGGAGGCGGCGCTGCCCCGCAGCACCGCATTGCTCCGCTCGCCCACAAACCCCACCCATCCCCCGACGACGCTTTATAAGGGGCGGACTACGTCCGCGCTGTATTTTCTATCGCGGCTACGCCGCATGAAATTTTAGTGTAAAAGCCAAGCTATAAATCCCGCGGCGAAATTCTACGTTAAAAGCACCCGCGCTTAAAAAACCTCGGCGAAGGTATAGATGAAATGAGCGAATTCCGCATCGTTTGCGCTGGCGGCTGAAGCGAAAAACTCTTTGATCTAGAGCCTAAAGCGATACGACCTTTGAGCCGAAGCCTCCTTCTGCGGGCGTGCCATCGCGAAAGCCCTTGACGCTCGGATGCGATTTTAAAAACTCCTTTACCGCGAGCGCGAGCTTGCCCGTGCCGATGCCGTGCTTGACGATGATCTCATCAAAGCCCATCACGAGGCTTTGGCTGATGAATTTATCAAGCCTGCTGATCGCTTCCTCGGCGCGCAAGCCGTGCAGATCGAGCACGAGCGACGCGGAGGAGGGCTTTTGCACCTTGATGCTGATGTTTTTTACGGGCGCGGGCGCCGCACCGCTGCGCTTTAGCTCGCTAAGCGGCACGCGCAGCCTGATGCCGTCGCTTAGCATCAGCGCTTGGGTTTTGCTAAGCGATAAAATTTCGCCCTTGATCTTGCCGTATTTTACGCGATCGCCTACCTTGAAGCTTTGCGGCTCCGGCGCAATAAACTCCGGCTGCTGCACGGCCCGTGCAAGCTCGTTTGCGCGGTTTATGGCGCGCTGCTTTTCGCGCACGTCGCTTAGGCTCACGCTGCGTTTGGCCTCCGAAATGGCGCGGTAGTATTCGTTTTGCAGCCTTGAAAGCTCCGCCTTCAGCTCGCTTTGCGCGCGCTCGCGCTGATCTTTTAGCGCCTCGCTCAGCGCGTCAAGTTTAGCCTCTTTTTGCTGCGTTTGGGCTAGTTTTTGCTTTAGTTCAAGCTCTAAATTTATCGCTTTTGAGATCGCTTCGTTTAAGTTCTCTTTGTTTTCGCCGTAGTTTTTGCGCGCCGCGGCGATCAAATTTTGCGCTATGCCGTAGCGCAGCGCGGTTTCAAAGGCGTAGGATTTGCCGATAGTGCCCTTTAAAAACTCATACTTCGGCGCGCTGTTTTTCTCGTCGTAAAGTGCCGCCAGCAGCTCCACGCGCGGATCTTTCGCCAGCAACATCGCCAGGCGCTTGTGGTGCGTGGTGATGATTATTTTCACGTCGCCGCTTATCAGCTGCTCGATCATCGCGCCATATAGGCTCGCAGCCTCCTCAAAATCGGTACCCAGCTCGATCTCATCGACGCCGATTAGAATTTCTTTGCGCCCGAAAAGCTTGCTAAAGGCAACCATCCTGCCTGCAAAGGTCGAGATGTCGTTTTTGGAGTTTTGCGGATCCTCCATTATGAGCTCGAACTCCTTAAAGGTGCCGATGCGGCTGAGGCTTGCGCGAATAGGCATCGGAAGGAGGTACTTAGCTAGCAGCGCCGCGCTTAGAATGCTTTTTAAAAGCATCGATTTTCCGCCCGCATTCACGCCTGTGATGAGCAGAATTTTACCGCTAAATTCCACGCTCACGCGCTTTGGATTTTTAAGCGCGGGGTGGGCGAAGCTGTCTAGGACAATGTCGCGCGAGGGCTCAGGCAGGACGAACTCATAATCGCTCGCTCTTGCCATCGCCGCGCGCGCAATCAGCGCGTCAATCGCGTCGAAAGCGACGTTTATAAATTTCAGAAAAGCTAAATTCTTATTAAAAACCGCGCTGATCTGCTTGCAGTGCTCGAATACGATCTGCTCTTTTTTATCCAAAATCGCGCTTTGAGCGGACTTCAGAGCCGCGATCGCGTCTGGAAGCACGTAAAAATAGCCTCCGCTTGAGCGCGCTACGACGCTGCCTTTTAACACGTGATTAAAGCCGCCGCGCACCAGCAGAGCCTCGGTGTCGCTTATGTAGTGGATCTGCGTGTCGGCGAGATAGGGCGAAAGGGCTTTGGAATAGATCAGCCTTTTTAGCGTCTGCTCGATCTCGCCTTTTTTTATCTTAAACGCCTCGTTTAGCGCGCCGAAGCGCTCGTCTATCGCGTCGCGAAAGCCGCCCTGATCGTCGAAATAATCTTTTAGTTGCGCGATGGGCTGCGGGATCTCGATCTTTGCAAGCCAAGCGGCGAGTTTGCCCTCAAAAGGCTGCTTTTTGAGATACAAAAAATATCGGACGATCTTGCTAAACTCGTAAATTTCGCTGATATGAAGCACGCCATGCTTTGAGATGCGCATCAGCGCGTCGTCTAGGTTCGCGACGCTCTCGCACTGCGCCAGATCAAATTTCGTAAGCTCTGAAATTTTTTCAAAATTTAGCTTGCTATCGCCGCTTAAAAACAGCGGCTTTTCGCGCGCTAAAAAGCTTTTAAATTTGGCTAGATACTCGCCCAGATCGAGGCGCGTAAAAAGTTCATCACTGATCATAAACGCACTCTTTGATCTTGTAGGTTTTGCCCCTAAACTCCGCGCCCGCACTTTTTTTGGCGATGAAAGCGCCCATCGAAAAGGAGTAGGTGAAGCTCTCTCGCGTTACGATCTGCGCGGAGCTTTGCTCTTTATCTGCGGCGAAATTTTGCGTAGCTTTAGAATTCTGCGCGGAGCTTTGCGGACTATAGGTTTGCGTGTCGCCTCGTTGCGCGGAATTTTGTAAGGCAGAGCTTTGCGTACCTCCTTGATTCGCGAAATTTTGCTGCATGCGGCTCTGCGTATCGTTCTTGCCCGCAGAATTTTGCGAAGTAGGGCTTTGTGCGGAATTTTGTCCGCCCAAGACGGCGCCGTTTATTTGCGCAGCGGAAGCCTGCTCGTTCGTTTGTGCGGTGGAGCTTTGCGCGGCGGAAGCGGTCTCGCCCTGTGCGTTTAAATTTACTTCGTCCTCTTGCGCGCCAAAATTTCTCGCATCCGCGCCGTGTTTTTCGGGAGAGGAACTTGCCGCGCCGCGCGTTTCAGAAGCGGAATTTATCGCGCCGCCGCATCTTAATCTGGCGCCTGCGTTAAATTTAAACACCATCTCCTCCTCAAGCTTGGCGGATCGCTCGCTCGCGCTTTCGTAAAGATACGCCCCCGCGCACAGCAGCACGATCAGCGCCGTGACGATGATTTTAGCCCTTTTGCTTAAAATTTCGTCCCGCACGAAAAAGATCGCCGCGATAAATAAAAATGCGAAAATAAATATTAAAAATCTCAAATTTTATCCTTGCCCGCCCGCAGCGGAGTTCGGCTCGTAAATTCGGCGAGAGTTTTCAAGCCTAAAATTCTCCGCGCAGCTGATAGGTGATGTCGCCTGCGCCAAATCCGATCACGAGCCCGTCGTTTATGATGTGGCGGACGCCGAAAATATCGCTAAATTCTATCTTCTCGCCGTTTCTAAAGACCCGCTCGGTAAATAGCGCTCCGAGTCCCTTAAATTCCTCTTTCAGATCGATACCGTTGCTAGGCTCGCCCGCAGCGTAAACGGGCAGTACGACTAACTCCTCCACGCCCGCAAAGCACTCTTTAAAGGCGTTTAAATTCGCCTTAAGCCTGCTGAAGCGGTGCGGCTGAAAGATCGCCGTGATCTTGCTAAGCCCTAGCAAGCTAGCGTATTCGCGCGCGCTTTGCAGCGTCGCTCTGATCTCGGTGGGATGGTGGCCGTAGTCGTCGATCAGCACGAAGTTCGGGGTGGCGCACAGGATGTCGAAGCGCTTTTTTATGCCTTTGTAATTTAGTAAATTTTTGCGGATCTGCTCTAGTCCCGTCTCGCACGCCGCGGCTAGGATCGCCAGCGACGCATCAATCGCTATGTGCCTTCCTAGCCCGTAAACCTCGAAACGTCCGAGCTCTTTAAGATTAAAGCTCATAAACGGTTGATGATCGCGCAGCAGCACCTTCAGATCCGTTATGTCGCGCGAAGGAAAGAGCTTGATACAGCCGAGTTTGATGGAGCTTAAAAACTCATCCTCGGCGTTTATCACGCGGATCTTGGCGCGTTCCAAAAAGCCGCGATACGCCGCGTGAAATTTATCCAAATCGTTGTCGTAATGATCCATATGCTCGGGCTCGGCGTTGGTCACGACCGCGACGTAGGGGTTGGAATTTAAAAAGCTCGAATCGCTCTCATCGGCTTCAAAGATGATGTTTTCGCTATTTTCATATTTCATATTCGAGCCGAACTGCTTGGAGATCGCGCCGATGATGACCGAGCCGTTTATCAGCGCCGAGGTTATCGCGCTCGTGGTGCTTTTGCCGTGCGCGCCGGCGACTGCGAAGACGCGCTTGTCTTTTAGCACGAAGGGCAGGGCTTCCTTGCGCGAGAGGCAGACGATCCCCTTTTTGCGCGCGGCTTGCAGCTCGACGTTGTCCTCTTTGATCGCGGCGGAGTAGATGACGATCTCCTGATCCTTGATCGCTGAAGCGTCGTGCGGAGTGATGATCTCCATGCCGTCCGCTCTTAGCTTGTAGGTCGTCTCGCTCTCTTTGATATCCGAGCCTGAGATGATAAAATTTTTCTCGTGTAAAAATCTCGCTAATGCCGATATCCCTATGCCGCCGATGCCGATAAAATGAACCTTTTTCACCTTTGTCCTTAAATAATATAATAGATAATTACGTTTAAATTTTTAAATCCCGCTCCGGCGAAATTTAAAAATTTAAACCGTTTTGCGCGCCTTGAAAAGCGCCTTTAAATTTTACGAGCTCGCCGCGTCGCGCAACCCCGTCTCGCTACTTTCGAAAGTGCTTTTAAAATTTAAGCGCTCGAAATTCCGCCTTGAAACGAGAGCGCTTAAAATTTTACGGCTCAAATCCGCCGTTAAAGCCTCGCGGCTAGCAGGGTGCCGCCATGCCTGCCGCATCGTATCGCATACCGAAGCCGCGTAAATTTCGGTAAATTTCATCGCGTTCATCGCGCGTCCACTTTTAAATTTAGCGCCTCAAATTTCGCCGCTTGGCCCCGCGGCAAAGCCTATTCGCCGCTTTGCGCTTTAAATTTAGCTTATAAATTTACCCGCATAAATTTAAAATTTCGTCGAAATTTTAAATATCGGTGCGCCCGTTGATCGCCTTTATTAGCGAGAGCATATCGACGTTGTCTAAGCTCACGCCCGTAGGCACGCCCTGAGCGAGCTTGGTAAATTTCAAACCCAGATCCGCGAGCTTGTCCTCGACGTAAAGCATGATCCCGTCGGAGTTGATGCCGGGCGTCAGCGCGAAAATCAGCTCGCTCGCGCCGTTTCGGCTCACCATCTCGCGTAGCGCCGCGATTTTATCTTCGTCGGCGGCGTCTAGCACGAAGTAGCGACCGTTGTAAATTTTATTGCTCTCTAAAATAAAGATATCTTTTGGGTTTTCGACGATGCAAATTTTATCGCTTTCGCGCTCGTCGTCGGCGCAGTATTCGCAGATCTCGCCCTCGCATACCGCACCGCAGATGCGGCATCTGTGCAGTCCGCGCACCGCCTCTTCGATATTGTGCGCTAAATTTAGCCCCAAAAAGGAGTTTTGCACGCTTACGTAGTAGGCAAAGCGCAGGGCGGATTTTTTGCCCACGCCGGGAAGCTTTTCAAAGCTCGCGACGAGCTCTTCGAACCTGTCTGTGCCGCTCATATGGCGCCCTTCGGCGAAAAGACGATCGAGAAGTAGTGCGTACCGTCGCTGTAATTGTACTCGAAGCGGAATTTGTGCAGCTCGCAAATTTTATCGATGATGTAAAGCCCAAGCCCCATGCCGGTGGCTTTCTCGTCTTTATTTCTGATAAAGGCTTGCTTGTAGTGCTCGAATGATTTTGCAAGAGCTGCGCCGCGGTTGGCGACGCTTACTTTGTTTTCATCGCAGATGATGCGGACTTTTTTATCACTGGAGTATTTTAGGGCATTGTCGATCAAATTTTTAATCGCCAGCGCAAATAGCCCGAAATCCACGTTTATCACCGCATCGCACTCGATATCTGCGCTAATGAGCTCGTCCCAATTATCAAGCATTGACATATCTTTTACCTGCTCTAAAATGAGGCTAAAATGATAATCCTGATAATTTAGCGAGTAGCTTTTTGAGAGCAGTTGCTCGATTTTGGCAAACTCGTTGATTAAAATTTCAAGCCGCTCAAAGACATTGACGAGCCGCTCTTTTTGCGTCTCGTCCTCGAGCATCTCCGTAATGAGCCTGCCCTTGCCGATCGGGGTTTTGAGCTCATGCATTATGGTGCGCAAAAACAGTTGGCGCGATCGGATCAGCTCTTGAATTTTGGCGATCGCGTTGTTAAATTCCTGCGCGACCTGCCCGATCTCGTCCTCGCTGTGAGCGGCGGCTAAATTTACGTCCAAGTTGCCCTGGGCGAATTTTTTGATATTTTTGCTTAGTTTTTTTAGCGGCGTAAAACTTCGCACTATCGATAGATAAAGTGAGATCAAAACCGCCATCGTAAGCAGAAATCCGACCCAGAGCGGATCGTTTAAATTCTTCGTGCCAAGGCTTTCGAAAACCACGACGAAAGAGTTGTTTTTGATATTTAAAAACAATGAATTATTATACTCGACCGAGCTAAACTCGCCGATAGAAGTATCTTGAACGAAAAAAATTTTACCACTCGTGATGATGTTTTGGATGATATTTTTGTCTTTTACAAGCTCCAAGCCATAGCTGGAGAAGTAGCGCTCAATATCGCTGGGAGGCGCATTACGCTTGTATAGCTCAAGTAGATTATTGACCGCATTTATTTGATTAGCCTGCATGCTGCCTAGGGCTCTATTCATCTGCATTCGCGCGAACGTGATGAAAAGCACGCAGACTAAGATGATCGCGATTACAAAAAAAACCGAAATTTTGGTGATTAAGGAGTGCTTCATCCGATGAGCTTGTAGCCGATACCGCGAACCGAAAAGATATGCTTAGGCGCTTTGGAACTGTCGCCGATCTTGGTGCGTAGGCGCCCGATGATGACGTCTAGGCTCTTTGAGTCCTTATCTTTTAGGCTCTTGCAATGGTATACGAGCTGCTCGCGAGATACCGAAAAGCTATGCTGCTTGATTAGGTATTCTAAAATTTCATACTCCGCAGGCGTTAGCACGAGCGACTCTTCGCCGAAGTAAATTTCATGGCGCTTGTCGTCGATACGAAATACGCTATCCGTGGCGGTTTCTTCCTTCTCGCTAGCTTTTTTATAGCGGCGGATGAGGCTCATAATGCGCGCGTGCATCTCTTTTGGATCATAAGGCTTAGGTAGATAATCGTCCGCACCGATCTGAAGACCCACTACGCGATCGCTCACGTCGCTTCTAGCAGAGCTGATGATTATCGGGATGTCGTATTTCTCGCGGATCTCTTTGCAGACCTCAAGTCCGTCCATCCCCGGAAGCGTAAGATCCAAAATCAGCAGATCGTAATTTTTGATCCCAGCGCTAATGCCCAGATACGGGTCTTCGAAGTTTGTAACTTGGATGTTAAATTTAGCCAGATATTCGGTTAGAAGCTGTGCGAACTCGCTGTCGTCTTCTATCATCAATACATTTATCATTTTTTATCCTTTGCATCGTTGATTTGAAATTTAAATATTGCATTATACATAAAAATAGTTAAGTCTTAACTTGCGTTTTATTAAATTTAGATAAAATTGCCCCTTTTGTATAGTTTAAGGAGAATTTCGTGGAAGAAGATTATTATGAAATTTTAGGCGTGGCGCGCGATGCCGACGCCGAGACGATAAAAAAGGCGTTTCGAAAGCTCGCTTTGCAATTCCATCCCGACCGTAACCAAGGCGACAAGGAGTCGGAGGAGAAATTTAAAAAGATCAACGAAGCGTATCAAATTTTAAGTGACGATCAAAAGCGCAGAATGTATGATCGCTACGGCAAAGAGGGCATCAGCGGCGCATACGGCGGCGCGAGCGGCGGAGGATTTGATTTTAGCTCGATTTTCGGCGATTTTTTTGAGCAGGCATTCGGTGGAGGCGGTCGTTCGCGCCCTAGCGATCCATACGGCATAGATACCGAACTGGCCGTAACGCTGGAATTTAAAGAGGCTTTAGAGGGCGTTCACAAGGAGATAAAATACAAAATCAAAAAGCCGTGCTCTGCCTGCGACGCCACCGGCTCGAAGGATAAAAAAAGACATACTTGCTCCGCTTGCGGCGGCACGGGGCGCGTCGCGGTCAGGCGCGGATATATGAGCTTCATTCAAAGCTGCTCCGAATGCGGCGGCACGGGCGAGATCGTAAAAGATAGGTGCAAGGATTGCGGCGGCAAGGGCTTTACCGAAGAGGACGTGAGTCTTAAATTTGATATTCCTGCAGGCATCGACGACGGACAGCGCGTGCGCCTAAGCGGCAAAGGCAACGTCTCTAAAACCGGCGAGATCGGGGATCTGTACGTGATCGTGCGCGTGAAGGAGGATAGCCACTTCCTGCGCGACGGAGACGACCTGTATATCGAGGTGCCGGTGTTTTTCACGCAGGCGATCTTGGGCGAGAGCATCGAGGTGCCGACGCCGCGCGGCAAGGCGGAGCTGAAACTCAAAGTAGGCACCAAGGACAAGCAGCGCTTCACGATCTACGGCGAGGGCGCGCCGAATATCCGCACCAAGAAAAACGGCGATCTGATCGTGCAGGTAAACGTCCAGACGCCTAAAAAATTGAACGAGAAGCAAGAGGCACTTTTGCGCGAGCTTCAAGAAAGCTTCGGTAGCAAGGGCGGAGACGACGAGGGGATACTCGATAAAATCAAGAATTTTTTCAAGTAAGCTGCCTTTGATTTGCCTTGATCTGTTTTGAACGGCGGTCTTGCGGTTTTATTCACCAAAGTACGGGATTTTCGCTTGGAATCTCGCTAAGAGTTTGGATGTAATTTCGGTGTAAATTTCGTGTCATTATTTGGATAAAATTTAATTAGCATTTAATATTATTTAAATTTAAAGATTCTTAATATTAGTAAAGCAAATTAAAATTTTTTATAATTAAGAGGTAGGATGATGTTAAAACAAATTTTAAATGTAGCGTTAGCATATGTTGGGGTTATTGTCGGTGCTGGATTATCGTCCGGTCAGGATCTGATGCAATATTTCGTCAGTTTTGGCAAATGGGGTATTCTTGGAGCCGTTATTCTTGGTATCCTCAATGCCGTCTTTGGTAAAATCATTATTACATTCGGTAGTTATTTTAGATCCAATGATCACTTTGAAGTTCTTTCACAAATTGCTGGATCTATCACTAATAAAATTCTTGATATTTCTTTAATTATTTGCTGTTTTGTGGTAGGTTTTGTCATGATTGCCGGGGCTGGATCAAATCTTAATCAGCAATTTGGCATGCCATTCTGGTCAGGAGCACTCCTATGTGCCGTATTGATAATCCTTGTTAGCTTTCTTGATTTTGAAAAAATCACGAATGTGATCGGAATATTTACGCCTATTATTTTTATCATGATTATGATTATGGCAGTATATACCTTTGCAAGTCAACGTTTTGATTTTAAAGAATTAGAAACAATTGCAAATACAATCTCTACTCCAATGCCAAATATCTGGTTTTCTGTTCTGAATTATTTTTCGCTCTGCGTTATGACAGGTGTATCAATGGCTTTTGTATTAGGGGGATCCATTATAAGGATTGGTGTAGCAGAAAAAGGTGGTACTTTGGGTGGATTTATAATCGGTATTATCATCACAGTTACAACCTGTATCTTATATGCAAATGTAAAACTTGCAACGACTGTTGATATTCCTATGTTGGCTATTGCCAAACAGATTCACCCTGCATTTGCGTTTGTGTATGCACTTGTTATCTTCGGCTTGATCTTTAATACTGCTTTCAGTTTATTCTATGCCTTAGCAAAACGTTTCTCATCTAATCAATCAAAACGTTTTTATCCAATTATGATTGGCACCGTAGTTGTAGGGTATATATTATCCTTTATGGGCTTTAAAAAATTAGTATCGATTATGTATCCAATTCTAGGTTATATTGGTTTTATAATGTTGATGGTATTACTAATTGGGTGGATCAAAGAGAGGTCAAATGTTAGAGATGAGAAGTTTTTGCGTCGCAAGATGATTCGGTTGATCACAAAAAAATATGATGATGAACAGGAATATACGAAGGCAGATAAAGAAAAATTTCAGAAGCTGGGTGAGGATTCAATAGTTGATACTAAAAGTATTAAAAGCGATATCAAAGATCTTGTCAAAGAGCAGTTCACTGATGATAACAAATAAATAAAGTTCAAAAAAATAAAGAAAGAATGATTATTTGAATTGGTTGAATTTTAAAGCGGTAAAGGATTTCGCTTGAAATAAAAAGAGCTCGGGAAACCTTGATTAGCCTAATTCAATATAATGATTTTAAAAAGATTAAATCAAACATATTTTCTGTTCTTTATCGTAAAAATTTCAAAATAAAAGCAACTATGAATTTAAAAAGGACGAAGATGGATCGCAAAAATGAGCCTGCAAATTTCAAATCCGCGGATGATGAGATGTTTGCGTTTCTATCGAGCTTGGGCGATCGCTGGCAGGTGAGCGAGGGCGGAGTGAAATTTATAGAAAAAAATTTCACCTTCGTCGGCTCCAAACCCGTCTTGCGGGAATTGAAAGATTACGCGACCGCGGACTGCCCCAGCTTTGCTGGTGCCAGAAGCTTCATAGACGCAAACCCCGCGGTAAAAGCAAGGATTTTGAGCGGCGAAATCCACTATCTAGGCGATAGCCTAACGAGTGCCGAGGTTAAATTTGCGCCCGAATATTTTTACGATTTTTTAAAATTTATAATGGAGCAGGTTCCCGAACACCACTATTTTTTCAGTCCTACCGCGCGCTGGCTCCTGCTGGTTGCGATGGAGAAATACGTGGAATTTGCGGCTTTAGATTAGCGTTTGGATCCGCAAAAATTTGCGAAATTTCGCCGTCTGTGCTGCGCAAATTCGGATCGGGCTGCGGTCTGCTACGGCAGGGCGGAAGAGGAGTGAAAGATCGGTTGAAATTTATCGGCTGCAAAGATTGTGCCGCAGTGACGTGAAATTTAAACGGGCGCTCCGTTCGCGAACTAGCCCTTGCCTAGCTTGATGCGTGCCCTAAAATCGGGCATGATTTGCGCGATGAGCGCGTAAAAATCCGCTCCGTGGTTTGCATGGATGAGGTGCGCGAGCTCGTGCAGCACGACGTATTCGACGAAGCGCGGATCCCGCTCTATCAGGCTTAGCGAGAAGTTGAGATAGCCCTTAGCGTGGTTACAGCTGCCCCAGCGCGTCTGCATTTTGCGCACCCGCACCCGCGCGATCTTGCGGTCTATCCGCGACGAAAATTTCTCGATATAGCGCAGATAAAGCTCAAGCGCAAAAGCCTTTTTAAACGCCGCAAATTCGCCCTCGCTCTCGCAAAAGATCGTGCCCTCCGATACGAAAATTTTATCTTTAAATTTAGAGCTTTGGATAAAATTTTTGATCGTAAAATCAGGCTCATCGTGCTCGATCGCTGCAGTTTGCGCGCTTTGCGCTACATTTTGCGGCACGTTTTCGCTCGCGGATTTTGAAATTTTTTCGCTCATGAGCGGAATTTCTTCGCCCACGACAGAGCTAAAATTTGAAATTCCTCCGCTCTCGGCGGGTCTAAATTTTGAAATTCCTTCACCCGCGATAGGTTTAAATTTTAAAATTTCACCCTTTGCGGCGGGATCAAATTTTAAAATTTCGCCGCTTGAGGCGGAGTTAAATTTACCCGCATCGCTACTTTGTGAAACGCACCCGTCCGAGTGAAATTTTAAATTTTTGCCGTAGGATTGCTTACGAACACTTTGCGACGCCGTATCTATAAACCCGCCGCTTTGTCGCATTGCGCTTTGCTGTACGAGCCCTTGCACCGCATCACCGTGCAGGTTAAATTTCAAATCCTCGCCCGCCGCATTACTTTGCGAAGTGCGTTCGCCCGAGTGAAATTTTAAAATTTCACTTCCCGTGCCGCCGCACGCACCGTCATTCATGCCGCCCGTGCCGTTATTTGCGCTGCCTCTCACGTCGTCGCCGCTACCGCCTATGCTCGCGCCGCTTTGTAAATGAGCTGAATTTGCACCGCCCGCGCCGCTATCTCCTAAATTTTCATTCGCGCCGCAGTTTGTACCGAGCCCGCCCTCGCGGCTAAATTTCAGCTTGTAAATTTTGCCTAAAATTCTAACCTGATCGCTCGCTAGTAGTTTGCTTCGCAGCCGCTCTAGCGTTTGGCGAATCCAGCTTTCGTGCTTTAGGATGAAGTCTTTCGCTTGCGTCACGGTGTAGGAGCACGGCACGCTGACGCTGATCTCGCAGTCCTTGCTAATGCGGATGCGCGCGTATTTCATCCGCTTAAAGCGCAGGCTGATCTGCAAGCCTAGCAAATTTAAACTAACTTTTTGCTCTGCCATTTTTTACTTATCCATCGCGCCGTATTCGCGCTGCCGCGCAGCCACTCGTCGCAGAAAAACCCGATCCAAACGCCCAAAATTCCATACCCCAGATGAATGCCCAAAAGCCAGCCCACCGGGATCGAGACGCCCCACATAAAGATCACGCCCATCGCAAAGGGAAACCTCGCGTCGCCGCTTGCGCGCAGGGCGTTTACGAACACGATATTAAGCGTCCGCCCGAACTCAAGCCCCAGCGTGAGGTAAAAAAGCAGCCGCATGACCTGTTTGTGCGCCTCGCTTAGGCTCAACATCTCCATGATCTGCTCGCGCGCCAAAAACACGATCGCGACGAAAAGCGCCGTCGCCCCGAGTCCGAAGCGCAGCGCGGTAAATGTGTGTCGGTACGCCTCCTGCGGCTTGGCGGCGCCTACGAGGCGGCCTACGATCACTTCGTTTGCCATACTGATCGCGCTTCCGCCGAAGAATATGAATGATGAAATTTGAAAATAGATCGTCTGCACGGTAAGGCTCGCCTCGCCCATGCTCGCGACGAAGGCGAAGGCGACGAGATACTGCACGATCCACAGCATGTTTTCGCCCGCACTCGGAAGCCCTACGGATAGAATTTTACGCAGCGTGGCGAGCTTGATCTTTAAAAACATCGTGAGGTAAAATTTTATCTTTAGCACCTTCGTGATGATGAGGAAGAATAAAAATACGCCGATCATGCGCCCCGCGATCGTGCTCACGCCGATGCCCTCAAGCCCGTAGTACGGCAGTCCGAACGGCCGAAAGAGCACGACGTAGTTGCCCGCGAGCGTTACTAAATTCATAACCACGGAGACCGCGATGATGAAATTTGCGTATCCGTAAACGCGCACGATGGCGCTAAGCACGATCGCGACGGCGTCTATCGCAAAGACGATGCTAATGACCTTAAGATAGATCGCGCTTTCGCTTAAAAGCTCGGCGGGCACCTGCAGCGCGCGGAGTAAAAACGGCGCGCAGCTAAAGACGAAAACGCCGCTGCAAAGCCCCACAAGCGCGTTAAATGCGATGCTCGTGTGGATCGCGCGCATGGCTAGGACTTTGTTTTTCGCCCCCAGCGCCTGCGCTACGAGTACCGAGCAGCCCACGGCGAGGAAGCCGAAAACGGTGACGAAGAGCAAAAATATCTCGTTGCCCGCCCCCAGCGCGCCCACGAGCGAGACGTCCACGCGCGAGATCATGTAGGTGTTGATAAACGTGGTTACTAGGCGCAAAAACATATCGACGTAGATTGCTAGCGAGAGCCTGAGTAGCGAGATTTCTTTCATATTTTGCCTTTATTTGGGGGAAATTGTAGCCGAAAATTCTTTTAGGTTTGCTTTTGCGCAGGGGGGGGGCGAGCGGAGTTGTTTTCGCACGCTGCGCGTAGAATTGAAATTTACGGCGCCGTGCGCGAATATGCGGTGATTTAGTGCGGATGAGCGGTTGATTTTCTTTGGCGCTGTAGCAGCGGCGAATGAGCGGTTTTAATAAATGGAGCGCGGAATTTAAACGCGGATGTTTTTAAATAAACATCAAGTTATCTCAATAAATTTTGCTTAAATATCGCCAGGATAACGATCGTATCGTCGGGTTCGTCTATTAGATACGGGATTACGAAACCCTTAAATATGAAATCTCTAATTTTATTATCGTCAAAGCTTTTTGATCTACGAAATTTATACGGCATAAAGCCAAGCTCGCCTGCCCGCGCAAAAAGCTCGTTTTTAAAATTTTCCGCCGCATCCTCTGAGCGCTCTGCGATAAATTCTACGATCTTGCTAAGCTGCGCGCGAAATCTTTTAGACTGGATTATTTTCAATTTTTCCAGCCCTTGCCTAGCTTCTCAAAGCCGCTTAGATCGCCGTTTGCGTATGATTTTAAATCTACATCCATTCCGTTTTTTATCTCGTCGTAACTTTCGCCGGATTTAAACTCCGATAGAATCATTTCTAAGCTTTTCTCGCCGCTTAGAGTGATCTGTGCGGAGGGATCAATTTTTAAAAAAAGCTTCTTAAAAGTTTCGAGAGTATCGCGATCGACGCCGCTTTGAATCTGCATAGTGATCATTTTGGCTCCTTAAATTTTAGCGATTATAGCAGCTCATAGCTAAATTTAATATAGCCAAAGCTCATAAAATTTTAAAATTTATGCTCGCTAGATCGAATTTCGCTTCCTCATGTGGATCGTAAAGTGCTCCGACGCGTCCTTAAAGTCGCATTTTTGCAGGAATTCTCCGGCACCCTCGGCCTTGTGTAGAGGGGTCACGACAAAGGTGGTGGTGTGCGCAAAGCGTTTATTAAAGGCATTCACGAGCGCCGTGCCGATACCGCGCCTTTGATAATCCTTATGAACTATCACGCAGTAAAGATAGCTTGTAGCGAAGTTGTCGCGGTCGCAAAACGCCTCCAGCACCCCCACGGTCTTGCCTTGCGTTTTGGCGATCGCCACGTAATCATAGGTTCGCCACACCCTGTATGTTTCGTGCGGCGGCACGGAGGCTGCGTTTTGTTCCGTATCCCAGCCGATCGAGATCATTATCTCATCTATATCGCTAGGCTTAAAATCGGCGGAATTTTCTAAAATTTCAAACTCCATCTTCGCTCCTTAATTGAAATAACTTTTCAAATCGCAAGTATATCGCCGTAGCTTTAAAACGGCATTAAATATCAATTAGCGGCTCTTTCAGAGAGGTTTAAATTTTAAAATTTAAAGGCACGGCAAGGCGCGGTGCGTAAATTTAAACCCGAATCTAAAATTCCAACCATTTACCGCAATTTGATATAAACTCGGCAAAATTTTCCCAAGGATCCCCGATGCAAACGCTTGATTTTCACGTCCATCTGCTAAGCAAGGAGGTGCGCTTCGATCACCCTTACGACAGGCTCGCGCTGCGCCTTTTCGGCAGGCGCTTCGGCATAGACGTATCGCGCGCGATCAAAGAGCCCTATGAAGCCTATGTGGACGCTCTGCTCGGCGGGCTTAGAGCTTCGAAATACGTTAAAAAGGCGGTGCTTTTCGGCGTGGATGCTAAATTTAGCGACGCGGGCGAGCTAATCCATCGCGATAAGACCGTCTGTGCGGACAACGACAGCGTGTTTGAAATTTATCAAAAAAACCCTGATCTCATCGTGCCGTTTTTTAGCATCAATCCAAAGCGAGTGGACGCGCTAGATGAGATCGATCGCTGCTTTGAGCTCGGATTTAAGGGAGCGAAATTTTTACAAAACTATTGGGATCTGGATACGAGGCTGCCTCGCTACGTGCCGTATTTTGAAAAGCTCGCTAAGCTCGGCTTGCCGCTGGTGATCCACGTCGGCAACGAAAGCTCGGTGCCGAGCACTCGCCGCTACGAGGCGCTGGAGATGATCTACGCGCCGCTTGAGCTGGGCGTCACGACAGTGTGCGCGCACATGGCGATTAACTACGAGTATCCGCATATTTTTCGTGCGCTCTCGCGTCGCCCGCGAAATTTCGGACACGATTATTTCGCGCTTCTGGCGCTTCTGCGCACGCACAAAAACCTCTACGCCGACGTTTCCGCGCTTATGACGCCGGTGCGCGCCAAGGCTCTGCCCCATCTAGCGAGCCAAACGGACGTGCACTCGCGCTTGCTTTACGCTTCGGACTTTCCGGTGCCGTATTCTGCGATATACAACACCTACGATCTGCGCCTGTCGCAGCGTATCGCGCTGCATAAAGAGCCCAACCCTTTCGATCGCAACGCGCGCGGACTGCTAGCGTATTTCGGCGAGCAGAGCGAGTTGTGGAGTAACTACAAAAAAATTCTGCCCTTTGCATAGATGGTAAAATTTAGGGCGTGCGGTTAGAATTCGGTGCATTTGCAGCTTTTCGCAGTTGGTTCCGAGCAAATGTAGGAAATGACATAGTGAGCGCGAGTAATGGGGCGGTCGGCGCTGTCTGTATAGCGAGAGAAAAGGCGAAACGTGCGTCGGGCAAAGCGCTCAGTAGAGAACTGATAATGAAGTATGTGTCGCGAAATTTCACAGGACGAATTTTGCAAACGGTAATTCGCAAAATTCCGCATATTCCGCCGCCGCAAATTCGGCAGATATCGGTTGAGTGCATTCACTCGACGTTAAATTTAAAATTTAAACCGAGCGGCGCGTATCGTAGCGCCGAAGCGCTCGTTGGTGCAGTGTAAATTTTGAAATTTCAGCGGTAAATTTAGCTCGTAAACACATAAATAAAACGGCAAGATCATACACGGCGCGCTGCTGTTTAAATTTAGCTTGCAGGCATGCTAAATCCTATCGAGCGCGACTACAAGGCGCGTATGATAGAGTTTAAATTTAGCTTGCAGGTGCGCTAATTCTAGCCGTGAGACGATTTGCTTCAAATTTTATAATGACGGCTCGTTTGAAATTTTAAACCACTAGCGCAATCTGCAAAAATTTAGCGCTATCCTGCCTGAAATTCGCATTACGCCGTGCCGCCTGTGCCGCATCGACGTCGAGTCGTATGATTTACGCTCAAAACTGATTCACACTTATCAAAGCCGCTAAAGCACCGACCACGCGCTGTGTCATTCGCGCCGAATTGCGTAGCGCCATTTTTGCGACATTGCTCATGCTATAAAATTTAACGTGGGTTTGTCTTAAATTCCATTGCATCGCGCAAAAAACCGTTGCGCGAGAAATTCCAGCGGCAGATTGCTTAAATTTACGCTTCTTGGCTCGTTTCTTTCAATCTCTCACCGCACTTTATTCTGTCGCTAAATTTTAAAATTTGCTCGAATTTTAGGAGTTTACCAGCTTTAAAAGCGCCTTTGAAATTCTTGCGATCTCATCTTGCATATGCCCGCCAGGATTTTGCTCAAACTCCGCTTTTGCGCCCGCGCCGCGGCATTTTGCGATGAAATTTCGCGCCGTCTCGCCGCAGAGTGCTCCGCGCGGATTTTTCGGGTTCATCTCGGCCTCGCCCAAGGACGCGTAGACGTGCGCCAGCCCCCTTTGCGGCGAGTGTGCGGCGACGAAGGCGTCAAATCCGCTGAACCAAAACGACGCCGAGACGCAGGCGATCTTTTGAAATTTATCGCTTGCAAACGCCGCGTACGCGCTAAAAAGCCCTGCCAGCGAGTATCCCGCGCACGCTCGCCACGCAGGTTTGCCCGCGCCGAATACGTGCCGCTCGATACGCGGGATCAACTCGTCCGCAAATTTTTCTAAGTGCGCCGCGCCTCCACCTGCGAAATCGCGCACTCCCTTAAACGGCGATTTTGCCGCCCATGGGCTAAGCTTATTGCCCCACTGCGCTTCGTTTAGATAGACCGCCGCAAGCACGAAATTCGCGCCGCTTTGTCGTGAGACGAGCTCGTAAATTTCGCCCATGCTAGCCGCATCAAAATCCAAGGCGTGCAGGTAGATGATAGGTGCGGCACTCAAGCGGGGCAGGGCGGTTTGTGCGGACGCGGCTGGCACTGTATTCGGCATAGATGACGCGGATGAAATCGAGTCGGTAGCCGCCGTAAATTCTGGTCTAGTATCTAGCACGGACGACGCATCAGGCGAGCAATGCGGGGCGAAAATTTCTACGCGCAGGCCGTTAAATTCCAAACTTTGCATCGCTAAACCTTTAAAAGTTATTAAAATTTAATAGAATTTTGTGTAAAATCATCAAATTTAACATTAGAGGAACTTAAAATTGGCTTTGATCGAGCTTATCGATGTTACGAAAAAATTCGGCTCTCACGTCGTTTTAGACGGCGTAAATTTCGCACTGGACGCTAACGAGCGCGTTGCCGTAATCGGCAAAAACGGCGGCGGCAAATCCACGCTGATGAAGATAATTGCAGGTCTGTGCGAGATTGACGAGGGGCGCGTGATCACTCAAAACGGGCTAAATATCCAGATGCTCGCTCAAACGCCGAAATTTGAAGACAATCTCTCGGTCAAAGACGCGTTGCGAAGGGAGCTAGCCGAAATTTACGCCGCCCTTAGCGAATATGACACGATCTCGAGTAAGATCGCCGCACAGCCCGAAAACAAGGAACTTTTAGCGCGCCAAGACGAGCTGATTAAATTTATCGAAGCCAAGGACGGCTGGCAGATCGATAATAAGATCGAGCAGGTGCTGCAAAATTTCGGACTTAAAATTTATGAAAACCGCTCCGTCTGCACGCTTAGCGGCGGCGAAATTCGTCGCGTGGCGCTAGGCGCACTGGTACTTAAAAAGCCCGACGTGCTGCTGCTGGACGAGCCCACGAACCACCTCGATGTCTATATGGTGAAATTTCTAGAGGATATGCTGCTTAGCTCGAAGCAGACGATCGTTTTTATCAGCCACGATCGCTACTTCATCGACCGCTTGGCGACGCGCAGTATCGAGATCGAAGAGGGTAAAATTTCAAATTTCGACGGCGGATATGAGAACTATCTGAGGCGCAAGCAGGAGATGCTTGCTTCGCTCGAAAAGTCCCACGAGACGCTGCTTAAACAGCTGCGCGCCGAGGAGGAGTGGCTGCGCCGCGGTGTAAAGGCGCGCCTTAAACGCAACGAAGGGCGCAAGGCGCGCATCATGCAGATGAGGCAGGATGCGAAGAAAAACCCGGGCGCGATCCGTCGCGTGCGGCTAGAGCTGGAGCGCGCGAGCAGGAGCTTTAACGGCACGGGCGGCGATAATCGCAAAAAGATGCTTTTTGAATGCACGAATATCGGTAAAATTTTAAACGGCAAGGTGCTTTTCAAGGGCTTTTCGGCGCGAGTTTTGCAGGGCGAGCGCATCGGCATCGTAGGCGCTAACGGCGCGGGCAAAAGTACTTTGCTTAAAATTTTACTCGGTCGCAGCAAGATCGATGCGGGCGAGATCAAACGCGGCGAGATCAGGATCGGCTACTTCGATCAGACCCGCAGCGGCATCACGGATGATAAAAGCATAATCGAAATTTTCTGCCCCAACGGCGGCGATCACATAAGCGTCCGCGGCAGCTACATGCACGTATACGGATATTTGAAAAATTTCTTGTTTCCGAAGGAATTTTTGGATAAGCCCGTAGGCGTTCTTAGCGGCGGCGAAAAGAACCGTCTGGCGCTTGCGAAGCTCTTTACTGAGCAGTATGATTGTTTGATCTTGGACGAGCCGACGAACGATCTTGATATCGCGACGATCAATATTTTGGAGGACTACCTGCTAAGCTTCGAAGGCGCGGTAATCATCGTAAGCCACGATCGCTATTTTATCGATAAGATTACGAATAAGCTTTGGGTTTTTGAGAAAAACGGCACGATCGATCAAATTCAAATGCCCTATTCGCAGTATTTGGAGTTTGAAGACGAGATGGCGGAGATTGATCAGATCGAGGCCGACGCTGGCGCGAGCGTGAGCGCGGAGGAAGGCGGCCGCGAAAACAAAAAGGAAAAGACGAGCGCTGCAAAACTTAGCTACAAACAGAATAAAATTTTAGAAGAGTACCCCGCTAAGATCGAGGCTATCGAGGCGCGCATAAAGGAGCTAAATCACGCGCTTTCGACGCCTGAAATTTATCAAAAGCTCGGGATGCAGGGACTTTTTGAAGAGCTTGAAGAAAAAAGAGGAACGTTAAACAGTATGGAAAATGAATATTACGAAGTGCTTTCGCTCGCCGAGAGCATAAAGTAGGCGCGATGGTTTGGTTTTTGATCTTTTTATACGCGCTTTACACGATTTATAAAATTTCGCTCGATCTGCTCGAGCTAAGCTTCATCCGCGCCAAGCTAAAAGAGCCTGCGGTGGTGCTTAGCGAGGAGGATTATCACAAGGCGGGCGAGGTCGGCGCGGTAAATTTAAAATTTAATATATTTTCGCACTGCTTTTCTTTTGCGGTGGCGCTTATTTGGATACTTGCGGGCGCTAGCGCGTTACAGCGCGCGATATATGATCTAGCGGGAGATGGAATTTTTGCGCAGAGCTGCTTCGTAACGGCGTTTTTAATCATCGGCGGCGCGATATCGCTTCCGCTTGAGATTTACAAAACCTTCGTCAAAGACAGGCGCTTAGGCTTTTCCACGATAACGCCCGCCGTTTTCGTAAAAGACGCGCTAAAATCGCTTGCGCTCACGCTGGTTTTTGGCTTTGCGGTAGCCTCTGCGCTCGTTTTTTGCGTAAATAGCCTGGGCGCGCATTGGTGGGTCTGGGGCTTTCTGCTAAGCTTCGGCGTAGTTTTACTGATAAATTTAATATATCCGACCGTTATCGCGCCGCTGTTTAATAAGATGCAACCGCTAGAGCAAGGCGAGCTAAAAGAGCGCATAGAGGGGCTTTTGCAGCGCTGCGGCTTTAAAAGTAGCGGCGTTTTTACGATCGACGCAAGCAAGCGCGACAAGCGCCTAAATGCCTATTTCGGCGGCTTCGGCGCGACGAAAAAGGTCGTGCTTTTCGACACGCTCATAGAGAAGCTTAGCGAGGATGAAATTTTAGCCGTTTTAGGGCACGAGCTCGGGCATTTCAAACACGGCGACATTTTGAAAGGCTTAGCGCTCAGCTTCGTGCTTTTGGGCGCGACGTTTGCGGTATTCGGAAACCTCCCTGCAGGCGTATTTGGCGCGCTAGGACTTAACGCGGACGGCGGCGCGACGCTGGTTTTTATGATTTTGTTTGCGCCGATCTTGCATGCGTTTTTTGAGCCTGTAATCTCCAAGATTAGCCGCATGCACGAATTTAGCGCGGACCGGCATGGCGCTAGCATGCAGGATAAAAAGAGCATGATCGGCGCGCTAAAGAAGCTGGGCAGCGAAAATAAGGCATTCCCGCTCGCTCATAAAATTTATGCCGCGGTGTATCATTCGCACCCGAGCCTATATGAGCGTATAAGAGAGCTTGATGAGGATCGCTGAGGCGCTAAGATGGGGCTTGGGGCAGTGTGGCTCAAAATACGTCGCGCGCGAAATTTTAAAGCTTTGCGAGCGACTTAGTGACGAGCAGCTCGTGCTAAGATGCTCGGAAGAGCTCGCGCATGAAGTGGAATTTCGCGCCAAGATCGTTGAATTTAAAGACGGCCGCCCGCTTGAATACATCACGCAAAGCTGCGAGTTTATGGGCTTTAAATTTTACGTCGACGAGCAGGTGCTGATACCGCGCTGTGAGACTGAAATTTTAGTAAAAAAAGCTATTACTTTGGCGCAGAGCTTGGGCGAGCTGCGCATTTGCGAGATCGGCACGGGCAGCGGTATAATCGCTATCTGCTTAAAAAAGCTACTTCCCGCTTGCCGCATCATGGCTAGCGACATCAGCGCGGATGCGCTTAAGGTAGCGCGCGCAAACGCCGCAAGCTTAGGCGCGGACGTCGAGTTCGTGCACTGCGCCTACGCGGATGAGATCGCGGGCGAGTTTGATCTCATCGTCTCAAATCCGCCCTACATCGCAAATTCCTACGCATTGGACGCGCGCGTGCTGCAAGAGCCGAAGCAGGCGCTGTTTGGCGGCGAGCGGGGGGATGAAATTTTAAAACGCATCGTGCTGATCGCCGCACGGCGCGCAAAATTTCTAGCCTGCGAGATGGGCTACGATCAAAAGCAGAGCTTGTCGGCGTTTTTGCGCGAGCAGGGCTTTAGAACGGAATTTTACAAAGATTTGGCGCAGTTTGATCGCGGATTCGTCGCGCGAAATTTAAACAGATCGTAGGCGCGCCGTGCAAAACTCGCAATTGCGCAGGCTGCTTTATTACAAAGCGTTCGGCTACCGCTACGTAAGCGCCGAAATTTTAAGCGGCGGCGAGCGATTTTTTAAGGCGCTGGACGCGCTAAAATCCGCTACCGCCGAGTGCAATCTCTGCGAACTCGCCAAAACACGCGCTGGAAGCGGCGAGCAAAATTTTAAAAATTTCAAAACTATCAAAAATTTTAAAAATTCTAAAACTCCCGCAAACGTAAAACTTATGATCGTAGCTCTCGCGCCTAGCTCTAGCGAGGGTTTTGGCGGCGGTTTGGAGGCTGAGATTGAAGCGGCGCTAGATCAAATTTGCACGCCCGAGCAGATCTATTTTAGCTTTCTGATAAAGTGCGCAGTGCCGCAAAATAGGTGCATAAGCTCGGAAATAATTTTAAAATGCGCGCCCTATCTGACCGATGAGATCAAAATTTTAAAGCCCAAAGTCGTGCTCTGCCTGGGCGAGCTCTGCTGTAAAATCGTGCTGCGAAATGGCGATCTGGCGGGCATGGACGCGCTGCACGGCTCGGTCTTTAACGAGGGCGGCATCAGCTTCGTGCCTAGCTTCGATCCCGCATTCATCGCGCAAAATCCGAGCAAAGCAGAGCTTTTCAAAGAGGATCTGCAAAAGATAAAGGGGCTGCTGTGAGGCGCATTTGGCGCTTTCTTTGCGCGCTTTTTGATTTTGCGCGCAGCTTTTTGCGCGGGCGCCGCGATTTTTATTACAGCGTGCGAGCGGACGGGGCGAATTTAACCTGCTTAAATTTCACGGACTAGCGGGATTTTAGCGGAGTAAAACACAGACTCGATCTGCGCGGGTTTAAATTTAAGAGCGATAAAAATTTCATAAAGCGGCGGAGTAGGGTAAAATTTAACGTCATTGCAAAATTTCGATATTTCAAATTTTGTTTTCTATCTGGCTATCTTGGGGCGCGTGAGGGGTTTGCGTCGCGATGTAGCATCAAAATTTAAACCTTAACGCCGAGCGAAATTCTATGTCGTAAATTTTATCTCGCCTGCAAATTTTATTTTGCCTAAGAGCTCTGTATATCCTTAAATTTTACGCCGAAGGTCGGCCTGCGCTATGTTTGCACCGCACGACTAGGTAAATTTGAACTCGTGAGATAAATTTATCTCAAAGATTTGAAAAATTCTAAAATTTCAACGCTAAATTTGATCGGCCTGCCGTCTTTTACGAAGGCGATTTTTACGTCCTGCACGTATAAAAGCTCGCTAAAATCGACGTTTTTAATATCTTTGATCTTGTAAATTTCTTGTCGCAAAAGGGCGCTGGCGTTTTTGAGCGCGGCTAGGCTCGTGCGAATTTCAAGCGTATCGCCGAGGCGCGCGGGGCGGAGAAATTTAGCGCAAAGCTCGCTAACTACGAAGTATGCGTCCGCGCGCGCGAAGTCCACTCCTGCCTGCATAAGCGCCTCACTGCGCGCTCGCTCGCAAAATTTTATGTAGTTGGCGTGATACACGATGCCCTGCGCGTCGGTGTCTTCGTAGTAAATTTTAATCTTCATCCCGCGCGTCTTTCGCTGCTGCGACATCTCTCGCAGCTAGGGCGGGGAGGATTTTTGCGAAAAACAGCACCGTTTGAAACACGATGATGAGTTTCATGCACCATTCGCTAGCCGCGTGGATTTGGGCAAATTCCTGCGTCGTCGTCGCTTCTGCACCGATCTTCTGGGCATTTATAACGTAGTCGGTAAAGTAAAGCACGAAAAGTAGGGCTAAAATGATATTTACGAGCGTCAGCATCAGGGTCGAAAGGCGCAAGCGAAAGGATTGCGATTTGTTGTTATTGAAATTTATCATCTCAAAAACGAGGCAGATGACCGAGACTGCGATGAGGATGCCGCCGTATCTTGCGAAGATCTCGCTCATCAGCTGGCCGCTTTGAAAGTGCGATAGCACGCCCTCTCCGATAATCTGCTGCGGGAAAAATACCACGGGCGCGACGAGTGCGCCGAGCGAGAGCTCGATGCCGATAAGGGCCGCGATGATGAAGATATAGATAGAAAAAATTGCGCGCATAGAAATCCTTTTAAATTTTGATAAATTTTAAATCGGACGTGATTATAGCGAAATCTTATAATCGTGCGCTTAAGTGTTTTGCAAGCGGGTTTTATGGGCGAATTGGTGCGGTTGGCAGTCGCGGCGGCATATCGCGGTATGATGCAATCTTAAGTTTTGGATGCGGTCGTTTGCGAAATTTATAAAATTTTTACGGAGGCTGGAGATGAAATTTGTGTCAGGCGCGTTAAGCATAAAATTTCATTATAAAATTTAAAATTTTCCAAATCGTTTTTTAAAATTTCTCTTAATTATTCAGCCCCCTTTAAGCATCACTCTTGTATAATCACAATTCTGTTTCGCACCGA
>NZ_CALIBH010000094.1 GCF_938045775.1 uncultured Campylobacter sp.
CCGAGGCCAAATAGCCCATAAGCTCCGTCTTGATTAAATTTAAAGAACACGACGCCGATTTTTGCGCGGGCGCGGGGCGCAAATTTTAAAAGCCTACCCTCACGTGCACTGAAAGCAGCCGCCCAAAACCTCGCATTTCTCGCAGATCTGCACGTATATGATCCCCTCGCCCTGCACCAGCTCGCCGAATGGGATCTGCGCTAGATGCTTCATCGTCCCGCCGCAGCTAGGGCAGCTCAGATACGCGGCGTCCTGCACCCACTGCGGATAGCCGCCCACGGTCGTATCAAGCTCGCTAAAGCAGCCGTAAAAGGGCGATACTTCGCCGCTTAGCTTAAATTTCATACCGCTCAGCCGCGCCATATCCTGCTGAGAAAAGTAGCTTTTCTCCATCCCTTCGCCCTCGCAGCGCATCTGCAGTTCGCCGTCCGCGCCGCATTTGCAAAAATACATTACCGAACCGACGCAGGTCGGGCAGCAGCGAAAGATCGCGTCGCGCTTTAAATTTAAAAACGCAAGCCGCGGCTCATCGGCCTTAAGACGCAGCATATCGAGCATCTCGCAGCCGCAAAACTCGCACTTTTGCCCCGTAGGTTTGCCGATTTGTACGGGCTCATCCGCGTTTTGGTTTGCGCCTTCGTAGCGGGCGTCCTTTGCATTTTCGCTTAAATTTAAACTGCCACTAGCGTCTTTTTGCGCGTCTGATTTGAAATTCGCGCGTTCGTTCTGCAAGATCGCGTCTTCGTCCATGCTTGCGTGAGCACTTTGCGCGCCCGCGTGTAAATTTGAAGTTTTATCCACGCCGTTTTGCGCGTTTTGTTCGTAATTTTCGCCGCCCGCGCCGCCTTTGAAATTTAAAATTTCACTCATGCCGCTCGCGTTTTTGCTTCGCGCGCCGACGTCGTCGCCTCCGCGCTCGCTAGCGCAGCCGCCGTTTTTCTCTGTGCTATCTTTTACGCGCACCGCGGCGAGACACTTATCAAAAACGAGCGATTTTCGCTCGCCCCTCTTATCAAAGCTCCAGCCGCCGATTTGTGCGTAAACTTCGGTGCCTGCGTAGAGCTTTTGGCGCCACGGCCTTGGGTTTTGATACAGCTCATAAAAAAGCTGCGTCGTCTGCTCGTCACCCTGCCACGCAAGCGCGCACAGTAGGTCGTTTAGAGTGTTTTTGGCATTGTCTTGTAGCGAGTCTAGTTTTGCTATGAGCGCGTCTCTTACGCCCTTAGGCGCGCCGAAGTAAAGCTCCGGCGGGCAGTATATCTCCGCCGCCGTGGCGGCTCGCGCGATCCTTGGATCGTGGATACCCAGCAGGCTAAAAAGCGCCCAAAAATCATTGTAAATCTCATCCCATTTTTCGATCTCGTCGATGCGGTCTGCGATTTTTAGGATCATCGCCTCCACTTCGTCCGCGCTTAGGTTTAAAATCTCCTCTCGCCTCTGCCTTTGGCTGCACGAGTGGCAGATGCCGTCAAAATAGATCGTGTTTTCGCCGCATTTTGGGCATAGATAGGCTTTGCTTTGCATTTTATCTCCTTAAATTTGGATTTAAATTTCGTCAAATTTTAGCTAAATTTTACTGTTTTGTGGCGATCAAGCGCGGTTTAGAATTTATGCCGCATTGAACGAGAGGCTTTATAATACACCTAAAATGCGTTATTTACAAATGGAATTCAAGCTGAAAGAGATGTGAATTTTAAAATTACAATAGAAGTAGGGTGGGTTTGCGAGATCGATCGGAATTCATCTTCGAAAAGACAAATTCCACTTTTGTGCGCTTAGGCGCAAATCACTTTTCAATGTGATGTTTGACTAGATACTCGATGATATTTACCGCATTATCGATGCCGCAATACGACGTGTCGATGCAGATATTGTAGTTTGCGGACGCGC
>NZ_CALIBH010000095.1 GCF_938045775.1 uncultured Campylobacter sp.
GGCTTGAGATGGCGCAAAACGCGCAGATGGCGTCGTGGAGCTTCGAGGAGGTCGACGGCAAGCTGCGCGAGATCATGCGCCACATATTTCGTACCAGCTACGAGACTTCGAAGGAATTCGGCGCGGAGGGCAACCTCGTGTTGGGTTCGAATATCGCGGGCTTTCGTCGCGTAGCCGACGCGATGCTGGATCAAGGGCTAGTTTAAACCTGCTTATCGTGCCGAAAGCCGCAGCTCGCTTTCAAATTTAAACTCTTTAAATTTACGGCGAGCTTTTTGGCTGCTTTGATAAAATTTCAATCGTTTGCGCCGAGGATATAACCGCTCATCGATATGCTCTGCGCGGCTTGCGTTGATATCGTGCGCGCTGCGTAAATTTTAAATGACGCTCATGCGCAATGCGGTTTTAAAATTTTAGCTCGTCATAGTGCCGATTTTAAATTTAGTCACAAGCGCACAAAGTCTGCTACCGCCAAATTTTATCTTTAAATTCCGCCCGTTAAATTTAGCTTTAAAATTTGACGTTTAAAATTTAACTCGAAGCCGCTTTCAAATTTAGCTTAAAATTTTATCTCAGCTCGCCCGCGCAGCGCGAAAATTTAAACCGAGCACGGGCTGAGCGTTTACCGCATTTTGGCATAATGGCGCAAATTTTATCCAAAGGTTGCAATATGAAAAAATTTATGGTTTTGCTCGCCGCTGCGGGGCTGTCGCTTGCGCATGCGGACGTGGCGGATATTCTAAAGCAGGGCGCGGACGCGCTCGGTGCTACTAGAAGCGGAAGCTACAAGGATCTGCTCGCTTCCGCTACGAACCGCGCCGTAAGCGAGCTCGCCGAGGGCTACATCCACAGCAAGACCGCTAAAATCGAGCTTCCTGCTTCACTGAAGGCGGCTGCGAAGCTTGCGAGAAAGGTGGGCGGCGATAAATGGGAGCGTGAGCTCGTCGTGAGTATGAACGATGCCGCTACCAAGGCGGTGAGCGGCGCGAGCAAGATATTTTTGCAAGATCTGAAATCGATGAGCGATGCCGACGTTAAAAAGCTCATCAGCGGCGGCGATACGGCGCTTAGCGAGTATTTGCAGAGCAAATCTGGTGCAAAGCTGCGGGCGGTTTTTAGGCCGATCGTAAGCGATATGATGAGCAAAAACAGCTTCGCGACAGCGTATAATGGGCTAAATTCCTTCGCGCAAAACAAGATCGCAGGCAATGAAGCGGTGCAAAATATCGCGCGCGGGCTGGGCGCGAGCGAGTATCTGCCTAAGCAGGGCGAGGATTTGAACGATTACATCACGCAAAAGACGCTGGACGGGCTATTTGCGGTGATGAGGGAAAAAGAAAGCGCGCTTCGCGGCAGCGCCATCGGCAAAGGTGCTGGGATTTTAGGTAAGGTGCTTCAATAAAGCTCGCGGCGAGGTTTTGGCGTAAATTTCGCCGCATAGCTGTTTATAATTGCTTTGTGCCGTAAGCTTGGGCAGCCTAAAGCTGTTCGCAAAACGCTCGCTCGTGCAAGACAGCTGCTTGCGCCAAAGCGGGCGCGCGACGGAATTTAGAGGTTTGTTTGTCGCGTGCTCGGGGCATGTTGGCTTTATACGATAATCTTATGCGGAGTTTAGTCTGCGAAATTTAAAATTTTACAGAGATAAAGTGAGATTGCGAACCATGAATTTTAGAATTTCCACGATGCGCGCGGTGTTTAGGTGCGCGCATAAATTAGCGCCTACGTCTGAAATTTTACAAAGCGGCGGAGTATCGGGATAGCAGAGCGGTAACAGATAAGCGCGTAAAAGTAAAGCAAGAAAGCCGTCTTGTAAATTTCACTTCTTTCATATCTCTCTTTATTGTTCCGCAAAAACCGGTTTACTCATTAGTTCTATTATTTTCTGATTCCATTCTTCTTAATTCTTTAAGCGCTCTATTATAGACATTGGCTTGCTTGCAAACTCTACCTTCAGCAGCAATATATCTTACTAAATTTATATCATTTGTATCGATTGCTATCAATAATCTACCCATAAGCCTTTCCTCTACAAAAAACGTATAATCGCACTTTGCACACAAAGTACTTTCATAAATTATAAATAATAACAAAACTACTACGGCACAAATTATAAATTTTAATGCTTTAACCATAATTTTCTCCTTGTGTGTATTCTTCCCGTATATATTGATAATGTCGATTGGCGAGGCATTATATCACTTCTTATTTTTAAATTTAAATCTCTTTTGCTTAATTTTTATAAAATTTTCCAGTTGCTTATCGGTAAAATTTAAAACCTCTTTTCGGTTTTGTAAATTTACATAAGTGTGCCTTATATCGCAGCATCTATAAAAAATATATTTCCAATTTTTAATTAGCCAGTCTGCCTCTATCATATTTTTATCTGTTTTAAACAAAGACGGCAGAACCCATAAGCCTGCCTTGTAGCCGCTAATTACGACCAATTTTATAAAATTTACTCCATCATCGTCTTTTGCTTTTACTACGACAAAATTTACATTTTTCTCATATGGATAGCTGGATTTTCTACATTCGATAATATCTCCGAGCTTGATCTTTCCGCGAAATTTTAAGAGAGGAATGCTAAATTTTTTCATTAGATTCCTCTTTATGCGTCTATTGCGTCCGAATTTATCCCTAGGTTTTATCAGCCTGAAACCAGGAATTGTTTCGTCGCAATCCCCTAGTTCATCGCTACTAAGGTAATTATCGGAGCATATAAATACCTCCCGGGGGCTCGCATTGATGCCGAAATTTGCTAAATTACGAATCAATTGCTCCTTATCCACGACAAACCCCGCTTTGCTTGATAACATCTCGCTAGGAAGCTCAAAGTATCTGGTATCTTTTAAATTTAAAAGACAAGGATTTTCTGTCCAGAAACATCGCTCATCGCAGACCATAAGCTCATCGTCGTTAAATTTTATAATATCGCCTCTTTGTAAATCATTGTCGAAGGTTGATATTGGTAAGATGGTCATTTAAAGTCCTTTTTTGCTTGCTAGATTAAACATGTTCATAATAAATTTTTCGTTATTTGTAATCGCTAAATTACACCTCTATACTCACATCCTTATACTTTTCATAAAGCCTCGGCTTTAAAATTTTATCACGATACTCTTTGCCCGCATTAGTCATACATATCCAATGGCTAAATCTGCTCCAGGTATCGGGATTCTTCCAAGTTATTTCTGCTTTGGGGGTTATGTTCTCCTCCTCTAAAAATTTATACCCAAAAAAGAAATTATCTCTAAAATAGATCCACTTCTCATAAAGCGACATACCTAGATCGATCTTGGATAAATTCGTATCGAAGTCAGCCCATTTCTTTCTTAAATTTTCGCCCTCTATGCCGAAGTCTATCATACCCCCTAAAAATAGCTGTCCCATTACTCCGAAGTATTCTCCCGCGTATGTCGGATAGGCTGAAATTTCCGGCTTATCTTCGCCCGCCAACATATAGTCGCCCAGAATAATCCCATCTAGCTCAAACCATTCGCACAGACCAAAAATCATATATTCAAAGTAATCTAAAATATCTTTTTTCCTGGCACCCGGAATTTTAGCTAATATGCGAATAAACGGATCATCCCAGCAATCAAATCCTAAAGCCTTATAAAGTTCTTCATCATCGTTAAAACTCCAATCATCTGGTTTATTCGGTTCTAAAATTTTAAATTTCATAGTATCTCCTTTCTAAATTTAATCAATTGTCGATAAAATTTATCTTATTGATCCATTAACGGTCTCATATAAACTCGCTAATATAAAAATTATTTGATTCCGAGAGTTTAGGCATACTTTTTAGTATTTCATCTAAATCGACGCTCTTTATTTCGGCGCAATTTTTTATATCGCCGCAGATGCCGATAAAAACAAGATCGTCTCTATTTTTGCCTATAAATTTACCCTTTGCGTAATAGCCGCCTTCGAATCTTTCATAGGACATATAATATAATATTTGCTTTAAAATTTCACTTTGATCCAGCTTGAAAAGGTGCAGAATTTCGCGCCCTCTATATCTTGCGATATGTTAGTGGCGCCTAAGGAGCTTTTTTCATATTTTTTAAGATCTATTTTTCCGATATTGTTTTCATCTCCTTCGCCGATTGCTCCAAGCACGCGAAAATCCCTATCTATCTCGCCGTAAATATCAAAAAACAGATAGCTGCCCTTAAAGCTTTTATAGGCGAATTCCTTTACGGCATCCTTAACAATTTCGATATTTGCAAGCGTAACTTCGGTCTTTTTGCAAGATTCGTTTTTTATCTCGACTTCGATCATCTAGGCTCCTTTATTTGCCTTGCTAAATTTTAATCCATTAGCCATTTTACCACGTATTCCAGTAATTCCTCTAAATTCTCGGCTCCACAACTTCCTTTGAGTTTGTTTTCCGTGGCATTGACGAAAAACCAATCCTCGTCATCTCTATCGACATTTATTTTTATCGGCTTTTTCCCGCTCTCGCCATCGATTTCGATCCACCAGCCCGGGTTATCGACCGTCTCCAGCGTAAGTCCGTATTGATGCTCCCATTCTCCGTCGCATTTGGAAGCATACCAGTTTTGTATGAGTTTTAGATTATTCATTGCTCCTCCTTTAATTTTATAAATTTTAAAATTCTCGATTTGTTAGGCTTTGATATTGCAATTGAAGCAGGGCTTCTTTGCTATTTAAATTTAATCGCGTATTAAAAATTTCTTTTCCACACCGTCTTTATTTACGGTGATTATCTTTAAGTTCGGGATATTTAAAAATTTTATAGCTTTTTCGTCCAGTTCGGATAACGGCTCCTCAAGATTAAATTTAGTTTTATAGTAATATAGCGAAAGATCTCTTTTGTTGTCCTGCTCCATAAGCTGAATTATGCACCTATCGTTTGAATCACCGGTTATATGGCGGTTTATCATCATAAACGCCTCGCAGCTCTTATGAAATGGGAAGAGACCGAAGTTAAAAAGATTGCCGACGAGCTCAAATACAAGGACAAAAAACAGAAATAAAATGAATAGCTTGATCATTCTGCGTTTCATTGCGGCGTTTCCTAAATTTTGAAATCAAAAATTTGTTTGTGTTTTAAATGCCAGACGGTATTTGCGCTCAAGTCGCGGGTGTGCCCAAGCACTAGTCGTAGCGGTCGGGCGCAAAATTTACGACGCTATCTCGCTTTTTGCCGCGCCAGCTGCGGCGGATTCGTTTTCGTCCATAATGATGAGCTGTTTTGCGCGCTTAATCTTGGCATCGTCGCGAAACGCCGCGCGCACCTTGTCCATGCCGGTGTAAAATTCCTTCATCAAAACAAGGCACAAATACGCGCCGAATTCCGTCGTACGAATAATCTCGTTCCCGATCCGCACGGCTCCTGCAAGCCTTAGCAGGCTAAGCTCTCTGCCCAGTTCGCGACGTAGGCTTAAATCGTTTGCGGCGTTAAATTTAGCGATATCGATCTCGCCGTTAAAAAGCTCGGTCAAAAAGAGGTATTTCGCGCGCTCGGATCTGCTAAAATCGCAAGTGGCGATGACGGTACTTTCGTTTTTGCGCACCCTGCTTGCGTAGTCTTCGAGGTTGAACGCATTTACGAGAAGCCTGCCGCCTAAAAAGCTAAATGCGCCGCTTCCGATGCCTACGTATTCGTGATTCGTGCCTACATACTCGTCGTTGATATTTGATTTCTCGCGAGCGAAAGCCCATGCGTTGCTGCGGTGCCAGCTAGAAAATTCCTTACAGATGATGGAGTAAAACTCCTCCTCGCGGTCTATGTTGCTAACGCCGAGGCTCCGCGCTATTTGATCGCGCATCAAAGGGGATTTCATCAGCGGATACAGCGTGATCTGCTCCGATTTTACCTCTTTTGCCGCTTCAATGTCGCGAAGTAAAATTTCGCGAGTTTGAAACGGAAAATTAAAGATCAGATCCAGACTTAAAATCGGTAGAATTCCGACCGCTCGGGATAGCTTTTCTTGCAGAATTTCGCCCGAGCCGAATTTGTCATAGCGCGAAGCTTTACGTAAAATATCATCATCAAAGCTCTGCACCCCCACGCTTAGGCGATCTATTAGCCCGCGAAATCGCAGCAAGCTCTCAGGCTCGATGTGGTTAGGATCGCTCTCGCACGAAACCTCTTTGATGCTGAAAAGCGACTTGGCAAGCTCCAGCGTGCGTGCTAGCTCCTCCTCGTCAATGAGTGTCGTGCCGCCGCCAACGTAAAGCGTCTCAAAGTCGTAGCCCGCGTCCTTCGTGCGCTGCATTTCGGTGCGTAGCGCGCCGAAATACGCCTTGCACGCACCGCGCTCGTAGGCGTATTTGTGAAAGGAGCAGTACGGGCAAAACGTGTGGCAAAAGGGCACGTGCATGTAGAGCATATATTTTTTATCTGGGTTTGGAATTTTAGCGATATTTTCCTGCGTGATGTCGATCCTGAGGGAGTTGTAGAGGGATTTCTGCATAGTTTCGGCGGCGTATTTTTTAGCGAAGCTATGCACCATTTGACTGATAAAATTCATAAAACTTTAGCCTTTTTTAAACTTAAAAATTAATTTTTGAAGTTTATCGAAAACTAACTTATAAATTTATCAAGAATTCAATAAAAAGCGCAGCGCCGCCATATATATTAGCGTAGGAAGCGCTATCGTCACGAGCGAATTGCGAAATTTAGCATGCACGACAAACGCCATAATCAGGCAAAGTATCAGCGATGCCGTTTGCAGCACGTCTGCGCTAAAAGTCCGCTCGCCCGAAAAGCTAGGTAGCATCGTTTTAAGCGCGTAGATCGTCAAAACGACCATTATCAAAAGCCCCGAGTTTTTCTGCAGATACGATAAGCTTGGACTCGCGGTCTTTTTCTTAAAAAGCAGCAGCGGCAAAAATCGCGTCAAAATCGTAGCGAGCGAGGCCAGAAAGATATAGGGTAA
>NZ_CALIBH010000096.1 GCF_938045775.1 uncultured Campylobacter sp.
ATAAAAAGGACTTAAAATGATAGGAATAAATGAGGCTATAGATTTGGCTACGGCTAGAATCACATCAAGCAGGCGGAGCGAAATGGTGCCTCTTCCCAGCGCCCTAGGTCGCATTCTTTCTAGCGATATTTCTGCGCTTAAAAACCTACCCTGCTTTGATAATTCGGCGCTTGACGGCTATGCCTACGCGGCGGAATTCAAAGACGAAGAGCTAGAGATCGTAGAGCCTACGATTTTTGCAGGAGATGAGAAATTCTACGAAATAAAGGCTACGCAAGCGCAAAAGATAATGACCGGCGCGCCAATGCCTGCAGGCGCAGACTCTGTCGCGAGGCTAGAGGATGTAGACGCGCAAGGTGGAACTCTAAAAATCCCTGCTTCCGTTCATGCCCACGACGGCTTTCGTAAAAAAGGCGAGGAGGTGCGCGCGGGCGAGCTTTTATTGCACCGTGGCGAAATTTTAAACCCTGCTAAAATCATGCTTCTTGCTGCGCAAGGAATTTACGAAGTGGACGTTTACGCGCGTCCTAAAATCGCTCTATTTTCCAGTGGAAACGAACTCAAAGAGCCGTGGCAGAGTGCGAGCGAGCGCGAAATTTATAATGCCAACTCTAGTGGTATTGCTGCATTGCTGCAAAAATACGGCTTTGAAAACGAGTATTTAGGAATTTTAAAGGATGATTTTAGCGCGGTATGCGAGACGCTAGACGCTGCTACGCGTAAATTTGACGTGCTAATTACCAGCGGTGGAGCAAGTGCTGGGGAGGCGGATTTTATGCAAAGCGCTATGAGTGAACTTGGATTTTTGCAGGTTTTCGATCACATCGATATCAAGCCCGGCCGCCCCAGCAAGTGCTTCGCAAAAGACGGCAAATTCGTCTTTGCAATGGCAGGCAATCCAATGGCTGCTTTCGTGCTTACGCGCGCAGTCATACTGCCGATCCTATTTAAGCTTAGTGGCGCAAGCGAGGCTTTTAGCGCAGAAGCGGCGATCTATGCCAAGCTCGCAAGCGATCTGAAGCTAAAAAGCGGCAGAGTAAATTTAACCGTAGGCGCATATGAAGGCGGAGTTTTTACGCCTATGCCGTCGCCTTCTGGGCGCATCAGACCGCTGGCTGCGGCATCGCATTTTTTCTTGGCTGATCCCGAATGCGACAAAGTTCGCGCTGGAGAAATCGTAAAAATTTATAAAATTTAAGCGAGAAATTATTGACAAATGAAAATTTATAGGCTACAATCGCGCTTTATTTTTACCGCATGCGGGAATAGCTCAGTGGTAGAGCGCAACCTTGCCATGGTTGATGTCGCGAGTTCGACTCTCGTTTCCCGCTCCATCTTAACTTCAAATTTTAAAATTCCTTCCGCCGAATTTGTTTTTAAACCACAAAATTTCGATATGAAAGCCTTGAAATGAAAATTTTAGTTTGCGTAAGCGGCGCGAGTTTTTGCGAGATCGGGCTTGATCTGCTTAAATTTCTTGCCAACTCACCGCATGAAATCCACGCCGTGTTTACGCAGGGCGCGCGCCGCGTCCTGAGCGCCGAAAGCGGCATAGACGCGGACGAGGCTTTAAAATCCGCGGAATTTAGGAGCGTAAAATTCTATCCCAACACCGATCTTAGTGCGCCGCCCGCTTCGGGCTCGTTCGGCATTGACGCCACAATCTTTGCGCCCTGCTCTATTGGCTCTTTGGCTAAAATTTACGGCGGGCTTTGCGACAGCTTAAGCGCCCGTGCCGCTGCAGTCGCGTTAAAAGAGCATAAGCGGCTAGTTCTTGGCGTGCGTGAGATGCCGCTTTCTGCGATCAGCCTGCGCCAGATGAGCGAGCTAGCCGCGCTCGGCGTCATCATCGCTCCGCCCGTGATCGCAGGCTACTGCGGCGTGCAAAATTTAAAAAAATTCATAATCGGCAAGTGGTGCGACGCTCTGGGCGTGCAAAACGAGCTATTTAAAAGGTGGCAATAATGCAAAACTCAAGAAAATGTATCTATCCGGGCACTTTCGATCCTATTACGAACGGCCATCTGGACGTAATCAAGCGCGCGCTAGGGCTTTTTGATGAAGTCATCGTCGCAGTCGCGCTAAACGAGAGCAAAAAGCCCTACTTCAGCCTAAAATCCAGACTAGAGATGGCGCGAGCCGCGACGCGCGGGCTTCGCGGCGTGCGCGTGCAAAGCTTTGATAATCTGCTCGTGGATTTTGCTAAATCTTGCGGCGTGCGCTTCGTTATCCGCGGGCTTCGCGCGGTCAGTGACTTTGAGTACGAGCTACAAATCGGCTACGCAAACGCCTCGCTATGGGAGGAATTTGAGAGCGTGTATTTGATGCCGACGCTCAAAAACGCCTTCATCTCAAGCTCGATTGTCCGCTCCGTTTTGAGCCACGGCGGCGACGTTTCGCACCTGGTGCCAAGCGAAATTTTAAAATTTTTAAAAAAATGAGCTTGCAAGCGACTGAAATTTAGCCCGCAGGCGCGGCTAAATTTAAAATTTGCAAACCACACGGGAGATAAAAATGAATAAGCAAATGGATGAGATAGAAAGACTGCGAACGTTTTTAAAAAGCGTGAGAGATGAATACAAAGCCTTAAATAAAATAGCCGAAGCGCAGGTCGTAAGCAGGCGCTGGGCGTCGGGTAGCTGTATCAATTTAGAGCCGTTTTATTTTGAATATAACCGCTTCTTTAAGGGCAAAATTTTAAAAGCTAAACCAAAAAAGATCGTAAACACCTACGAATACGGCTTTGATGCACAAGATCGCGTCGTTTTTGAGAGACAACATGACGACAAAAAAAGTTTCTTTGAAAGCCTTTATTTTTGGGGGCGGGACGAAGTTTTAAAATATCACTTCGGCTGCTACAATAAAAGATGCGCAGGATGCTTCAATATAAAAAGATTTATCTATGAGGGTAGCGTGCTAAAGTCCATCTACTCGGCCTTTGACAACAACGCCTATGGGATAGAAAATTTTACTTACGAAGGCGGCAAGCTCGCACAAAGACGGAAGTATGTAGAGCACCCTCGCGCAGGCAGAAGGAATGACGTAACAAACTATGAATTTGACGAAATGGGCGAGCTAAGCTTAATAACCGAAAATGGTTATGTGCGCTATCAAAAGCCCGATAAGAACATGAGCTACAAAAAGCTCTATGAGCTCGCCGCGCAAAGACTACTGCCAGCGATTAAAGAGACAATCAAAAAGCACGCGCCCGGCTGCAAGCTCTACTGCATAAATTTAGCTTGCGACAATAGGAGTTTGCCGCCGATCATCGGATTCGGCTCGCAAGAACAGCGCGCGCAGTGGCTTACACGAAAGGACGGTTGGCTTCTTTGGCTTGTTCCTGATTACGAGTTTCGAGCCGAGGTCGAAGTAGACTACGAAACGGCGAAAATTTTCGATCTTTTCAATCAAGAAACGCAACTAAATGATAAATATGCGCAGGCTAAAAAGCTCATTTGGGAGTGCGTGAAGCAGCTCAAAGCAGGTCTTGGCGAATTTGCGCTCGATATGACGGAGGATTTTACGATCACGGCTACCGATTGCGATCTTGGCAATCTGAGGAAAGATTTCATAGCGATAAATCCCGAACCGATAGGCGCATAAGGGCAAAATTTAAAATTTTATCGTCGCGATTTTATCATCGCGCGCAGCACTCGCCCGCCCCAATGCGCCCCACTCTGCATAACGCCGCCCTGCTCCGCCCGAAGTGCCGCCATTTCCGTCTAACGCCATCCGCTTCAACTGGTATACGTCCTGCTCTGTATGATGACGCCCTACCTCGCCCGACGTGCCATTCTATCCGCACGGCGCGCTGTCTTTATCGACCGGCGCCCTGCTTCGCTCGGTACACGCCCCTTAAGCGCAAATTTACTCGCTCGCTGTGTTATGCAACGCATCCGTCCGAGCGCTAAATTTAACCGCGAGCTGCGCCGCAAAGAGCAGGAGCCGAGCAAAAAAAGCGCCCGATAAAATTTTATGCCAAAAGATAAAAAGAGGCTCGTACAAGCTCGCGCAAAAGCCCGATTTAGGGTCTAAATTTTACGCCAGGTTGTTAAAAAAGCCGCTATTTAGCTATAAGCTTGTAAAATAACACACAAATTTAAAGGCGAAAAATGTATGTAATATTCGAAGGTATCGACGGCGTGGGAAAAAGCACGCAGATAGCGCGGCTGGCGGCGACTTTCCCGCGGGCGATCGTGACCAAGGAGCCCGGCGGCACGAAGCTCGGCGAGGCGGTGCGAAGCCTCGTTTTGGGCGAGGATTTTAAGTGGTCGCGCGGCAGCGTAAATCTGCGCGAGGCCTGCGGCGAAATCTCAAAGCGCGCCGAGCTGCTTTTATTTCTCGCAGACCGCGCCGAGCACTACGAGCGCGTGATAAAGGGCGGCGCAGGCGGTCTTGTGCTAAGCGATCGCGGCTTCATCTCGGGGCTTGCCTATGCGCTGGCAAACGACGAAAACGCGGATCTTAGCGAGCTTATCGCGCTTAATAAATTTGCGCTCGGGGGCAAATTCGCAGATAAAATCGTGCTGTTTTCGGCGGACGAACAGCTCGTCAAAACGCGGCTCAAAACGCGCGCTAGCAGCGATATAATCGAGGCTCGCGGTCTGAAATATCTAATGCGCGTGCAAGATCTTATGGCGCAGGCGTGCACGGCGTGCGGAGTTCAGACCCTGCAAATCGACGCCGCGCAGTCCGAAGAAGCGATCTGCGATCAGATAAAAAATTTCATACTTTCTTAAAATTTTAAGGCGTGGAATTTTGCTGCTGGAATTGATTTCTGAGGTCTGCCGTGAAATTTTAGCTATGGAATTTCGCCCATAAAATTTCATCTCCAAATTTCGTTTATGGAATTTTATAGGCGCAGTTCTAGGGAAAATTTCATGGGCGGAATTTTGTTTTATAATTCAGCCGTAAAATTTCGGTACGTAATTCTGTCTTAAAATTCCGCCGCAGACTGAAAAGGCGCAGGATTTCATAAGCGAAATCCCGCGCGGAATTTTAATCCGCGGATTTGCAGGTGGAATTCCGCTTAAGCTTTAGATTAAAAGGATAATGATGAAGACGTTAAAGTTGGTTTTGCGTAAGGTTTTAAAATTTATATTTTTGTTTTGGGTGGTCATAAGCTCGCTTTTCGGCACATATATGATCGCCGATAAATTTTTCGGCCGCACCGTCGTAGCCTGGACGCTCATCCGTGATTTTAGCAGCGCTTCGCTGGATCTGAAGGATTTTAGCATCAGCGCCCGCTTAAGAGCTACCACTATCGGCGGACGATCATGGCGCGACGAGCGCGAGCCGAAGCCCGACTTTTCGGACGATAACTCCACCGGCGCTCCGTATGAACTAAGTATAAATTTTGAGCACGTGAGTGCGCCCGGGATCGTGCTGAAAAACATCAAGCTCGAGCAGGTGCAAAGCGGACGCGTCGTGTTTGAAAAGGATGAGCTAGAGGTGCCGATAGAGATGGGCTATAGCGGTTACAAAAGCGGCGAATTAGAGATACCTGATCTCGATTCTGCGCATGTCAAACACAGACTGAGCGCCGAAATATGCGTGTCTGGGGGCGCTTGCACAAACTTCGTGCATTATTTCTTGCCATACAGACATGTAGAGGGTACAGCGGCTCTGCGAGGTATTTTTTAGCCGCAAAAGATTCGGCGCAAAATTTTAAAACATAAAATTTGCGGCGGTATGGATTAATTTGGCGGAATAAACGAGTAGATTATCGATGCCCGTAACGTGGCGGTATGCTTTATTCGCGTGGCGGAATTTCGCCTCTTGCCGTATTCGCGTGAAACGGAATTTTAAAATTTCGCGGCGCATAAAATTTATAGCACGCCGCGAAATTCTGCTATGTAAATTTGAGGCGACGTAATTATGAAATTCCGCGCTGTGTATTGTGCGGCGGAGTAGCGCTATTTCTTACGACGCTTGTGCCACGATGAGAGTTTTTGCATGCAAGTAGAGCAGACCAGATACGAACACACGAATGCGAGCACTAAACAGGAAAAGAAATAATCCCCAAAGCCCAAAATATCGCAAATATAAAGCAATACCGCAAGCGCGATGATAAAAACGGCAGTAAAAAGTATAAGGAATATAGCAAAGTAGGTGCACGTCAAAAATATCCGTGTCAAACGAGGTGCACGACTCTCAATCGCGCGGACGATCGCATAAACGTATGCCAGAATTATCATCGCAACGAGCGCAAGCCCCGCGCAAGTGTAGAAAAAATCGCTCAGGTTTGGGAATGCGTCTTTTGCGAACGCAAAATATATCGCATAAAATACCGTCGTGGCGAAAAAGATCAGACCGAATGTAATCAAAATGTCCCAAGCTAAAGATAGCGTGCGTTTTGCGGCATCCAGCGAGCTCAACGCAAAATCGCGGGCATATTCCAAAGGCGTTCTGCGGCGCTCGACTTCCAAGGCGACGAGGCTGCCTAGATATCCTTGGTTGCAGTATTTTACGCGCACCAAATCGCCCTGCTTAAACGAGAATGACCTGCAACGCATACGAAAGCGAATGCCGCCTATCTCAAAAAGCACGAGCGTCTCGATCTCCTGCCTAAGGACGCGGACGTGCAAGTTTTCTATCCTGCCTTCGATACAGGGCTGCTTATTTCGCATAATCCTCCAAAATTAAGTTTAAATTTCGCGCCGCTTGCTAGGCACTTGTTTGCTCGGCGCTAGAAAAACCCGCTCATCTTTCCCGCAAGGCTCTGCGGCGCGACGGAATTCTGCGCGACAAAATTCTAGCTTTTAAATTTCATGCGGCAAAATAGACTGATCGCGAGCTTGGTTTTAAAATTTTTCGCTAAATTCCGCCGCGCTTATCGGCGGCAAATTTAATACGGTTAGCTTTACGAGCGCGGTTCACACCACGCACTAAACAAACATGTTTAAATTTAAGATCATAAAA
>NZ_CALIBH010000097.1 GCF_938045775.1 uncultured Campylobacter sp.
GTTTGAAAAATACGCGCAGAGTTTTTACGACGTGAAATTTGGCGCTAGAATTTTAAGATATTAAATTCTGCGCCTGGAATTTTGCAGCAAAATTTTATCTCGTAAAATTTTAATGTGGACTTTGTTTTTGCGGCAGCGAGGCTTTAAATTCTATGCTTCAAGCTTTGCGGCGCGCAGCCGGCTAGAATTTTATCTCACATAATCGGTTAAAATTTTGCAAGAAATTCTGTGTAGAATTTTATGCAAAATCTACCTTGTGCGCTTGCACGGCTGGATAAAATTTCGCGCAGAGTTTGGTATTTCGCGACTGCTCGGAATTCGGCGCTGATTGTAAAATTTGCCGCTAAGCTTAATGCGAGCTCGTGCGATTAAATTTAGCCTCGTCACCTCACGACGCCTTATCGATCGCTCTCTTTGATCAAGACACTTTTATTGTTGTCGTCACTCTTACAAAGCACTCTATAATCTGATATTTCAATTGCATATAAAAATACTACACCGTCGCTTTGAAATTTTCTCGAGCAGCCCTTGGCGTAAAGCTCGGCGAGTTTTGGACTATTGAGAACATAAAACTCATAGCTATCGGCAAAGTGCTCCATATAGCTGTAGGTGATGCTCGCCCAAGGCACCCCACTATCGCCGCTTCTATTTAGCACGATGGTTCTAGCGTTTATTGCCGCAAGCTTTGACTTTAGCTCTGCAAACGTCTTTTTGTCCCAGCCGATGAGCTTTAGCCCATCGCCGATGCCCGGCGCATTATCCCTGAAAATGGAATTTTAATAAAATTTCGTCTCATTGCCGTCCAAATCGATCCAAATATACTCATCGCCGTAGGTGCTCTGGATCGTAACGCGCAAATTTTTAGGGAAGTTGCGACCTGCAAAAGCTAACAGGTCTAGAAATTTCTCGCGATTTTGCTCGTAGTTTTGCATCGGCGGGGCTTTATCCAGCTCCATATCATCTTTATCAAAGAAAGAATTCAACGCGAAAAATGCTGCCAAAATCGGCAGCACCTTTAGGCAAAAGAGTAAGCCCAGAGCCGCGGCTATGACGATTTTTAAAGCTTTAGCCAAATTTTCTCCTTAAATTTTATGAGCCGCTTAGGCCTGACGGCTGACTTATGCCAGAATTCTACGGCTGCATGCGTAAAATTTAGCGCTCGTAGCGTATTTTAGAGCTGCGGGCGCGAAAGCGTTCATGAAAAGCGTTCGTGCGTTGCAGTCGGCGAAAGAAATAGCGCTCGCATGCAGAAGCACGCAAACTCTCGCACGGCGCCCCCGTATAAAATACCGCGCAGAGTATTCGCCCAAAGCGCCTGCGATCTCTCGCACTAGGTAAAGCGCTCGCAATCGCTCGCGCCGAATAAATTTCAAGCGGCGCGAGCTGGCGAGCTGTTTACGTAGCTTGCGACGCGCGAAAACGAAGTATTGTTTTAAGGCAAGCGGGGCTTTATCGCTGGAATTTCGGCGCGTAAATTTTAAAATTTAGCCCAAATCTCGCTACTGCTTATAACCACGGACATCCTTGTCCGCTCTGCAGATGCTAAGAGATGTCATGTTTTTAATTGCCGGTAAATGTGGTACTCTTATCCGACGGGATAAGGGGGCAGGCAGCAGGTTGACGCAAAACGTGAGGAAATCTTGAATACAGAGGAACCTCGGCAACGAGATTAACCAAAACCTGCTGCCGTAAAACAAAATGCGGCCGCACCGCTAACGGTGCGTACCGCGAATAGGAGTTACGGTGAACTGCAAACCGGTAAAAGCTCCCTGTTCCCTATTTTATAACACAAGGAGTGTCGTATGCAAGGGACTGGAAGATGGATCGGATTGGATTTGAGCAAAGAAACGTATGAAATGTGTTACTTTGATCAGAAAGGAAAAGTTGGAAGATCAGGAGGAGAAACAACATTCGGTAACACATAAATTAATGAAAGACGGCATTTCCGATATGCATTGTATGAGCGATGACTATCTTACGGAGAAATTGAAAGCGGAAGATATTGTCGCAATGGAAGTAAATAGTCTTGCGTTTGTGATGGAAAAAGAGATGAGAGTGATCGGCTGCACGGTAGTAATCTTAGATGCCTCGCAGTTATCGATTATTTATTCCAGCACGAAGAAGACGGATAAAGAAGATGCATTAAAGCTTGCACGGTTGGTTAAGATATATGAAAAGGAAGATTTACCGATAGTGGA
>NZ_CALIBH010000098.1 GCF_938045775.1 uncultured Campylobacter sp.
CTTTTCAAAGATCAAGAATGGCTGCGTGCAGGTTTTTGACGTCGCGGACGTGAGGTTAGATGATCCGGATAACGCTACGCTTGCGATCTACGGGATATTTTCCGCGGATAAAAGCAGGGTAGAAATTTTTTGGGCGAGCTTGCCGCAGAGCGAAATTTTAAGCAAAGTTAAGGGCGGCTACTACGTTTCGAAGGACGGAAAAATTTCGCTGCTAAAAACAAAAAGCGGCAAGGGCTATAAGATCCACAGAAAATAGCGGGTGAAATTTTAAGTCCGCTAAATTTCGCGCGCCGCGAAAGAATTTAATCCAAGCGCGCTAAAGCTTAGGCCTGCTCAGCAGACTAGGACGTGAATTTAGAGCAAATTAATACCGAGCTGATTCGGTTATTCGCGGTATCTGCAGCCGATAAAATTTAATCAAAGGAGCAAAAATGAGAAAAACGGCTTTGGTCGTGGGCGCGACGGGAGCGGTCGGGTGCGAGATCGTGCGAGGGCTTTGCGAAAGCCAAAACTACGACAAGATCGTCGTCTAGGCGCGTAGGGAGCTAAAGTTTAGCCACGAAAAACTTGAGGTGTAGATCGTAAATTTAGATAAGATCAAAGAGATAGAGCCGTGCGACATAGACGAGATTTTCTGCGCGCTGGGCACGACGATGAAGCAAGCCGGTAGCCGCGGGCAGTTTTACAAAGTGGACGTGAGCTACCCCGTAAATACCGCAAAATGGGGCATCGCCGCGGGCGCTCGCCGTTTCGTGCTTATCTCCGCCTACGGCGCGGACGAACGGTCGAGATTTTTCTACATGAGAGCAAAGGGCAAGGCCGAGAAAAAGATCGCCGAGCTGGGCTTTGAAAGCCTGCAAATCGCTAGGCTACCCGCGATAAAAAGCGAGCATAACGAGTTGCGACTCAGCGAGCTCTTTACGATCTGGCTGTTCGGGCTTTTGCCGAAGGGGATCTTGACGAACTACCGCCCGATGAGCGCGCAAAATATCGCCGTCGTCGTCATCGCCGCCGCGCAAACGTAGAGCAAAGGCGTGCAAATTTATCATCCAAAAGAGTTTGCGTAGCAGCTCGAATTTGAGGGGCTTGCAGGATTAGGCAAAATTTGCAAGCCCTCGCCTCGTAAATTTAAATTTATCCCGGGATAATCAAATTTGCGCGCTTGCCTCAACGAGCGTTTAAATTTACAGCTACCTAAAGCAAAATTTGATAGAAATTTGGAGCTTTGACCTCAGTGCGCGTCGCCGCCTTTGTGCGTTTATAGTTCTCTGCGCGAGGGCTCAAATTTAGCGTGGAAAAAGCTCGCGCTAAAAATCTCCAAGACCGACAAAATAGCCAAAAATAGCGACAAACCCGCAAAGAGCCCGTAAATAGGCGCTTTTGTAGCGAGTATAAAACGAGCCGTTTTCTATGTAATATATTTTACAAATTTACATTATCTATTTATAAAGCCAACGTATAATCACGCAAAAAATATAAAGGAGCATACTTATGAAGTATACGGGAACTACGTATAGGCCACCTTACGAGGCTAACTCTTTGCTGGTGCAGGCGACTTAGGGCTGTAGTCACAATCGCTGCGCATTTTGCACGATGTACCACGACGTCCCGTTTGCGGTCGAATCGATCGAGCAAATAGAGCGCGATTTGCCCGAGGCTAGGCGCTATAATCCCTTCGTCAGACGCATTTTTTTGCTAAACGGCGACGCTTTTTCGCTGGATTACGAGACGCTTAGCGCCATAGGCGAGAAAGCGTCCAAATTTTCCCCGAGGTCGAGGCCATCGCCTCTTACGCGACGATCGCGGGCATCGCCAAAAAGAGCGACGAGGAGCTGCAAAATTTGCGCAAGCTTAGATTTAACGGTATGAATATCGGCTCGAGTCGAGTCACACGCAGACCCTTAAACTGCTTAAAAAAGGCTACGATGCCGACGAGGCCAAGGCGCAGCTGCTTAGGCTAAAAAGATTCGGTTACGACTTTTGCCTAAATATCGTCGTCGGTGGCGGGATGTAGTTTTCAAAAGAGCACATCGACGAAAGCGCGAAGCTCATAAACGAGGTGCAGCCTTGGATGGTTTTTCTCATGACCTTATTTCTGGCTAAAGGAAGCGCGCTTTATAGCATCGCACAAAAGGGCAAATTTACCGAAAATACCGCAGGCGAGAATCTGCTGGAGGAAATGCGCCTAATCGAAGCGCTCGAGCTAAAAGACACGCAGATACTGGGGATGCACCCTAGCAACTCCGTACCCCTCGCGGGAAGGCTACCGCAGGATAAGGACAGGCTGCTGGCGGCGCTAGAAAAAGGCATAAAAGCTAGGAGCGAGGAGTTTTTTCCTCTCGCCCGCAAAGAGGCGCCGAGGGCAGGTACATTAGCTAAAAATTTAAAGGAAAAGAATATGAAAAATTTTAATCAATCGACAAAACTGTGCGAAATTTTGGGCGTCAGCTTGCCTATCGTGCAGGCTCCGATGAATAACGTAACAAATGCCGCATTGGTAGCTGCCGTATCAAATGCCGGCGGAATGGGCGTGCTGGGGCCAAATGCCGGCAGAGACTCTGAAAATTTAAACACGAAAGAGCGATATAAACGAGAATTTGAACGTATAAAGTCGCTAACTAATAAGCCTTACGGCGTAAATATCGTTTGTCGAAACGATAATGACAAAAAATATGCGCTAAAGGTTATGGAAACGGCATTTGAGGCTGGCGTAAAGGTGTTTTTCTTTGTCGGCATAGCGGAAACGGAGCTATTTAAATTTATAAAAGATAACGGCGGAGTTTTGGTGCATAGAGCGCTTACGCCAAGCGCAAATTCGGCTCGCGCGGCACAAGAAGAGGGCGCAGATATTATAATTGCCACGGGATACGATGAAGGAGGAGTGGGCCCGCAAAATAAAATAGGTACTTTTAGCATCGTGCCGATCATCGCCGATGCCGTGAGCGTGCCTGTGATGGCTGCGGGCGGGATAAACGACATTAGAGGCGTACGAGCAGCCTTTGCGCTTGGGGCTAGCGGTGTTTACGTGGGTACTAGATTTATCGCTAGTACCGAGTGCCCGGCAGCGCAACCGGCAAAAGAGAGCATCGTATCTATGGGCTCTAGCGAGCTGTTTTTTGTTTCGGAATATCAACGCGTAGTGCCGAGTAAATTTGCCAAGGAGCTAAACGCAATGTATCTAAACGGCGACAAGGAAGTAGTGGCGCAAAAAATCGAGCGACTAAATCCGCTAAGGCTCGCAATGATAGATGGCGATATAGAAAATGGCATAATATACGTAAATTCTGGTATTAGCCTAATAAAAGAGATAAAAAGCGCCAAAAAAATCGTCGGCGAGCTTATGGCCGATTTTGTTTAATAAGATGGATAAATTTGCCAAATTTAGGCTATTATCGGCAAAAAATAAAATTTAAATTTTATCAAACCAAAGAAGAAAAAATGTCACTAAAACCTGTCGAACTTCACAAAGCGTATCGCCTCATAAATCACGGGCCGACCGTCATGGTCTCGGCCGAATTTGACGGCGTGCGGGACGTCATGAGCGCGTCATGGGTCTGCCCTCTGGACTACGACAAGCTAACGGCCGTCATAGGTGCTAGCTCTTTTACCCGCTCGCTTTTTGAAAAGAGCGGCAAATTTGCCGTGCAGGTGCCTTTCGTCTCGCAGGCGCAATTCGTCGCCAAGATGGGCACGACAAGTATGCGAGGGGGCGCGGGCAAGCTTGAGGGCGTGGAGATGTTTTACGAGCGGGACGTGCCGATGATGCGGGGCTGCGCGGCGCTTCGTGCTCGTATCATCTCCGGGTGCGAGCGAAGGTTCGCCAAGCTTTTATCTGCGTGCCAAAGGGCAGATCGAGCGGCGCGTGAGCGAGCTCGGCTTTGACAGCTTTCAGATCGTCCGTCCGCCGATAATCTTGGGCGAGAGGTCGGATACTCGCCTGCTAGAACGGCTC
>NZ_CALIBH010000099.1 GCF_938045775.1 uncultured Campylobacter sp.
ATGAGACGTAAGCCGCCGCCTCGTTTCCGTCCATCGTTTTCATAACTTTTGCCATATCAAACTCCTTGGTTATTTAATTGGCGTATTTTACTTACTTTTGCTTAATTTTGAGTAGATTTAAGCGGTTTGAGCTATCGCCTAAATTTGCTTAGTTGCTAAAATTTATATTTCATCCGAAGCTACTTGTTATTTGAAATTTTATATCCTACTCCGGAGATATTTTCTATCAAGCTTTGATCCGTTTTTAATCTGATTTTTTTGATTACCATCCGCAGCGCCTCGCTACTCATAGCCTTTTCGTTCCAAACAAAATTTTCGATCACCTCATAGCTTACGGTTTTATTTAGATTGCTTACGAGTAGAAAAAATAGCTTCGCTTCGATCTTTGTAAACGGAACTTGTTCCCCGTTTTTAAATAAAATTTTACTGGCCGAATCGTATTCGTAAATGCCGCCGAATTCGATTTTATTGTCGTATAAATTCTTTGTCGCCATCAGGATTGTAGTTTGCAGCTCCTCGATACGGAAGGGCTTGCGCAGATAGTTGTATGCGCCAAGCTCGATTGAGGCGAGCATATTTTCGCTCGTATCGTAGGATGTAATGATGATGGAGGCTACGTGCGGCGCGCGCTTTTTGATCTCATCGAGCATCTCAAGCCCGTTAAGGCTAGGTAAATTTATATCGGTCACGACGATGTCGAACTCGCCTTTAAAAAATTTCTCAAACCCCTCGATGCCGCCCTTTGCAGTTTGGATATTTTTGCAATAAATTTGAAGCGACTGCGCGATAGCAAGCCTCGTATTTTCGTCGTCCTCTACGAGCAAGACGGAGATATTTCCGAGCTTTTTTAAAATATTTTCATTTATCATTTTCCACCTTTACGGCTATTTTTAGCATAAATATCGTCGGATTTTTGAAATTTACCACGCTCAGATCGCCGCCGCATTTTTTGTTTGCGATGAGCTTTGAGACGTAAAGCCCGAGCCCGCTGCTGCCCTTCGTACTGCAAAAAGGGGTAAAAATTTTATCTCTTTGTACGTCTATGCCGTCTGCGTTGTCGATAACCCTGATGAGGAAGTGCGTGGCGTCGCGCTTAATATTTACGACGATCCTACCCCGTTTTTGATTTTTTGCGTTTTGCAGCGCCTGCTTGGAATTTTGGATCAGGCAGGCGATGATCTGCTTAAACTCGTTGGCGTAGTTTTCGCATAGCGGGCTCACGCCTCTTGCCACGCTTACTTTTATATCGACCGTGCGCTTGCTGGGGAAGAGCACGCAGATCGTATCGCGGATCGCGCCATATATATTAAAATTCTGAACCCTGCTCTCTATCTTGTAAAAATTTTTAAACGTATCCATCGTCTTGCTCATATAATCGATATTGGCTAGCGATCTATTTATGTTGTCGTAAAAAATTTCATCGCTCAGCTTGCCCGTCTTTTTAAACTGCACCAGATTGCCCAAAAAAATCCCGAGCGAGTTAAGTGGCTGTATCCACTGGTGCGAGAGCGCGGCGATCATCTGACCGAGCTCGGCCATCTTCGTCTGCTGAAACAGAAGTATCTCATACTCCCTCTTAGTCTGCTCAAGTAGCCTGGTTTGGCGGTCAAGCCTCTTGTTGTAAAAATACGCGAGGATCAAAAACAAAAATATGCTTATTACGTAGATCGTTAAATTTACGATGAACTGCTCGTTTATTTTGTTGTAGATGTTCTTTTTGAGCGTCTTGGCTACTAAGACGAGCTTTGAGCCCTAAAGCGGCTTAAAGGTAAAGATCGCATCGTCCGTCTCATAGCCTTGCGTTTTATTTAGATCCAAATTTTCTATGTTAAATTTTATCTTAGATAGCTCGACGCTTTCGATCGGGTGCAGCAGCACATTTAGGCTCTCGTCGATCAAAAATAGATACCCGTTTTCGATCCGCAGATCTAAAATTTCAGTTTTGATATCGCTAAAGGATATTACGCCGCAGAGCACGCCTTTTAGAACCTCATCCTGCTTAATGCTGCTGCATATCGAGATGACGGGCACCTTAAGACCCACGTCCGAATAAGGCTTGGTGATGTAAATTTTATCCTCTTTTACCGTGTTGATATACCACGGACGAAGCACGGGGGAGTAGTTTTGCGGCCTGTCAAACAGCCTGCTTGAGATGGTTATGTTGTTTTCGTATCCTGCATAAACGCTTGAAAAATTTGCGATCTCTTGGCTTTTGTCTAAGATATCGGTTATGATCTGCTCATCTGTCGCGGAATCGTATTTGGATATGAGCTCGTTTACGGCGCGCAGGCTCGATTTTTTATTTTCGAGCCATTTTTCTATACGTTCGCTCGAGCTTTTTAGGATGCTTAACTGCTCGCGCACCAAAATTTCTCTTACGAACGAGCGGTTAAGCATATAATTTCCCGCCATCAAGGCAAGAAAGATGAAAGAGAATATTGCAAAAATATTATTTTTATAAACATTCTCTTTCACAAGGCGCCTCCGTTTTTCTATTTTTTCGGCTCGTCCTTTTTGGGTTCATCGTCCCAGTTGCCCACCGGCGGATTTTTGATCTCGTAAAGGATTTTGCCTAAATTCTTATGCCCTACCGTTTTGTGGCAGCTAACGCAGCTTAGTTTATCCTTTTTGTCTTTAAAATCCGCGTAAATTTTATGCATATCGTTTATGTTCGCATTGGTGGAATTTACGTCTAAAATTCTTTCATGACAGCTTATGCAGCCGCTATCATAGACGAATTTCGTTCGGTTTTGCCTATGCGCTTGCCAATCCATCTTATCCGCGTCGTTAAACATCATATGCGTAACCTCGTTAAAGCCGTTTAGCCCCTTTTGAAACACGTATGAGATGTAGCTGTCGTGCGGTAGGTGGCAGTCCACGCATTTTACCTTTATTCCCTTGCGGTTTGCGCCGCCGTGCTTATCTCCGTGATACGCCTGCACCATAGGATCCATCCACTCGTGGCAAAGGGTGCAAAATTTATCGTCGCCGGTCGAGTGGATGAGCGCATTGCCACCGAAAAATATAACGAAAGCGAAAACGCAAAATAGACAAAATTTTATAAATATTTTTTTCATAACGCTTCCTTTCCTACGGCACCAATATTTTTTTCATCGAGTCTTGCGAATGGCACATCACGCAGTAGTTCTGCGACGGCTTGTGCGAGCGGTGGCAGAGGTTGCAGTCCATTTTCGGATAATGCGGGCTTGCGTGGACGTTGTCGTCATATCCCAGATGTCCGCTGCGCTCGGCTAGCGCATCGTAGCTTTTGTGACAGCTTAGGCACTCGTCCGCGCTTAGAGCCTTATAGTCCTTCGGATCGGCCTGCTTGTGGCAATTTTTGCAGTCAAAGCCGAGCTTGTCGTGATGAGATTTGATCGGATAGTTTTGTTTATTAAATCTACCTGCGTCCGTAAGCGCGCCGTCTGCGCTAAATGCCACGCAAAGAGCGAAACAGGCGATCGCTAAAATTTTAAAAATTTTTAGCATTTTCTCTCCTTTTTGGCTAAATTTGCGGCATTTGCGCCGGCGATCCTGCCGAATACCAAGCAATCAGGTATCGCGCAGCTTCCAAGACGGCTCGCTCCGTGCGGTCCGCCCACCGCCTCGCCCGCGGCAAAAAGCCCCTCTATCGGTTTGCCGTTCGTATCATAAACCCTCGCTTGCACATCGATTTTAACGCCTCCCATCGTGTGATGTACCTTCGGCAGCGCTCGCCACGCGTAAAACGGAGGCTTAGTAAGATCGGGCACTATGCCTTTAAATTTAAAAAACGGCTTGTTAAATTCCTCATCCTTGCCCGCGTGCGCGTATCTCGTGTAATCATCGATCGTCTTTTTAAGGCCTTCGTAAGGGATATTGTAGTGCGCGGCGAGCTCTTTGATCGTGTCAAAAACTTTAATGACGTTTTTGTGGATGCCGCGATAAACGTTTGCCTTCGTCGTGCCCTGCGCGCCGACGCTATCGCAAATAACGACTGGGTGAGTGAGGCTGCCGTCCGGGTTTTTATGGATCTTTAAGATCGCGTCGGAGCGGATTTTGCGGTCGGCTAGCTCGTTTACGAACCTTTTTCCCGTGCGCGCATCGACCATCACGCCGTAGCTAAACGCAGGTATCGCAAACACCGGCGCTATGCCAAATCCCTTCTCGTCGGGGCTGCCCCAAGGCCCTAGCTGTATCCACTCCAAATCGCGCGTCGCAACGCCGTTTGCCATCATCATCTTTAGCGCGTATGCGGTCGCTCCGTAGTGGTTGGTACAGTCAAGATCGGGCGTTAGCGTAGGATCGATGGTTTGTCTAAATTTCACGTCATACGAAAAGCCGCCCGTAGCCATGACGATGCCGCCGTTGATCTTATAAAATTTCACCGTGCCGCTTTTGTTGTCCGCCTCGTCTTTGAGCGGATCGAAGATAAAATCGTAATTCTCCCTCACCTTCGCGCCGATTATCTTGCCGCTCTCATCGCGGATCAGATCGTCTAAGATCACGCGCGTGCGGATGGTCGCGCCGTGGCTCATCGCGTACTCTTGTAGTGGGATGGTAATCTTGCCGCCGGAGTTTATCTCGGGCCAGATGGTGCGCGGTACCGAGTGTCCGCCGAACTGTCCCAAGGCGTCGCGATAATAAACACCTTTTTTAAGCGTCCATTCATAAGCGTCGTTACCGTTTTTGGCAATCGTCTCGACTAAGTCTATTTGGTTTAAATTTAGTCCTGCTTTGAGGATATCCTTGATATACAGCTCATATGAGTCCTCGATGCCGCGCGCCTTTTGAAAGCTGGAATTTACCACCGCGATCGCGCCGCCGTTAATAGCGGAGTTTCCGCCGAGCACGGGCATCTTATCGATCATCAGCGTTTTTGCGCCTTCATCTAGCGCCTGACACGTCGCAGCCGAGCCCGCAAAGCCCGAGCCCACGACGAGCACATCCCACTCTTCGTCCCATTTCACGTCGCTCGCGTCTATCTGCGCGTTCGCAAACGCAGGAGCGACGGCGGCCATGCACAGGCCGCCTAAAAATTTTCTTCTACTATTCATTTCTCGCCTTTAAATTTTAAAAACTATAAGTAAGTCCCGCACCGATCTGTCTTAAAGCAGGATAGCCGGGCTGGGCCTTGAACGTCTGATCATAAATCAACATAGCTTTTAGACTTTGAGTAATCGGGTAGCTTAGCCACGCGCTAAATTCGCTTTGTCTATATCGCGTATCGTCGCCGCCCTTAAGCCTATAGCTCGTCGTGCCTAAAAGCCCAGTGAGCGAGAGCTTTTCTATACTCGTAGAGAGCATACCGTAGATCGTGCGCGCATCGCGCTCATACATAACGTCGCCCTCTTCAAACGGCACGATGTGATCGCCGGTTAAATTTAAACTGCCCCAGCCGATAGCCTTTCCTGATTTGGCATAACCCAGAGTAAGCTTGTGATCTTGAAATTTAGCGTATGCTGTAGCCTCAAACATCTTGCCGTCATCTTTTATCTTCTTCTCATCACTTTGCGCATAATGGATCATACCGCCCGCACCCCAATCGTCGTTAATCTGCCCGTCGAACATCACCTTGCCGCCCACGCCCGTAAAGACGTCGTTTGCATGCAAGACGTAAGCCTTTGCGCTAAATCCGCCGTCGAATTTATACGTAGCGCCTACGTTAAAGACGCCGCCGTGATCTTTATTTCTGTCCGTAAACCCCCACATCTCTTTATTCGTAGCCCTTCCTTGCGCTCGCGTCCAAAGCGCATCGATGGTTAAATTTGAAATCGAATTGTTCGTGATGCGCACGCCGTCGTTGTATCTGCCGATCCAATCCGTTACCATCTCTTGGCGACCGATCTTAACGACGGTATCGAAGGCGCTATATTCCAAATATAAATTTGAAAGCAACACGCGGTCGTTTTCGTAAATTCTCTCAGTCGAATCGCCCTTGCCGTGAAGAGTGTGTAAGTTTTTATGCCTTTGCCAAAATGGTGCCGCAGCCCTAAAGCCCGTTACGAGCTTAAAATCATAAAACGGCGCCGTTTCGTAATTTAATCCCACCGAGCCCACGACATAGGAAGTGTTGTTGTAATAGATCGATTTTTCACCCTTATTTACGTGCCTAGTTTCGGAAAAAGTGGAGAGGTCTCCGCTAAATTTGCCGTCTTTAAACGCCTGATCCAAACTATCGCCGGCGAATGCGGCGCTTGCTAGTGCGGCGAGCAGAGCCAAATTCCTTTTCATAAAGCACCCCCTTATTTATACTCTTTTAAAAATTTCGCGGAATTTCTAAAATCATCGCTCAAAGGTCGGTCGGTATCCATAAATTTCACGACTTTTCTATACTCGTCGTAGAGCTTTTTGGTCTGCGCGGAGAGCTTTAGGTTCGGGTTTTGCTGCATTCTTAGATCGATCGCTTGCGCGGCGTGGATGAGTTCCATACCCAAGATCGAGTAGAAATTTTCGATCTGCTTGGAAAATTTCTGCATCACAAAAGGCGCATTGGTCGCGACGTCTTCGATGTTGCCCGCTACAGGAACATAATCAAGCGATGCGGGATTTGCCAAAAACTCGTTCTCGCCCGCAAGCGCTACGAAAGGCTTTTGCATCGCGCCGAATGCATGCACGGTCTTGTCGGTGCCCAAAAAGCGGCTTAGATGCGTAAAGTTATCATCCGATAGCTTGATCGTGCGAAGCGCCGAAGCCTTTGAATTATGCGCGAGCGCGATGGATGCTTTTTCAAATTCTATCACCCACAAAAGCGGCTCGAAATTTGACGTAGGCACGACCGCGCCGCCTTTGGTAAAGAGCTTGCTTTCTTGAAATTTCGCACCCGCAGGCTGCTCGCCGATGAAAATTCCGGGATTGTCGTCGGAGGAGTTGAGCTGGATTTTCATCAAGTTTTCAAGGCTCTGTATGGATGAGCTCATCGCGGCGAAGAAATACGATGCGTCGCGGTAGCTGAGCGGATCTTGCAGCGCTCTCGTATCGTCCTTATCCCATAGATAGCTGTCTTTTAAAATTTCTCTTATCTGCTTTGCGGTGGCCTCAAACTGCGGAAACGGCCTTAAGCTCGCAGCCTCGCTCGAAAACGGAGCGACGTTGCCGTTTAGCGCCTCAAGGCTAAGGGCGAAGACGAGCTTAGACATCTTATCTGCCTGCTTCAAATCCTCCAGCGCAAGGCTCGCAAACGCTGCAGAATAGGCGTTTGAGCTTAAAATCGAAAGGCTATCCTTGCCAAACGGCGAGAGCGGCTTGAGTCCCGCTTTTTTCAGCGCCTGCGCGGCAGCCATCTTTTCGCCCTTGTAATACACCTCGCCTTCTCCGAGCATCGCAAGCCCTACGTGACCTAAAATCGTGATGTCCGCTTCGCCCATGGAGCCCACGCTAGGCATTACGGGGATGATGTCTTGATTTAAAAATTCTTTGTATAAGCTTATCACATCCTCCTGCACTCCGGCACCTGCAAAGAGCATATTGTTTAGCCTCGTCGCAAGCACCGCGCGAGCCGTTTTTAGCGGCATATCCTCACCGACGCCGCCGCAGTGCGCGTGGATGAGCCCGATATTAAATTTCGTAGACGCCTCAATCACCTCCGCGTCCAAATTTCCCTTCGCATCGACGAAGCTTCGGTCTTTATTAAGCCCCACGCCCACGGTAAGCCCGTAGATTTTCTGCCCGTCTTTTGCGGCGCTTAGTAAAATTTCATGCGCTTTTTTGACCTTTTGCATCGCGGCGTCATCGATTTTAACTTTGGCGCCGTTTGCGATCTGCGCTATCTCTTGCGGCGTCACGCCCTTGCCGTCAAGCGTAATATCCGAAGCGCTCAAGTTTAGCGCCAACATCGCTGCAATCGATAAAATCTTAAAATTTTTCATCAATTCCTCCTTGATAAAATTTGTGTAATTTTAAAAAAATATAATTTTTAAAAAGTAATTTATTTGTTTAAAGTCTCGAGCGAAAACGGCTCGCGTATGAAATGGGTTAAATTTAGCTATAATTTCCCGTTTAGAATTTAGCGCGGCACGTATATACGGCGCGGAATTTTAAAAATTTTAAAATTCCAAGCAGGACTCGAAAAGCTAAAAAC
>NZ_CALIBH010000100.1 GCF_938045775.1 uncultured Campylobacter sp.
GCGCGCAGGCTCGGGAGTTTCAGGCATCGCGATGATATCTAAAAACGGAGATTTTTCATACTCTTTTAGCAGTATGAGCTGCTCTTTTACGGCGCGAAGTCTTTTTTGAATCTCTGCGATCTTATCGGTGCCGGCGCTCTTTTTTAGCTCCGCTTCGAGCTGGCTGGATTGCTTTTGTAAATTTTGATAGCCGATGAAATTTGAAAAGCGAGAGACCCAGATATTGTTTTTGATCTCATCGTCAATAACACGGATCTGATCTTTTAGCGACGCGGATAGCTTAGAATTTTCATCTTTCTTCTCACTAGCGGCGGAGCTAGCGTTAGATTCTAAGCGCGTATGCGCGGCGGAGAGCGTAGAATTTGCCTCGCAAAATGCAAGATTAAAAATCAAAAAAATAGCTGCAAGCGCTCTCATTCAAACTCTTTCAGCGTTGCGATTACTTCATCTTTTGCGATCTCTTTGGAAGCGTAGAATTTACCAATACCATCGGGCAGGATAAATTTTATCTTGCCGTTTTCGCTTTTTTTATCGAGAAAAAATAGCTCGTAAAATTCCGCCGCATCCTCTACGTGGAATTTTATCGGAAGTGCGAATTTTTGAAGCACTTTACGGATCTGCTCCTCCTGTTCGCCGCTTAGTTTACCGAGACGCCGCGCCAAAGCATTTGCCATCACCATGCCGATCGCCACAGCCTCGCCGTGCAAAAATTTTTTATAATTAGTAATTTTTTCGATAGCGTGAGCAAAGGTGTGTCCGTAGTTTAACACTGCACGCACGCCGCTTTCGCGCTCATCACGCTCTACGACGCTTGCTTTAATCTCCACGCAACGAGCGATTACGTGCGAAATTTCATCGGCGCTTTTCAGATCGTACGTCTCGAAAAATTTAAATAGTTCGACATCAAAGCATACAGCCATCTTTACGGCCTCTGCTACGCCCGCCGCAAACTCTCGCGCAGGAAGCGTCGATAAAAATTTGCTCTCGCAATAAACCGCACGCGGCTGATAAAAGGAGCCGATTAAATTTTTGCCGAAGCGATTATTCACGCCCGTCTTGCCGCCGACGCTTGCATCCACTTGTGCTAGCAATGTCGTAGGTATATTGATAAAATCGATACCGCGCTCATAAATGCTCGCGCAAAAGCCCGTTATATCGCTGATGACGCCGCCGCCAAGAGCAATGAGCGTGCTTTTGCGATCAAGCTTGGAGCTGAAAAGCTGCTCTAAGATTTGCTCCACGCTCGCGGTATTTTTATACTCCTCGCCGTCTGGGATCGTGATGATAAATTTTTGCTCGCATTTTAACCGCTGCAATAAAAAATCAAGCCACAGCCCGCCTACTTTGGGGTTTGTGATGATCGCTACCTTGCCTTTGAGCTTGATCTCTTGCAATTCGTCGATAAAAACGCTGTATTTTTTACCTAAATTAAGATCGATTTTCATACGCTAGCCTTTGATTTTTGGGTAATTGTAACATAAATTTCGATTATTTTTCATACCCGTAATCGCTCGGAACGAAAATTTGATGATTTTTGCCGAGTTTAAAATACATCTGATCCAAATCCTGATTGAAAATAGATGTGAGCTTGCGCGCCAAAATTCTATCATTAAATGGCACAAATTGTAGCAGATCTCGCTCGCTACCTAGCGCTAAAATCGGATTTTGTCGCTCGCAAGGAATCACGAATAAACTCTGCTTAAAAAGCTTCGATAAGCTCACGTAGCTTTGCGCAAACTCGCCCTTTTCGCTCTCGCCGAAAAGATACAAATACACGTCTAGCCCTAGCTGCGAGCTAATGTCAAAGACGATGCTTGATTCCTCGCGAAGCCGCTCGCCGGCACTTAGCACGACACTTTTACGCACATCTTTTAGCTCGCCCTCTCCAAGGCTTAACACCGGAATTTCAAGCGCTTTAAGCGCCGCTTTTTTCGCCTCAAAAACTCCGCTTGAACAAACTACCAAGCCTGCTTTATTTTCGCTCACGTCGCGCTTTAAATTTAATTCGCCCGAGTAATTGATGAGAATTTCAAATTTATCTCGCTCACACAGAGCTTTAAGCTCGCTAAAAGCGTCGTTTAGCAGAGGATTTAAAATTCGCAGATAAATTTTATGATTTCTAATATGCAAATCCAAAAACTCAAGCGCCCTAACTGTCCTAGCTATCTCGTCGTCGCTCATTTTTTTCATATCGATTAGCGCGAAAATATTTAGCCCAAACGGCGATGGAAATTGCCCACTTTGCTTTTTTACTTCAGCAAACACCGCTCGCAGCGCACTAGGCTCACCCACGACTAAGATCGTATCATTCGGATAGATCCGCGAGCTGGGCGTCGTTACGATGTAATTGTTGTGGCGGTAGATCATCGGAATTTGATATTTGGCATTAGAAAGCGTGCTGATTTTTTTATACGCGAACGAGCTTCCTACGGGCACTTTTACCTCCATTATCTCTCCGCGCCCAAGCCCAATGTTATCAGCAAAAACGGGGCTATCGGGCAAAAAGCCGATGAAGCGCGAAGAATTTAGCGCAAGGGTATTTACGATTTTTACGTGAGCTTCATTTTTATTATCGCGCAAAAGTCCCCAAAAATCAGCCACGTAAAGCTCTAAATCCGGAGCGAGCGTCTTTAAATTTTCAAGCGTTACTTTAGTGTCAAATTCATCCTCCATTATCACTATGCAGCGGTCAAATTCCTCTCCTGCTAGCACCACGCGCAACCGCTCAATGCTAGTAGGATCAAAAATTTCGACCGAAAAATTTGACTCGTTTTCAAGCTCTGAGGGCACGGCATCCGTATTTTTAGCTATGACGCGATATGATCTGATGACATCTTTGATTTTACAAACTTTGGATAAAAAATGGCGCGCAAACTTTCCGCTTGCGATGATTAAAACTTGTTTCATTGCTCTCCGTTTCGTGGTTTTGCAAAGATTATAACCAAAAACGGCTAAATTTTAAACCGCGCGATAAAATTTGCGGGCAAGCTGAGGCGCGGCGACTTAAAATTTTAAGATCGAAATTTTAAAATCAAGGTTTAAAATTCCAAAAGCGAGGCTTAAATTTTAAAATATATTAAAATCAAGCCTCGTTAAATTTAATCTTGCCGCTTAGAGCGATAAAATTTCATAAATTTAAAAGCGGCGCTATAACCATTCGCGCCGCCGAAGTAGAAATTTTAAGCCCGCTAGATTTTAAAATTTTACCTCCGCAGAGAGCATAAAGCTTCTGCTTTCGCCTAGCGTTACGCCGTTTGCCGAGCCTAGCACGCTAGTTACGTTAAGTCCGCCCGCACCGTCGGCGCTAGCAGGATACATTCCCGCCCAGTATTTTTTGTTAAATACGTTATTTACGTTGAAGCGCAGCGTGGTCTTATCGCCCAAAAGATGCTCGCTAGTGTATCTGACGCTAAGATCGGTAACGAAAAAGCTAGGAGTGCTCTGGGTGTTTAGATCGTCCAGATACATCTTGCTAGTGTAGTGGAAATTCGTACTGATCGCAAGCTTATCGGTGCCCGGGATCACGTAATCAAGCATTAAATTTGCGTTTAGTTTAGGGATGCCGTTTGCGACCTTGCGATTAGCGCCCGCGATGCTTACGTTATGCATCTTAGGATCGATGTAGGTAAAGCCGCCCAGCACGCTTAAATTTTGCGTAATTCGTCCGCCGCTCATAAACTCAAATCCGCGGTTGCGCTGCTCGCCATTTATGCCGTAGATCCCCGTAGAACTATTCAAGTAAGCAATCGGACGACGTATATCAAAATACGCCACGCTAAAATCAATCATATCGGCTACGCGAATCTTAGCGCCGATCTCGTGCTGCTTGGAGCGATACGGCGACGTAGAGGCGACCTCGCCCGCATATGGGCTGCTCGCGGGATAAACATAGGTAGAGCCCTGCTGCAAGCTATCTGCGTAGGTGTAATAGATGCTGGCATCCTCTACCGGATGAAAGATCAAGCTGCTCGCCCAACTATAGCCCGAATCGCTATAGGCTTTAACAAGTCTTTGCTGGCGGGCATTGTAGGATTCCTGCCTCATCCACGCCTTAGATGCGCTTAACATCACGTCAAATTTATCGTTTATCGTAATATCGTCTAGCACCGAGACGTTATACATATCTATGACTGCGAAATGATATAACCCGCTTCCGCGCCTAGCGCCGGTGTAATTTAGAATTTTAGGATCGTAGATATTGCCGATGGTAGGCGAGGTGTAGTTGGTGCTTGCGATCTTATATCTATCCTGCGTCCAGTGATAGCCGTTGGTCTGCACGCTAAAATCGTGCCCTACGCTGCCCGTGTCAAACTGCGTGTTGGCCTTGAGATAGCCGCTTGGCAGGTCATATCTATATGCTGCCGTAGCACCGCCGCTGTGTCTGGTTTGATAATCGCCCGGCTTTGTATATTGCGGATGTGTGCTAGGCAAGATATAATTTACAACGCCATGAGTATCACGATCGGCGCGCTGAAACTGAAAGCCGCCCTCTAAATACCATTTATCGGTAGGCGTAAATTTAAATTTTGCGCTTGCGGTAGTGGTTTTTAGATGCATTCCTCCAAAGCTCTGCCCAAGACCGCGTTTTGAAGAATCTACCGCCTTTGGAAGCTCCATGCCGTCTACAATCTTACCGTCTCGCACGCCGAGAGCAAACTGCCCCGCAAAGCCCTTGGTATTGTGCTCATAATAGCTTGCCGCGGTTTCAAAAGTAAGATCGCCCGTCGGATAAAATTCCATCGTGACGCTGGCTAGGCGGCGCTGCAAATTTGAGCCCTTCGGTTGTCTGTCGCCGTTTGATCCATAAAATACCGCGCGGTAGCCGAATTTTTCAAATTTATCGGATAGATCAAGACCAAGACCTAGGTTGCTTCGCGACATATAATCGCTCCAAATTATGTATTGATCTTTTACCGGGCGCTTGCGCGTGTAGCTGAAAATGCCAACCGGGTTTTGTGCGCCGTAGAGCGAGCCTGCGACGCCGTTTTGCACCTGAAAGCTCTCAAACATCGCCATCGGAATCGCCGTCGTCGAAATCGTATAAAAGCCGTCCCAGAAGCTGTTGCCTACGACGCTACCCTCAAAGCCGCGTGTCTGCGGGCGTCCGACCGTAGCGCCGCCGCGCATCTGAATCTGCGCGGAGGGGAAGTATTTGACCGCCTCCTCGTAGCCGGTGACGCCTTGGTGATTCATGATTTCCTTGCTGATCGTGTTGATCTGATAGGGAAGATCAAGTGCGCGCTTGCCCGCAAGCAGGCCTTGTTGCACGTTTTTGCTCAAAAAGCCCTCGTCGATACCGCTCTCGCTGATATTATCGCCGACGGAATTTACCTCGATTACGCCCATATTCTGCGACTTTTCAGGCGCAGAATTACCGCCACTTTGCGCTGCAGCCAAACTACTGCATAGCAGGCACATACATGCCGCTAATGAAATTTTAAATTTCATCGTTTTCCTTCGTTCCATTATTTTCCCTTCGTTATGGATATATTTAATATTATTTTTTAGCATATTAGAAAAACTTTCCTAAATTTAGACTAAATTCGAGATATAAATTTATATATTTTCAGTAGTATTTTTTAGCTTTAAATTTCATAGACGATATACCGCGATACAAAAGAAAAATTGCGCAAATTTATATGAAATTCTAAATTTTTAATGTAAAATCGCCCGTATGAAAAAACTAATACTGGCGCTTAAGCAAGCGCAAAACCGACTCAAAAATTTCTTCCGCCTCTACGATACCGAGCTCATGCACCATGCATCAAGCCTTAGCTTTCACACGATTTTGGCGCTACTGCCGGTGCTGATGGTCTCGCTTAGCGTCTTTATGCAGCTGCCGAGCTTCAAAGGCTACTACGATAAGATTATGGGCTTTATCTTTTCAAACTTTCTGCCCGCAAATCAAGCGAGCATGGCGCACTATATCGAGGAATTTATGGCAAACGGGCTAAGCCTTGGCGTAACGGGCTTTTGCGCGGTGTTAGTTACGTCGGTGCTGTTTTTCGGGGACTTTGAAGCGATTATCGCGCGCATTTCGCATTCGCCCGAGCGAAGCTTTTTTAAGAGCCTAAGCACTTACTGGACTCTGATGACGCTCGCTCCTGTGGGGCTTGGAGCGTCGTTTTATATCAGCGGCGAGCTTCAGGAGCTACTAAATAAAACCGAGCTTACGAGCTGGATAAATTTGCTTAAAATTCTACCCTACTTAATCGTTTGGGGAATTTTTGCGATTACTTATGCTACGGCGATCAACCGCGAGATCCGCGCAAAAGCGGTACTTGCCTCATCGCTCGTAGCATCGATTTTATGGTGGTTTTCAAGACTGGTTTTCGCGCAATACGTCTTTTATAACAAAACCTATCTTAGCATCTACGGCTCGTTTTCGGTCGCGCTATTTTTCTTTCTGTGGATCTACATAAGCTGGATTTTCTACCTATACGGCGTGAAATTCTGCGTATTTTTAGACGCTAAATTTAAAAGAGGTGGCGAG
>NZ_CALIBH010000101.1 GCF_938045775.1 uncultured Campylobacter sp.
CGCAAAAACGACGAAAATTAGAAGCCTTTTCATAGATCGCCTTAAATTTTGATATACGGTTATTATAAAATAACTTTTCTAATGCGGCGCTGATATTTGAGGTTCGGGCGGTGATTTTATAAATCGATCGCATTAAATTGATCGCCGCGCGAGCAAAATTGAAGCTTGGGCGTATGCAATTTTAGCTTATCTGCGCGATTTTAAGCGGTACGACTTGTAAAATATCGCTACTTTTTGAATTAAAAATTTTAAAATTTTGACGAGGAGGCTCCGCTTTCAAGCGGAGCGTGAAATTTAATGAGGAATTTAACGAGATTTAGGCTTTATGGGCCCAAATCTCGCTCGGCCGCACAAAAGCTGCAATATCTAAAACTCGCCTCCAACTGCGGCGATCCATTTATCAGCCCTCGCCTGCCAGTGGTCATCGCCTTTAAAATCGATCGTAAGACCTACAAATTTGCCGTTTATGAAGGCGCGCGAATGTTTAAATTTATATCCCTCTGCGCCCCAAGCGCCGATGAGATCGGCCTTTTTAAGCACTGGCAAAAACGCACTCATACCGCTGCAAAAATCGCTGCCGTGGCGCTCGACGTTGCCAACGCCTATGAGCGCGACCTTGCGTCCGTCAAAATCAGTTTTATTCAAAAGCTCCAATTTGTCGTCAAATTTAGCCTGGATCTGTCCGTCGCCGTGCGTCGAAGCCGCAAAAATAAACGCGCCGGCTCCCGCTAAATCCTCCTCGCCAAGCTCTTTGGCCTCCTTGATCTCAAAGCCGAGCTTTGAAGCGATGTATTCGCTCACGACCTTCGTATCGCCGCCTTTGGTGGCGTAAACTAATAGTTTTTTCATTTTCTCTCCTTTAAAAACAATAACAATTCTAACTAAATAAGATAAAATCTCGGTTAAAATAGATTTTGCTCGGCGGGTAAAACTTTAAATTACGACAGAAAAAGCATTAAATTTTATAAAGTATTGAATAATACGATGGGCGAAGCATTAAATTTTATGAAGCATTAAAATTTACGAAGCAGTGAAATTTTATCCAAGAATTTTATAGCGGCGAAAAGCAGTTCAAGATAAAGCAGGCGTAGGTTGGATGATTTTGTGCGATACTAGCAGGCGCACTGTTTGTGCGCCGCAGCGAAATATTTTTGCAAAATCATCCGTTAAATCTTTAGAAAATTTTCAAAGATCAGCTTACCAATCTCGTTGCATCTTGGATATTGATGTTTAGTCCAAGCTGCTCATTGCTTAGCCCAAGAGCAAGGCCTACCAGCTGGGATAGGTGGATGATCGGCTTTCTTGCTTTAGAATTCGTCGCTTCTTGGTATCGCTCCTGATAGATATCTAGCTGCATCTGGCATAGCGGACAAGGAGTAACTACGACGTCCGCTCCGTGCTCGGCAGCGTCATTTACGATCTCGCTTGACATTTTAGATACCGATTTTACCGCAGGATAGCTAGCGTGAAAGCCGCAGCAATCAAGGCGTTTTTCAAAAGGCACTATCTGAGCGCCAAGTGCGCTAACTACCGCTTCAAAGCTTTTAGGATTGGTTGAGCTTTCTTTTTTAAGCTCGCGCTCCGGTCTTAATGAGTGGCAGCCGTAAAATAGCGCTACCTTTAAATTTGTTAGCGGCCTCGTGACTTTAGCTTTTAACGTGTCTAAGCTTTGATATAGCACCCAAAGCAAGCTCGTTATCTCGGTACTTCCCTGATACTGCATACCGCCCTCTTTTAAAAAGGTATTTATATAGTTTTTCGCTCCCTTATCTAAAGTAAGTTTAGCCTTGGTTAGAGTTAGCATACAGGTAGAGCAGGTAGTTAGCAGAGGCATATTCATACCCTCGGCTAGCGCGATGTTTCTAGCATTAGCTACTAGGCTCGCCATAGGATCGACGCATTGAGCTTGACTAGCCCCGCAGCAGCTCCAGCCTTTTATCTCATGAAGTTTAATACCCAGCACCGGAGCGATCGCTTCAAGTGAAATTTTAGATTCCTTTGCGGCTTGACTCAAAACGCAACCCGGGAAAAATGCAAATTCGTTATTCATCCTCTCCTCCTTATTCTATCTCGCCGCTAGCTTGAGCTTTGCGTGCGGCCTCTATCATCTTAACGAGCCCTGCATGTCCTTCAATCTCCTCTTCGCCGAAAGCATGAAGAGGATTCATCTTGCCCGCAGCCATTAAATTTGCCGCTACGTCCATCTTGCCCATATTTGCAAATACGCCTTCGCTTCTTAGAGCAAGCTTGATCTCGTTTAACCTTCCGCTTCCCTCTACGATATCTAGTAGGAACGCCTCGGCATGAGCTGGACCGCTTCCTGCGGTTAAGCCCTTTTTCATCGCTAGAGCGCGAAGTGCGGTGATATCGCTTTGAGCGCTTATTCCTTTAGGACAGCGATCGGCGCACTCTTGGCAGTGCACGCATAGCCATAATCCGTTTAGCACCGCAGGCTTTAGATGAGGCATAGCGTCCCTGCTTCTTGAATCAAACGCGGCGCGGTTAGCATGCGTGAAAACAAAGGGTTGCATATAATCGCTCGCATCAGCTCCAAGTTTATTGCATTCGCTAGCGCAACATCCACAAAGAATACAATCCCACTGCTTTTTTACGCGTTCCATCTGCTCCGGGCTTTGTTTACAGCCCTTTTCGGCACTAAATTCTTTCTTAGGCGTAATGGTTGGTTTGATCTTTCTTAAATTTTCGATACTAGGCTCCCAATCCACCACTAGATCCGAAATCACTCGGAAATTATTTAGCGGCGAGATCGTAAAGCTATCAGGATTTTCATACTCCGCAAGCAAAGCCTCCATCTTGGTATCGCAGGCGAGATATGAGTGCCCGTTTACCCTCACGGCACAGGCTCCGCATATCGCCATACGGCACGCTGCGGTAAAATTTAAAGTGATGTCTAAATTTTGCTTAATAAATTGCAAAACTCCAAGCAGGGTCTTTCCTTTGATCTGCTCCAAACTTAATTCGTAGGCTTGCTTATAATTTTTGCTTCCGTCGAAGCGGTCTATGATAAATTTCATTGAGGTTTCCTTCCGTCAAGAGAGAATTCCGTAACGACGACCTCTTTGTAGCCCAAGCTTAGCTCTCCTGCGTCGTTCATCGTCACGATACTGTGCTTTAAGAAATTTTTATCGTCGCGCTTCGGATAGTCCTCTCTGGTATGCGCGCCGCGGCTTTCCAGCCTCTTTTGCGCAGCCAAACACGCACAGCGCGCAAGCAGGATCAAATTTCCAAGCTCGACGTAGTCGGTAAATGCGGTATTCATAACCGGATTTGTATCCGCAACATGCAGTTCGTCGTAGCGCGCTTTAATGCCCTCTAAATTTTGCGAAAGCAGATCGAGCTTCTCGCCGGTTCTAAAGATGCCCATATTGTCCCAAAGCTGCGCGCCTAGCTCTTCGCGCAACTCATACATCTCGTTTGCCTTGCCCGAGCCGTTTGCGATCTGCTTAAATTTAGCCTGCCATTTTTGCGCCAGCTCGCTCGCTCTTTTGCCTGAGCCGAAGCCTTCCTGCTTCGCGGCATAATCCGCTGCGCCGAGTCCTGCGAGCTTACCCGTTACGACGGCATCGGTTAAAGAATTTCCGCCTAAGCGGTTTGCGCCGTGAATCGAGATACAAGACGCCTCGCCCGCGGTATAAAGCCCCGAAATTTTAGTGCTCATATCGTCAAATTTTGTGACTTCGATGCCGCCCATCGAGTAGTGAGCGGTAGGACGAATCGGAATCGGCTCCTCGATCAGATCGATGCCCTCAAACAAAATGGCGGTGTGTCTAATCTTAGGAAGGGCTTTTAAAATTTTATCTTTTCCGAGATGTCTTACGTCAAGCAGCACGTATGCGCCGAGCCCCTCGCCGTAGCCCCTACCCTCGCGAATCTCGGTTTCGATCGCGCGAGCTACAACGTCGCGCGGCGCAAGCTCCATCTTTTCGTGGTAGTTTTTCATAAAGCGCTCGCCTTTGTTGTTGAGCAGATATCCGCCCTCGCCTCGCGCAGCTTCGGTAATGAGCGCGCCGCCGCTTTTGATGCCTGTGGGATGAAACTGCACCATCTCCGGATCGCTAAATCCAAGACCTGCGCGCAGTGCCGCCGCGATACCGTCACCGGTGGCGATATAAGGCACCGAGGTGCGGTTGTAAAACATCCTCGTATATCCGCCCGTAGCGATTACCAAGGCTTTGCAAAGTACGGGATAAAAATCGCCGGTTTGGATATTTCGAAGCACGACGCCCTCGCATTTGCCCTCAGGCGCGCTGATCTCAAGCAGCTCGTGATCGATTAGAAATTTCACGCCGTTGCTGACCGCATCGTCAAAACAGGCGTGCATCAAGATATGACCCGTCTTATCGGCGGAGTAGTTGCATCGCTTTTTAGACGCGCCGCCCATGAAGCGCTGCGCTACGCCGCCCGGAACGCCACTTTCTTTGCCGTCCACGCCGCCGCTAGCGTTTCTGGAAAACAGCGTGCCGATATAATCCATCTCGGCAATCGTAGGGCCCGCAAGCTCACAAAATTTAATCGCGGCGTCCTGATCTACGAGATATGCGCCGCCCTTTACGGTGTCGTAGGCGTGAAGCTTGTATGAATCGCCGCCACTGAAACTCGTAACGCCGTTAATACCGCCTTCCGCCATACAGGTGGCGTTGCGCGAAGGCATCATCTTCGTAGCTACGACGACGCTGAGATTTGGATTACTCTTTCTTACCGCCACGGCTGCGCGCAAACCCGCGCCTCCCGAGCCGATAACGAGTACGTCCACACTAGGAAGGCCGCCTTCGTTGCCGCCGTCTGCGCTTTTACTCTTGTCTGTATCCACACAGCCGCTAAGGCTAAGCGCGCCGACGCTGATACAGGCGGATTTTAAGAAATCGCGTCTGTTGAAATTTGATTCGCTCATTGTACTTCCTTGAAATTTCGTTGAATGGCGGAGCCAAAACAGAATTCTTAAATTCAAGGAAATTATATATTATCAATTCTTTAAGAATATTGAAATTCTTAAATATTATTTAGTAAAAAGAGCTAATTTTATCTTTAAGCTAAAGCAGATGATTTTTGTATATTTTGCTTTATAAGATACGATTTTAACGTGATTTCAATTTGATATTTGATTTTATATAATTTCGTAAAATTTTGAATTATCGTATCATTTTGATAATACCGCCGCGCGATAACCGTCGGTATAATCTCACGCTGTATAATAGCGGTAAATCCATTTTAAGGAGGATATTATGCGAAATTTCACATTATGTTTGATCGCCGCGATCGCACTTTGTGGCTGCGCGACCCCGCAGGATCGATACGGCGGAGATGTTTATGACGCGAGCGAGACGAACCGTATGAGGCAAAGCGATCGGATCGAGATCGTCGATGTCCTGCCCACCAAAATAAACGTAGAGCGCTCCGAGGGCAATACGGGTAAAATTTTAGGTGGCGTCGCGGGCGGAACTACGGGTGCGGTCATCGGGCATAAGCTCGGCAAACATAGCAGCAGCAGGCGCTTAGCCGAAACCGTGGGGCTCGTGGGCGGCGCAGTAGTAGGCGCGGTCGCCGGAGATGCGATCCAAAACTCCCAAAAGACGGTGCAAGGCTCCAATATCATCTACAAGCTAAACGGCAAGGAATACTCATCCGTGCAAGCCGATCCGCCATGCAGATTTAGACGCGGCAAAGCTCTGCTGATCCACACGGGCAGCGAAACGCGGGTGCAGCCGAACTCGGGATGTTAACAGAACTCGGTATGTTAAATTTAAAGCCGCCCAAAGCTTGCGGTGAAATTTTAAAATTTCATCTCCGTGCGTCGCGAATTTTACTCAGCCGTCAAGCGGCATTTGAAATTTAATCGTGGCACTAAAAAATTTAAAGCGATGTTTTAAATTTTAAAGCGGCGCGGCTTTTGAAAATAGTGTCGCTAAAATTTGCGGGCGATCTAAATTTTAACTCTGCGAAATTTTAAGAGCCCGCTAAAATACTTTAATATATAATCGCCGCTTAAAAACATGGAGCGGCGATGAAAAAATTCTATCTTAAAATTTCAGCACTTGCGTTTATAATAGCATTTGCAGCGATCCCCGCTGCGGCAAAAGTAAGCGTAGATCATTTACAAACCCAAGAGGAAAAAGATTTAGCGATCTCTTGCGATAACGGCAACGGAAAATACAGCGCATGCACGAAACTAGTCGAAATTTTATCTAATAAATGCGACGGCGGAGATTATGAAAGCTGCGGGGCTGTCGGAATAATATTTACGGATTTGGGTCAATATGAATTCTCATCCGCTCCTTTGATCAAGGCATGTGAAGCGAACATCATGTCTTACTGCTCCTATCTTGCCATTAGCGATATACTTTTTACGGGAAATCTTGAAAGAGCCGCTAAGGTTTTTGACAAAATTTGCAAACAGGGAATTTCAGAGGACGAAAAGCTTGCTTGCAGCATAAGGAAAGAGATTGAAGACTGCTCTAAAGATGCAAAGTGCGATCCGCTAATGAAAGCCAAAGAAATTATCAAAGGACTATAACCATGAGAAAAATTTTGTCATTAGCATTGCTTTTATCTATGCCCTTGCTAGCAAAAAACGATATAGACATTGATATTTCTGCTGCAATAAACGATACAAACCTAAAGAATTCAGCGGATAAATGCGATTGGAACAAAGGCGATTATGAAGCTTGCTCGATATTAAAAGATACTTTATCGGCAAAATGCGACGAAAAAAATTTTGAAAGCTGCGGTGCATTGGGAATTTTATTAATATATTTGCGCAGAGAGGAAGACGCAACAAAAGCGTTAAACAAAGCCTGCGATGCCGAATTATTAAATTTTTGCCTAAACGCAGGAATGCACGATTTGTACTATACGGGCAATATAAAAAGAGCACTTGCAAATCTAAAAAAGGTATGCGATGCAACGATAGAGCCTTCGAAGAAAAAATTGGCTTGTAAGATGAGCTATGGTTTAAAGCCGTGTTTAAATGACGATGAATGCAATCCGGTGAAAAAAGCTAAAGAACTTTTGGAATAAGATTAATTTAACAGGATAAAAAAACGGCAATAATTTTATAAAGTTTGAAAAGATAAAAGGTCGCGGCGGACAATTTGAATTAGTACAACCCATCAAAAAATAATGTAAGTAGCTGGCTATATAATTTTGAAATTCTAATCTAGAAACTTTATATCTTACCTATAAAAATTTTTAAATTTTACTTTTGCAATTTTTTAATCATAAATTTATTCGAGCCTTTTAAATTTCCCCTAAAACCTCTCTTGCATATTTTATCCCCAAATCATACGCCTTTTCATTTAGCGCGCGGGTCTTTTCAGGCACAGAGCGGAGCATTTGCTCTTTTACGAGCCCTGAGTCCATACAGCGGCTAAGCTCTACTGCGATCGCTAGAGCCACGACACTTTGAGTGATGACATTTCCAACTTCGTATTTTGCGATGGTGATGATTGGAATTTCATAAATTTTAAAGCTTGCCCTATCCTCATCGCTCGGCGCTACTAAATTCGGCTCGATTACGATAACGCCGTCTTTTTTCACGCCATTTTTGAAAGCATCGTAGCTACTCTGCGCCGTTGCGAGCATGAAATCGATCTCGCCCTCGCTCGCGTAAGGATATAGAATTTCTTCATCGCTTAAGATAATATCCACTTTCGTAGGTCCGCCACGTACCTGAGAGGTATACGTAGATGCCTTGATTCCATAGCCGCCGTGTGCGATCTTTGCCGCAGCTAGAATTTCACCTGCTAAGATCACTCCTTGACCGCCCGCTCCCACAAATCTTAATTGATTCATCTTAGTCCTTCAAAATTTATCGCTTCGCCGCTTTGTGCCGCGTCTATCACCTTTTGATACGCCTTTGTGTATTCGGTGCGCCCATTATCTTCGTGTAAAACTCCAAGCGGAAATAGCCCTGCTCGCTCATCCTCGCTAAGAGCGTCAAATTTTACTTTAGAAATCGTGCGCGAATCAAGCCACTTTAGCATTTGCACTGCCTCGCTCATTTTATTTTTACGACCCAAATTTACGTGGCAGTTGCTAAAAATATCAAAAAAACTATAACCCTCGTGCTCAAAGCCCTTGGCCAAAAGTCGCTCGATTTTTTCGGGATTTGTCACGCTCTCGCGTCCGACAAAAGTTGCTCCGGCAGCAATCGCAAGCTTTGCTGCATCAAAGCTGGGATCGACATTGCCGTATTGTGCCGTAACCGTCCAAAACCCGCGCGGCGTCGTAGGACTCGTCTGCGAGTTCGTAAGCCCGTAGATGAAATTGTTTACTAAGATATGATTTAGATCGATATTGCGGCGGCATCCATGAATCGTGTGATTGCCTCCTATCGCAAGCCCGTCGCCATCGCCAGTAACTACAATTACGTGCTTATCGGGATTTGCAAGCTTGATACCCGTAGCATAAGCTATCGCACGTCCGTGCGTCGTATGGACGGTATTGCAGTCTATGTAACTAGACATCCTGCCACTACAGCCGATACCGCTTACCACGCACACATCGTCCATACTCCAGCCTATGCGGTCAATCGCGCGGATGATCGCTTTTAAGATCACTCCGTCGCCGCAGCCCCAGCACCAAAGTGTAGGCATCTTGTCCGTTCTTAGATATTTGTCGTAATCAAACGCCATTTAAAGCTCCTTTACTTTCTCGATAATCTCGCTAGGGCTGATCGGTCTGCCGTTTGCCTTAAGAAGCGTCTTAAAATCATCCCTCAAACAAGCGCGCTGCACCTCTAGCAGATACTGCCCTAAATTTAGCTCGGCGATTAAAATTTTATTAAATCTCTCCCCTAGCTCCCTTAGCTTGCGCGCTGGGCTTGGCCACAGCGTGATCGGGCGGAAAAGTCCCACACGCACGCCTTGCCCTCGTAGCTTTAAAATCGCGTCTTTTGCTGCTAAGCTAACGCTGCCGTAGGCGATGATGCAAGCATCAGCGTCATCTAGCATAAATTCCTCATATTGTACGATCTCATCTTCATGCGTCAAAATTTTATTAAAAAGCCTTTTTATAGAGCGATCCACGATCTGCTCATTTTCGGTCGGAAAGCCCTTCGCGCCGTGATGCAGCCCCGTTATGTGATAGTGATATCCCCTAAAAAATGGATTTAGCACCGCAGGCTTATCGGGTGCAGCGTCGTAGGGCTCATAATCTTTCGGACCACCTTTAAATTCCGCCCTGCGCTCGATTTTTAGATCCGAAATTTCAGGGAGCACCGCCTTTGCTTGCATATGCCCAAGCGTCTCATCAAGTAGCAAAAATACCGGCGTCATAAACCGCTCGGCTAAATTGAAGGCGCGCACGGTTTGCGTATAAGCCTCCTTTAGTGAGCCCGGGCACAGCGCGATGCTTTGAAAATCGCCGTGAGTGGGGTTGCGAGCTTGCAAAATATCGCCCTGCGCCACTCGCGTAGGAAGCCCAGTGCTAGGACCTCCGCGCATAACATTTACGATTAAAAGAGGAATTTCAGCGATAAAGCCAAGTCCAATCTGCTCTGATTTTAGCGAAATTCCAGGACCGGAGCTTGCCGTCATCGCCTTTGCACCGCTCATCGATGCGCCTAAAGCTACAGAAATGCCCGAAATTTCATCCTCCATCTGAATAAATTTGCCTCCGACCTTAGGTAGCAAGCGACTCATCTCGTGCGCGATCTCGCTGCTCGGCGTGATCGGATAGCCGCCGAAAAAATTACAGCCGCAATCAATCGCCGCACGCGCAATTAAGGCGTTGCCTGTGGAAATTACCTCTCTCATTATGCGTCCTTGGGTTTCATAAAATTATTGTTTTTGATTTTTTCAGCCATCTCTCTAGCCTGCGAGCTTAGACGAGCGAATTTAAAGCCCTTGGGCGCAACGAAAATCGCAAAATCAGGGCAGTGCAACTCGCACTCCCTACAGCCGATACAGGCGCCCTCATCCACCACGTCGATCATCATGCCCTGCACGGCGCCCTCGTCCTGTCTCATCGCGATCGCGCCGCTAGGACAGACGCTTACGCAGATGTTGCACGCCTTACAGCGGCCCTCATCCGTCCAGACGGCGCGCTGGCTCTCATTTTCGCTCATATTTTCTCCTTAATTTATCAAAATCCGCACTAAATCCCGCTTCGCGATTTAAAATTTGAAATTTTACGGCGCGAGTCTGTTTTGATCGCATTAATTTCCTCTCGTTTTTAAATTTTGCAGAGTTTAAATTTTAAAATTTTGTGGCTTTTAAAAATTTTACGTCACGCAAAATTCTGAGCCAAAGTAAAATTTTAATCTATAAAATTTTACAGCGGGCAAAATTGTGCAAATTTTAAAATTCCGCAGTGAATTAAATTTTACGCTACAAAATTCCGCGAGCTTAAATTTCTTGCCAAAGTGAAATTTGATGCTGCAAATTCTATCACAAGGATTCTGCGCTTTAAAATTTTAGCTCTGTAAATTCCGCGTCGCGTCGAATTCGCTCTATATCCACTAAAACTTCAGCCCCGCTACGCTTGCTCGCATCCGTTCAAGCTGCTCGTAAAACTCGCCCGAGTAGGCGAAATTTCTCTCTATCGCGCCCATTTTACCGACGCTTACGAAGCGCCCCAAAGGCACCCCCGATCTATCCGCGACGCAGCAGGCGAGCGTGCCGCAAGCATCAAAAAGGATGTATTTTATGATCTTTACGATCCCCGCAGCAGGCGCCAAATACGCCGACGTGCCCAGTAGCTCGCCGATCTGCGCGCCGGCGCATTTGGTATTTTGCACCGCGCGCCCGAAAATTTCATCCGAAATTTCAAATCCCAACTCGTTTTTAAGCGCGATCATCTCTTCGCTATGCGGGCCCACGATCGCGCTTCTCATCGATGAAATTTCCTTGCCGCTCGCTCGCGCAAGTTCAAATTTAAGCCGCGCGCCGTCTAGCTCGCCCGCCATGCCGATGACGCGCTCCTTTGCAAACCCGCTAGCCTGCAGCGCCGCATAGACCATCATATCAAGCGGATTGGTAACGACGACGATAATGGAGCCAGGCGCGTATTTTGCGGCATCTCGCGCGCATTGCGCGACGATGGCGGCGTTTACGCCAAACAGCTCCTCCCTGCTCTGCCCCGCCTTTCTTGCGTGCCCCGCCGTGATCACGACGATGCCTGCGTCCGCTATATCGCTAGGCTCCGTACTGCCGCTTATACGTAGGTCGCGCTCATAAACCGCCGCGGTATGGGCAAGATCTAAAGCCTTGCCGCGCGCGATCCGCTCTACAGCATCCACAAGCGCAATGCTATCTATCTTTTGGCTCAAAGAATCGCTTACGATAAGATCGTTCGCTACCACTGCGCCGATGTTTCCGGCGCCGAATATCGCTATTTTCATTGTTATCTCCCAAATATCGGTCCGCATTTTTATAATTGCGGAGCTTAAATTTTAAAATTTAAAGACGAAATCTCGTTTTTTAAATTTAATGCCGAAACGACCTTAAATTTTACCTCTGCGCCTTTACATTGCGCTCGTGCTCGGCTTGCGTGCGCGCAAAATCGTGAAGCCCCGTTTTTTTATTTCGCATAAAATACAGATACTCGCTCTTTGCGGGCGCGAAAACGGCGCGTATCGCATCGCGAGAGACTACGCACACGGGCTCTTTCGGAAGTCCGTCGTTGAGGTAGGTATTGTAGTGGCTGGTGTCGGTGCGGATGCGCTGCGGAGTGATCTTGACGTGCGAAAACTCGCCGTAATTCAGCGTGCCGTCCATCTGAAGGCGCATATTTTTAGCTAAGCGGTTGTTGATGACGGAGGCTACGAGGGGCATTTCATCTGCGTTTGCGGCCTCTTTTTGAATGACCGAGGCCTTGATCAGCACCTGCTTCCACGCCGTGGCGTTGTAATCGCCGCTAAGCTCGCGCGACAATCCTTCGTGGAATTTTTGCGCGCTTGAGATGAGGTGGTCGATGATATTTTTTTCGCTTTCGTTTTTGCTAATTTTGTAGGTTTCAGGCACCAAAAAGCCCTCGTAAAACGGCGCCGTGGCGTTGTATTCGCGCTCAAGCTCGCTAAAGCTTAGCCCGCGATCTTTCGCAAGCTGTTTTAAAAACACGATCGTAGTCTCGCCCGGGATCAGCTTAATTTCGTTCATCACGGGCTTTGCGACGCTTAGCTCATACAAAAACTGATATTTGGGCAAATTTTCGCCGCTAAGCTCCAGCTCGCCGGTTTTTGCGCCGCCGTAAAAAGAAAGTAGCCTCGCGTCGAATTTGCTAAATTTTGGATAGTTCTTTGAGAGTTGCGATAAAATTTTCGTTGAGCTGCCCTGACCTATCTGCACGGTTGTCGCGTTGCCGACGCGCTCGTGTAGATCAAAGCCCACGGCTAAAAGGACGATAGCCGCAAGCTCGATACAAATGCACGCCGCTTTGATGAGCTTTATAAAGAATTTCATGCATTCCTTTCAAAATTTAGCTGAAATTATAGGCAAATAAGCCAAAATTTTGAATAAATTTCATATTATAAGCGCAGTTTTTCGGCACGCCCGATTTGGTTTTGGGGCGGAGTTTTTTGATGAGGCGACGATGTTTAGAACTTTGGCTAGATTTTTTTTGTGCATAACCATACTTTTTATAATCTGTGCGGTAGGCCTAAAGCACGGTATTGCGATTTCGCAGCTGGACGTGGGCTTTGCAAAGCTTGAGGGGTTTTATCTCAAGCTAAATAAAGGTCTCGTGCTGCGTATCAAAAATCTTGAAATTACGCAAAATAATACACAAAATTTAGAGCAAAATTCCACCGATCTGCGCACGCAAAGCGAGAAAATTTTGGAATTTAGCAAAAAAATCTCGCTCATCAACTCCTTTTTTGAAGAGATCGACGTGCAAAATTTGAAGATCAAGGGCGAAAGTCTAAAGCTAAAATACAAAAGCGACGTTTTTTACGCCGACACGCGGTTTTTTAGGCTAAGCTCAAAGATCACGCCTGGCGCAAACGGACTTAGCTTTGATCCAATCGAGCTTGAGCTAAATGATTTTAATCTCACTCTGCACGGCACGGCACGGGCAAATTTCAAAGCCGATACGTATGATTTTAACGGCACCTTCGCTTCGCACGAGATCGCGGGCGAGCTTGACGTGCACAATATCGGCTCACAGCTGAATATCGAGATAAACCGCGCCTCGGCCTTGAGTCTGAAAAATTTTATGAATGAGCTGGGCGCACTTACGGGGCTAAATCCTCTTGCGAACGAGTGGATCTACGGCAAGGCGGTCGCGCAAAACTACTACATCGAGAATCTGCACGCCAAAATCGATCTGAAAGACCCGCGCCCGATCGCAGAAAATGTTAGCGCCACGGCTTACGCGCAGGATCTTACGATAAAATTTCAACCGCAAATCGAAGCCGTAACGGTAAAAGATGCCAACATCACGCTCAAAAACGATTTTCTAAATTTCACGCTAAATGAGCCTAAATTTAAAGGCAAAAGCCTGGAGGGAAGCGGCGTACGTATCGGCGGGCTTTTTGAAGAGAGGCCGGTCGTATATCTGGATCTGCGAACTAAAGAGAGCTTGGGCAAGGACCTTGTAGATATTTTGCAAAGCTACGGCATAGACGAGCCCGTATATCCGCTAGGCGGTGGGATCGATGCGCGCGTGCTGATAGACGTGGACGTAGAAAAGGAAAGCGCCAAGGTCGATGCGAACGTGACACTAAAAGACGCCGATCTGATGATCTCCAAAGCGAAATTTCACTCCAAGGCCGCGCGGGTGCATATCACAGAAAAAAAGATCGACATCAAAGACGCGAATCTGCAAAATGAAATTTTTAACGCCACTGCAAGCGGCAGTATCGATATCGCCACGCGCAAAGCTAAATTTAACGGCGTTATTCATAGCTTCAATCTCTCCCCGAACGGCAAAGAAATTTTAAAATTTGGCGACGCGCGAGATAATATAAGCCTTGATTTTAGCGGCAAAGCGCCGGTGCTGAGCTCGCAATTTTTAGGCGCGAAGATGAGCTTCGGCGAGCGGATCGAGATTAGCTCGCCCGATATTAGCGGAATTTTGCCATTTTCTAAGACGCTTAAAAACGCGGGCATTAGCGGCGGAGATCTTAAAATTTTAACCAGCGATTTTACAAACTTAGATATCAGCAGCAGCAATCTCATCTTTGATTTCGGTCTGCTGAACAAGGACGGAAGCCATTATAAAAACGACTCTTTCGCGCTTAGAGTGCGCGGAGGCGATCTGGACGGCTCTAGCGGAAGCGGTAAAATTTCTCTCAAAATCAACAAAGGCGGCAACTTCGTCTCTTTAAAAGACGTGGACGTCGCGATCAATACGAGCGTGCAAACCAGCGAGTTTAATAGCGGCACAAAGGAGCGCTCGCCGATAAATTTCAGCGGGCAAAACTCTTCCATCGTGCTATCCGATCTTAATAAGACGCTGAAATTTACGCACTTTAACGGCGTGCTGGACGGTAAAAATATGAATTTAAACGCAAGCTTTAAACGCGGCGACGTGAAGTTAATCTTTAAAAAGAGCTTGCTTCAAATTTTTGCGCAAAACATCAGCGGCGAGGCGCTTAATCAATTCCTAGGCTCGCAGAGCTTCGACGGAGGGGTATTTACACTGAAAGCAAGCGGCATCGATCCGCGCAACTACCGCGGCGAGATAAACGTGCAAAACACCTATCTGAAGGACTACATCATCTATCAAAGGCTGCTTAGCTTTATAAACTCGGTGCCGTCGCTGCTTACGTTTAAGACGCCCGATTTCAACGATCGCGGCTTTAGCGTGCAGAGGGGCAAAATTTACTTCCGCCGCAGCGGCGATAAAATTTACATAAACGCGATGAGCTTTACCGGCAGTAGCGCAGACATCGCGGGCAACGGTGAAGTGGATATGAAAAGCGGTGCGCTGAATATCGATCTGGAGCTTAAATACCTCAAAGACGCAAGCTCGATAATCTCAAAAATCCCGCTGCTAAATCATATCATCTTGGGCGAAAACAACACGATCTCCACGATCATCGAGATTCGCGGCACGATGAAAAAGCCTACCTACTCGACCGGCGTTGCGACCGACGTGCTAAAAACGCCGTATAATCTAATCAAAAACACGCTAATGCTGCCTTTTGTGATCTTCGGCGATAGCGAGGAGAGCAGATGAAATTCCCGCTCGATTATAAGGATAGTTTTGAAAAATCGCTGCTGTTTTGGCTCGTAAAATTCGTGCGCTACAAGCTAAGCGCGCTATCGAATAAGGAGCTGAAAAACGACGCGCTGTTTCGCCGCGCCAGCCTGGCGCTAAATCACGAAGTAGCAAGCATCGAAGAGCTCGAGCGGCTCGCAAAAGACGCACGAAATGCGGGTCTTACCGGCATCAATACCTATTTTAATCCGCTTAAAAAATTTTACGAAGCGATCGTAGAATATAACCTTGAAAGCATGAGAAATATCGACGAGGAGCTTTTGAGCGAAATTTTAGCCTCCATTACGGGCGGGCTGAGCGATGCGAGCAAAAAAAACTACCGAATCGCGCTGATAAATTTTTTCGGCTTCATCGACCGCCAAAACGAGCAGGACGACACCTCGCACAACTTCGGCATCGAGCTTAAGCACTGGGGCGGCGTTAGCGGCAGCCGCGGCACGAAGCTTCCTGAGTTTATGAGCGAGGAGGAGCTGAGGCGGTTTTTGGATGCGATAAATCTAAGCGAGTTTCGCTCCTTTGCGCATCGCAACCGCCTGATCGTAAAAATCATCGTCTACACGGGTATCCGCGTGGGCGAGGCGATAAATCTCAAGCGCAAAGATATCACGCCAGAGGGCGATCTTTTCGTCATCCGAATCCGCGGCAAGGGCAACAAATACCGCATCGTAATGATCAAGCGCCACCTGATCGAGGAGCATCTAAACGCGCTGGAGACGAACTTTGCAAACAAGGAGGGCTATCTTTTCGTCACCAAAAACGGCGCGCCGCTTACCCAGGCATACGTCAGCGGCATTGTGGAGAAAATTTTAATGAGCGCGGGCATCCGCAAGGAAAAAAATGGCGCTCACATGCTGCGCCACACCTTCGCGACGATGCTTTATAAAAAGCAAAAGGACCTCGTGCTCGTCCAAGAAGCCCTCGGGCATGCAAGCCTAAATACTTCGCGCATCTACACCCACTTCGATAGCGACAAACTGCGCCTTGCAGCGAAAGTCGCGGAGGAATTCGAGGAGTGAAATTTTAAAATTTGAGGTAGCGAGAGGCTTGCTTGAGCGAGATTTTTTGGGATTTCGTTTTGAAGCGGCTTTGAAATCGTTTTTTATGGAATTTATTTCACAAAAGTTTTGGAATTTTATTTTGAAAATTTTAAAATTTATTTTTCATATTCGAATAACAAAACCCAAAATCCTGCCTTTCGCATTTTATAATTTAACTCATTAACTCGGCAAAATTTAAAATTAACGCGCGAGCCTTAGAGCTTGATTACAAAAAATCTAAAATTTTACTCTTTTTGGAATATAGAATAATTTACTTTTTAGATTTTCTCATGTGATTTTGCCTAAAATTCCAGATAAATTTAGTGCAAAATTTCATTTAAATTTTTACGATACGGGATTCATCCGAGGATTTTATAAGCAAAAGATAAACGGCATATTAAGAGGTAGCGGATATAAAATTTATCAGCAAATTCCGCAAGGATGGAATTTATGATTTAAAATTTAAACCCTCGAAATTTTATAGTTTGATTTGCTTTCAAATTCTCATCACACCGAATTCGCCTTAAAATTAAAGACACAAAAGATTTGCCACCAAAGTTTGCTGCGAAATTTACCGACGCGAAGCTTGCTTCGTAAACAGCGCAGGAATCATATAGGAATTTATACTAAAAATTTAAAGAGATAAAATCATCAGCATGATTATTTTAGATTTATTTTACGACAGAAATCCCGCTCTTGCGAGCAGGATTTCATTTCTTAGGGGGATAAGAAAAGGAGTTTAGGCTAAATAAATTTAGCCCGAGATTTCGTCTAGCCACGGAGTCCGCGGCAAAAAGGAGCAAAAAGACGAAATCTCGCGCAAAATTTTAAGCCAATATTTAAGCGATCGGCTCGCGACAATAAACGAGATTTGCGACGGCTTCGAAAGCTATCGCAAAAACGCCGTGCCGCAAGCATCAAAATTAAACGAGCCTTTGTTTTTTGAAATACTCGCGCGGAGCCTTGCAGAGCGGACAGGCGCCGGGAGCTTTCTTGCCGCGATGAACGTGGCCGCAGACCTCGCACACCCAAACTTCCTCGTCAAAACTCTCGAAAAAGCCCTCTTCTAGCAGAATCTTTTGAAGCTCGTTGTATTCGCGCTCGTGCTCCTCCTCGACCTTGCCGATAGCGTTAAAAAGGCGCGCAACCTCTTTTTTACCCTCTTCGGTTGCGATTTTAGCGAAGCTCGGATACATGCTCTCGTGTTCATAGTGCTCGCCCGCGGCGGCATCGAGTAGATTTTTATCCATCTTATCAAGCGGAATGCCTGCGGCTGCATGATGCGCCTTTAGCTCGGCTCTGGCGTGCCATTTTTCATTTTCGGCAGCCTCGTAAAAATGTCGCGCAATGGCGTGAAAGCCCGCCTCTTTGGCCAAATCGCCATAAAGATCATATTTGTTGCGCGCCTGAGACTCGCCTGCGAATGCCTTCATTAAATTTACCTGCGTCAGATCCTCGGTGATGCATTTCATCGGCTCGCCGCAGCAGCTAAGCGCGCCGCCGCCTACTTTTTGCACCTCGACCTCCGCGCCGCATTTTTCGCATCTATATGTTTCGTATTGTCTCATTATCAATTCCCTATCAAAATTTTTAGGGAATGATACCACGACTACTATTAAATTTTACTTAATAAATTTTATTCTTCTCAATAAATTTATGTTTTTGAGAAAATTTCAGCACGAAATTTTCGTCCGGAAAATCTAAACTTAAGATTTTCCAAAGCAAATGAAATTTCAAGCAAAAGCGCTAACGCTCGATTATCTAAAAATATGAAATTTAGTTTTTTGACTCATTTAGTCTGCGATTTTCAAGGCTAGCCACATCATTGGAAATTTTTTAAAATTTAAAGTTATCTCAAAAATAACTTGCTAATTTTGCCGCGCAGTCTTGTTTACGAGTATATAACGATGCTCGGCAAAAAGTAGCTTTAAATGCGCCAACGAGCCGCCCGATTGTAATTATGAAGCGTTAAAAGCTTAATTAAGGGCACTGCAGCATTACCATTTTGCCGCTATGATCGGTAATATCTGAGAATTTATGAATGTCAAATTCTAAGCCGCAAATCGAGCAAGGAGGAAATTTATCGATTTCCTTCTCGCCTAAAAGCGAGCAAATTCCGCCTATTGCCGGATTATGTCCAACGACAAATACGCATTCTGCGCTAGCTGCATTAAAATTTTGCATAACATCAGTGCTAGAAATTTCTACATTGTTGCAAGATATCGCATTATTTTCGCTAATGCTAGCGGGAATTTTAGTGCTCTTAAAAGTAGAATTTTCAGCGTTTGCGTCGCGATGTTTTTCGCTACTCAGACCAACCGCATTGTATTTTTCAACATTCACACTGAACCCAAAAAATCGTTTCTCATCCAAGCTGCGAACAAACTTTGCCAAATCCCATAAGCTTACGTCGTATAACTCTCGCAATGACGCTACCCTTTTTGTCGCATCCAACGCATTAGCGATAATTTGCGCCGTATGGAGTGCGCGTATAGCCGAGCTTGTAATAATTAAATCAGGCGTAAGTCCCAAGCTACGCAGCTTTTCTCCGAGTTTAATTGCGCAAAGTTCACCCGCATGGCTTAATGCCCGCTCAAAATCGCTTCCATTGCCACTTTGCGCCTCGGCATGTCTTATAAAATATATCCGCTTCATATGCATCCTTTCATAAAATTTTATGTATAATTTAGCGTTAAATTCTACAAAATTCTAAATTTTTTCTGGATCATTCCAAAGCCATAACCAACCACAAATCCCGCTATGTGCGCATACCATGCTACATTTACGCCCATTAACATCGGCGCAAAGCTCATTATCAAAATCGCGATAAAAATCCCGCCCGCATTGCGTTCATCAAAATAAGCAATCACGCCTAAAAGCACGCAAATAGCGCCGCTAGCGCCTACGATATTGACGATTTCTCCCATGCTCATGGCATAACGGATATAAATCAGGCACAAAGCGCCGCTCAGCAGCCCGCCTGCGATATAAAGTAGCGTAAATTTTATCCCACCGAACGCTCGCTCTAAAATCCCACCGAATTGATACAAAACTGCCATATTCATCACTAGATGCATCACTCCGCCGTGCATAAAAAATGAACTTAGTAGCTGCCACGGCATTCCTTCGAAAAAATACGGATTGAGCCCAAAAAATAGATAGGACTTAAAGCCAAAAAAATATTCTAATGCGAATGAAATCACGAAAAATAGGACATTCGCCACAATGATCGCGAGAGTAAATTTGCCTGATTGCATGAAACTCCTTAAATTTTTCACGCATAGTAGCGAAATTTTGATTAAATTAAAGGCGTCGTGTAATTTTATAGGCTCGAGATAAATTATAGATAAGCTAGTATCAAAATTTTGGCAATAGTTTTAGTTGCAAGCGCCTTAATAAATAGCTGCGCTAAAATTTAGATCGTAAATCTTTTTTAAAACTTTACGGAATTCATAGAGTTTATCCGACGTAAATTAAAAAGCAAACACACTGTAAATTTAAAAACGATAAAATTGCAGTTATATGAAGCTATTTTGCAGAATTTTATATAAAATTATAA
>NZ_CALIBH010000102.1 GCF_938045775.1 uncultured Campylobacter sp.
GAGTAAAATTCCACTTGCGAAATTTTAGGATAAAATTCCGCATAGAATTCCGACCGCTGAATTATAAAGATAATTCGGATTTTACCTGCTGAAATCTTTAGAATTCTGTGCGCCGTTAAAAAAATTACTTTATAAGGAGTTTTGCAATGGACTTTATGGTGATATTGCAATTTATCGTTTTGTTAGGTGGCATCTACCTAGGCGTTAAGCTAGGCGGCATGGGCGTCGGTTATGCAGGCGGCTTGGGCGTTGTCGTCCTAGCCATTTTGGGCATGAAGGTGGAATTTAAAGATATTCCAGTTGACGTTATCTTGATTATCGCATCGGTAATCTCTGCGATTACGGCGCTACAAGTCGCGGGTGGACTTGATTATCTGGTTCAGGTGGCATCTAAAATTTTGCGCAAAAACCCAAAACAGATCAACTACCTAGCGCCTATCGTTACCTATCTACTTACGATACTTGCGGGCACCGGACATACTGCGTTTTCTATGATCCCTGTTATCGTAGAGGTCGCAAAGACGCAGAATATCAAGCCTTCCGCTCCTCTTGCGCTTTCGGTCGTTTCATCTCAGGTCGCGATCACGGCAAGCCCTATTTCGGCAGCATTCGTCGCTATGAGTGGTCTATGCGAGAAGCTAGGCGTTAGCTATCCTAAGCTTTTGTTTATCTGCATCTCTACTACCTTCGTAGCTATGATCATTACTGCTTTCATCGTAAATAAATTCTACGATCTTGATCTTTCAAAAGACCCTGTTTACAAAGAGAGGCTTTCAAAAGGTCTTGTAGCCGAGATCAAAGCCGAGGAGTATAAAGAGCCGAAGCCTTACGCGAAAAGATCGGTTGCTATATTTGCTATCGGTGTTTTGATCGTCGTTTGCTATGCGCTTGCGATCTCAAAGAGCGTCGGCTTGGTAGAAAAACCGATCCTTTCAAGAGATAGCGCGATCATCAGCTTTATGCTAACTATCGGCTTTCTTATCGCTGTTTTATGCAAGATTGATACGGGCAAGCTGCTCTCTACCAGCACCTTCCAAAGCGGTATGAATGCGTGCATCTGCGTCATCGGTATCGCGTGGCTCGGTACTACTTTCGTAAACGGTCACATCGACAGCATCAAAGAGGTAGCTAAAAATGTCGTTACGCAGTATCCTTTCGTACTAGCCGTCGCGCTATATTTCCTAAGCTGCTTGCTATACTCGCAGGCTGCGACCACAAAGGTTATGATGCCTGCCGTTGCCGCCGCGCTTGGAATGACTAGCCCTGAAAATTCTGGTCAAATTTGGATCTTAGTCGCATCGTTCGCAGCCGTTTCAGGCTTGTTCGTGCTCCCTACCTATCCTACGACGCTCGGCGCGATCGCCATGGACGATACCGGAACGACTAGAGTCGGTAAATTTGTATTTAACCACTCATTCTTCCTTCCGGGAACCATTATGGTTGCGCTTTCGGTCGCTCTAGGATTTTTAGTAGCTCCTGCGCTAATCTAAGATTAGTATTCCTTTCCATTTGCGCCGAATTTTTCGGCGCATTTTTAGCTCCATTTAAAATCTTTAATATAATTTAGTAGGTAAAATTCTATCGATTTTGGGGTCTGCCATATTTGCTTATAAATTTAACTTCTAATCGCATGCAAAAAACTACAAGTCTTCCGGTAGTATTTGAGTGGAAGTAAAATTTTATTTGAAATTTCATACCCATATTATGCTAGATGATAAATCAAAATTTCAGCCAAAAAACATATAATGTAAGAAATTTAAAACAAGGATAAAATATGAAAAATCTCAT
>NZ_CALIBH010000103.1 GCF_938045775.1 uncultured Campylobacter sp.
TTTATCGCCTTCGCCCGCATCGCCTGCGATCGCCCGCGCTAATCAATCGCTAATCAACCAAATCGCGAGTTAAATTTTAATCCCGCGGCTTCGTTTAAATTTTACCCGTCTCGCCACGCGCGGATTGCGATAAATTTAGCTCACGCTCCTTTGCGTGCTCGCTCCACTCGCAGCTTTGCAAGTACAAAATCCGCGCGAACGAATGCAAAATTTAATCGCGCTCTTGTTATTCGCGCAAAGACCGTCTGCAGACTTCGGCGCACCGGATTGCTCAAGCTTAATGAGCGCCGATCAACTCATACCTTCATGCAAGCCCCGCTGCGCTCGCGCCGACGCCAACTCGCGCGATCTGAGAGCATAAAGCTTTGCGAATACGACTTACTCGCAAATTTTATGCATCCCGCCCAAAGCAAGGCGCGGGCAGACTTTGAGCAAAACAGCGCCTTAATATTTATAATTAAACGTCAGCATAAAATTCCGCGGCTCGCCGTAGTAATTGTTTTGCCCCGCTACTCTGTTATTTTGATTGACGAAGTAACGCTTGTCGGTTATGTTTTTTACCGATAAATTTAAACTAAAATGCTCATTGTATTCATACGTAGCGTTGGCGTCCCATATCGTGTAGCCGCCCTGTACGGGGATGTCATTAGTGGGGTAATAAGCGCCCGTTGAGATATTGTGCCTAGTATATTGGTTGTCGGTCTTGCTCTGATATCGAAATCCGGCGCCCAAAGTGATCTTTTGCTGCGCTACGAGAGGAATTTCGTAGCTGCTGTAGAGCTTAAACATACGCTTAGGAATCCACGGCTTGGCATTAGCGCCCTTGCGATAATCGACGTTGCTTAACGCCGCAAGGCGCCTCTCATCCTTCATATACTCGCTTTTATTGTAGGTATAGCCTCCGAATACTTTCCACTCATCGGTAATTGCGCCGTTTGCTTCTATGTCAAAGCCTCTGGATCTGACCTTGCCGCTGGCTACCGATCTGCTTAGACCCGTAGCGTCATAATAATCGTAGTCGGTAACGGCTCTATTTTCCTGCTCGATCTGAAAGAAAGCTACGGTCGTATTTAGCGCGCTGTCGAAAAATTCCGACTTCAAGCCCACTTCGGCGTTATAGCCTACGATCGGCTCTAGAATTTTTTCGTTTCTATCCCTAGCGGTTTGAGGTTTATAAATTTCGGCATAGCTCGCATATAGCGAATGATCTCTCGAAAAATCCCACGTAAGCCCCACGTAAGGCGTGATCTTGTGTTTTTTAACGATATCGTCTTCGCTGTGGCGACCCGTGCGATAGTTATCCGTAGCGCTTTCTCGCTTTAGCCTTGAATATCTGCCGCCTACGAGCAGATGCCAATCATCGTTAAAATTATATCTCGTGCCCATCGCAACCATCTGCTGATAAATTTTAGTCGTGTAGTAAAGATTGTAGCAGCGGGTTCCAAGCGCGCATAGCGCGGTCGTATCATTCCAATTAGGCTCGTTGTTTATAAGCCCCTTATTAAAGCTCTCATATGTCAATCCCGCTGCGCCGCCGTAAACGTCTCTATCGTGCTGCGTAAATCTCTCCTTCGACGCAGTAGCGTTTATGAAAAAATCATGGCTTTGCCCAAACAATTCATAGCCGATATCGCTACCTACCTGAAAGCTTAGTTCTTTACTGCCGTTGTCGTATCTGTCATAGCTTATGTATCTACTCGCAGGATCCCTACCCACTCCGTGCCAGCCGCCGAATTTCAACAAGCTCTCGCTGTGAGTATAGTTTAGTTTGGCGTAAGCCTTGATATTATCGCTAAATTTATGATTTAGCTCCAAAAACGTATTATATTTTTCATAAACCGACCTGCTCCAATCCGATATAAAGGTCGTTCTTTTGCTTAAATTTAACGCGTTGCCGTCCTTGCCCACTACAGGAATGCCGAAAAGATCGTAAACGCTTCTCGTTTTTTGATAGATCACGCCGGCTAAAATTTCGCTAAAATCTCCTAGATCAGCTCCCACCATCGCCGATGCCGCGCCGCGTTCGGTATTTTGCAAATCTCTAAAGGAGCCCTCCTTGCCGCTTACGCCGATGAGCCGTCCTCGGAGCGAGCCGCTTTCGTTTAAGCCGCCCGTCACGTCCACGCTGCCGCGATAATAATCATAACTGCCCGCGCTTAGCGATAAATTCGCTCCGAGCTCTTTTTGAGGGCGCTTCCTTACTAAATTTATAGTTCCGCCCGGCTCGCCGTTACTCTGCGTAAGACCCGCGACGCCGCGTAAAACTTCGACGCGGTCGTAAAACGCCAAATCCGTGTGCTCCTTAGACTGCCCGTAAAGCCCCTGCGCCGCAAGGGCGGTAGTGGATTGCATGCCGTCTTCTTGGATATTATCGATGTTAAATCCCCTTGAAATCGGCAAACTCATACCGAATCTGCTAGTAGTGGTAATACCCGGTACGTAATTTAGCGCGTCGTCGACCTTAGTAAGGCTCAAATCCTTTATGAGCTGATCGGGCACGACGGAAACGGTTTGAGGCGTCTGGCGGATGCTTAGATCAAGACCGGTGGCGGTGTTCATATTATCGGTCGTATACATCCCTGTGCCCTCGGTAGTGGACAGATCGGCCTTGCCCGTGACGTTTATGGTGCCGAGAT
>NZ_CALIBH010000104.1 GCF_938045775.1 uncultured Campylobacter sp.
GGGGGGGGGGGGAGAATACGTTAAATTTTTATTTGAAAGAATGCAAATGAATGTTAAAGAGATTTGATAAGTTAATTAATAACAAAATACTTAATTTGCTTGGAAAAAAGTTAGTATTTGGTTGTTTGATAGCTTTGACGAGCAGACTTATCTCTATATATTTTATTGATAACATAAACGATAAAAATTATATTTTAATTTGGTTAGCGTTTTTTGTATTTCTAGCTATAAGCATTTGCATTATCTTAAAGGAGAAAAAATGAAGAAAGTAATTTTGATTTTGGTGGTTCTAGCGAATTTAGCATTTTCTACTGAAGAATTAACACAAACTCAAATCGAATATTTAGACAAAGAGTGCGAGAGCGGAGATAGTCCAATTTGCGTTGGATTAGGAGATAGTTATCTTTTTGGCATTTCCGGTTTGAACAAAGACTATAAAAAAGCTAAATTTTATTTTGAAAAAGTTTGCAAAAAAGATAAAAATATCAAGCAAGATAAATATTCTCTAGAAGCCTGCCTAAATCTTGGACTTATGTATCAAGCTGGATTCGGCGTTAAGCCAAACTATAAAAAAGCTTTTGAGCTATATAGTATAGCTTGCGACGGCGGAACAACCACTGCATGCTCAAATATCGGTCTTATGTATGAAAATGGGCAAGGCGTGCAAAGGGATATAGTAAAAGGCGCGGCATATTATAGAAGAGCTTGCGACAAAGGAGACGTCGACGGATGTCGGAATTTCGCTTCATATCTTTATAACTATGGGGATAAAAGTAAAGCTGCAGAATACCTTAAAAAGGCTTGCGATCTTGGCAGAGATGATTACAGCACGCAGAATTACCCAGAGTATAAAAGTAGGTGGCAAAAATCTTGCGATATGTATGATATCTTAAAATAATCCGAATTTTACCCGAGCGCAAATTTAGCTCGGGTAAAACCTCTCAAATTTTCCCAAATTAAATTTAAATTTCGCCGCTATCGTTTTCGCCGATCTTACGTAGCCGATCCTTGCGCCGCTTTACATTCTTAAAGCATCATTTTACCCTATTGTGCCGTATTTGCGCGTGGTAAAGCGCACAAAAGTAAATTTTGAAATTTTATTCGCCCTGCTCTGCGATGAAATTACACACAAAGTACGGACATAAAACAGAAGTACTTTAAATTTTACTCATTACGTCGTCGATTATCGCTTGCGCGCCGTTTTTATCAGCGAGCTCAAGCAGTCCTTTGCTCGCTCGCGCCACGTCAAAGCTCTCAATCAAGCTCAAAATCCGCTCGCCGCTTGCGTCTTCTTGACGTAAAATTTCGCAAAGTCCGCGCTCTTCAAGAAATTTCGCGTTATAAAACTGATGATCCGCCGCCGCGAAAGGAAACGGCACGAATATCGCAGGCAGGCCGTTTGCGCAGAGCTCCCACAGCGTGCTGGCGCCGCTGCGCCCGACGCAAAGATCGGCGCTTGCGACGAGCTCGTGCATGTTTTTGCAAAAGCCCACAAGCTGTATGTCGAGACCCTGCTGCGCGTAGATCTGCGAGATACGCTCAAACTCGCGCTCACCGCACTGATGGATCACGCCGTAGCCGAGGCTCAAAAGCTTGGGCGCAAGCTCCACGGCAAGCGAGTTAATAAAGCTCGCCCCCTGCGAGCCGCCCAAAAAGATGACCGTCTTAAGCGCCGTGCGCGGCCGCGCCGTCTCGAAAAAAATATCTGCGATCGGATAGGCAAACGCGGGCTTTTCATAGGAGCTGTAAAACGCACGCGCAAAGGGCCTTAGTAGGCGGTTAAGTCGCCCGCAAACGGCGTTTTGCTCGTGGATAAAAAACGGCACGCGAGAAAGGATCGCCGCGATGGATGCGGGCGCCGAGCTGTATCCGCCTACGCTGATGAGCGCGCGCACGCCGTTTTGCTTTAAAATTTTACGCGCCGCAAGCGAGAGGCGCAGGATATTTAGCAGCGAGGCTAGCTTGGCGATACCCTTTTTATCGACGACGCCCGAGCTTTGCAAAAAATAGGTGCGCGCAAAAAGCTCGCTGTCCTCAAACCACGCGCGATCCTGCCCGTGGTTTGAGCCGATGAAGATTACTTCAATGCCCTGCTTCGCAAGACGGGCGGCTAAATTTTTAGCGATTATCAGATGCCCGCCGGTGCCGCCGCCGCTGATTGCTATGACCATACTTTTCCTTTAAATTTATAAAATTTAGCGCTTAAATTTGAGCCTCGGCACGCTTCGGCATAGAATTTTAAGCGCATTCGGCTCTAAATTTTATGCCAAATTTAAAACAGCGTCCGCCAAAAGCCCGCAAAAGCTTAAAATTTCGCCCTTTTCGACGCCATCAAAACGAGCCCCACCGCAAACGACGCCGCGAGCAGGTGGCTGCCGCCGTAGCTTATAAACGGCACGGCGATGCCCTTTACCGGCGAGATCGACGTGATGCCGTAGGAATTGATAATGAACGAAAAGAAAAACATAAAGCCGATACCCAGGCAAAAGAGGAAATTTACGTTACTCGGCGACTTGCTCGCGGTCTGAAAGATACGAAAGAGCATCGCATAAAATAGCGCCACGATGAGCAAAATCCCGACAAATCCCCATTCTTCGGCGATACCTGCAAGCACGAAGTCGGTATGCACCTCGCTCAGATAGCCGAGCTTAAAGCTTCCAAGCCCAAGCCCCTGCCCGAAAAACTCGCCGTTGTTTATCGCATTTAGCGAGTGTCCGACCTGATACGGCGCACTAGCGTCCTCTATACGCAGCCCTGCGGCAGTTTCGGGCGACATAAACGACAGCACGAAATCCTGCACGCCGCCCCACCACGAGCGCACGCGATCGACCCTGTGCGCGCTCGTGACGATAAAAACGTAAGCGAGCCCCAAAATCCCCATAAAGCTAAAGCCGATGAGCTTGAAGCTCGTGCCCGCAAAAAGCGACATAAAAATCATCGTAAGCCCCAGTACCGCGACCTGCCCCAGATCGTTTTGCACGATGGCGACCAGGATCACCACAAAGCCGAAAAGCGCTACGTATGGAAGCAGCGTCGCGATCTCGCGCCCGATGCTTTTTTTGGAGTGATCGAGCTTGCGCGAGAAGCTCCACGCCAAAAAGTAGATGAAGCCCACCTTGAAAAATTCCACCGGCGCGAGGTTAAAAAACGGCAGTCTGATCCAGCGCGCCGCACCGTTTACGTCGGCGACCAAGGATTTGGGCAAAAAGCCCATCGCGAGCATTAAAATCCCCATAATCGCAAAAAGCGACATACACACCGGCGTTAGGCATTTATCGGGATCGGCGCGCGAGACGATCCACATCACCGCGATGCACGCGATCCCTACCGCGCACTGACGATAAAAAAAATGCAGCGGCGTAGCACCCAGCAGAAGCACCGTATATGAGCTCAACGACAGCGAAAATATCATGCCGATCGTAATGAGCGCGCAGGTGAAGTAATATAGCCATTTATCGGTTTTCAATCATCTCTCCGTTTTAAAATTTATTCGCATTTACGCGCGCCGTGCATACTTCGTCTGCCACGTGAGGCTCAAACCTCGCATCGCGCCCGCGGCGTACGGCGCCGATCGTGGCACCGCCTTTTAAAAAGCGTACGGCACGACCACGCATCGTCTTTTGGCACGCAGTGCGATCGTGCGTCTTTGACGCGCGGCGCGAATTTTATTCTCGCGCATAGGCGGCTTTGCGGTGCATGCTGCAGGATAGTGCGCCGTAAAGCACAGCCACGTCCTGCGTCGCCGCAAGTACGCATTTTACCTTCGCGCATCGTGCAGCCTTTCGACGTACACTGCCACGCCGTACGTAGAGCGCAACCTCGCACTATCTTTTAATACACAGGCGGGTGCATTCTACTCTGGCAGGCGTATCGCGGCGACTTTCGGCACGCGATACAAGGTCGCAAATCACAACTGCGCAAAATCGCGCGCTACTCGTGCGCGATAGTTGCAAAATTTTACGCGCAACATCCATTACAAACACGCTCGCATGCCGATCGATTTTCAGCGCCCGGACGATGCAAAACGTGCTGCATCTCACAATACAGCCGCACCGCAAAACATATCGCAAATGTACCCACTTTGTATTGTAAAAACACGCCCACGCAAAACACCGCGCGCCAAACAGCTCGTCGCGCCGCCCACGATCCATCGGTTTTTGGCGTGCGACACGGGTACTCACACTGCAAATTAACCGCTGTGAACGACTGCGATACTCCACCATCGGCCTTCAGCGCGCGACGAACTTTTCACTCATGTACTCGCACGCGGCAAGCTAGCCTCTGGCAACTTTTCCTGCTTGTGCAGTCGCAAGACGTTTCATGTCGGCGCGGCGTTATTTAAAATTCAGGTTCGCTGCGGCAAATTTTAAAATTTCGAAATTCTAAAGCCCATAAAAGAAGCTAAATTTTAAAATTTTAAATTCTGCCGGTCTTTGTAAATTTATAGAATTTAAAACCGCAAAATTTTTAGCACTTAATTTTAGAACCCTGCCCTGTTTCTGCTCCGCTTGCACTCTAAAATTTCACGCCGTGATTAAAATTTGGCGCCAAGAACACAGCGCGCAATTAAACTACACCTTATAAATTTAGACAGCGCGCACGCCGCAAACACAAGCTGCAAAACGCGCTGTTCATACCCACCGAGCACTACTTTTAAAACGTCTCCCGCGCTGCAAGAGGCTTCGATCGCATCCTCGCATCAGTATAAACCGTCCGCCTTCCCCCGGTCACAGAGGCACAAGTGCGAGCTGCAGAACGCGCAAATTTTAAAATTTAAAATCCGCCATACAGATCAAAAAATTTTAAAATTCCACCGCTTCATATCCGATAAATTTTAAAATTTCACCGAAACAGATCGATTAAATTTTAAAAATTCCGGCGTCCGCAAATCCAATAAATTTCAAAATTTCGCCGCTTAAATTTCATCAAAATTTTGAAATTTACTTGATTATGTCGCGCTGACCTTTGGCGTTGATCTCGCTTAAAATGCCCATCTGTTCGAGCTGCTCAATGATCGTCGCGGCGCGGTTGTATCCGATACGCAAGCGGCGCTGCAGGTAGCTGATCGAGGTCTTCTCCTCCTCCAAAACGATCGCTTTCGCCTCGTCGTAAAGCTCGTCAAGCACGATATTTTGCGGATTGATTATGCCGCCTTCTTGCTTGGCGCCCTCGTTTTCGATCAAAAATCGCTCGTCATAAACGACGCTTTCTTGCGCTTTTAAAAATTCCGCGATCTTATTGATCTCATTCTCGGTCGTAAACGGCGCGTGCAGGCGGATGAGCCCCGGTGCGGTAGGCGGCGTAAAGAGCATATCGCCCCGTCCGAGCAAGCTGTCCGCGCCCATCTGATCCAAAATCACCTTGCTATCGACCTTTGAGCCCACACGGAAGCTGATGCGGCTAGGCAGATTCGCCTTTATCAACCCCGTGACGACATCCACGCTAGGGCGCTGCGTCGCCACGATGAGATGGATGCCGCTGGCGCGCGCCATCTGCGCTAGACGCGCGATGTAATGCTCTACGTCCTTGCCGCTCGTCATCATCAGATCCGCGAGCTCGTCGATAATAACGACGATGTAAGGCAAAATTTCGCCGCCTTCGCGCAGCATCTTTTCGTTGTAGTTATCGATATTTTTCGTCCTGTTTTGCGCCATGAGCGAGTAACGCTGCTCCATCTCCGCAACGAGATTGCTTAGCGCGATGATCGCCTGCTTAGGCTGCGTGATGACGGGCGTTAGCAGGTGCGGGATGTCGTTGTAAATGCTAAACTCGAGCATCTTTGGATCGATCATTATTAGGCGCAGGCTCTTGGGCGAGTTGCGATACAAAAGGCTAAGCAGCATGGCGTTGATACCCACGCTCTTGCCGCTTCCCGTGGTGCCTGCGATGAGAAGATGCGGCAGTTTCTTAAGGTCGGTAACGAAGGGCTGCCCCACGATGTCCTTGCCAAGCACGATGGTAAGCGGACTGGAAGCGCTTTTAAACACGTCGCTTTCTAAAATTTCGCGCAGATAAATCGTATCGATATTTTGATTCGGGATCTCGATACCCACGACGTCTTTGCCCGGAACCGGGGCTTGGATACGGATGGTCTGCGCCCTAAGAGCCATCGCCAGATCATCTTGCAGCGTGAGAATTTTACTTACTTTGATGTGCGCGGCAGGGCGAAACTCAAATGTCGTAACGACCGGACCCGAGTAGGTCCGCACCACGTCGCCGTCAATCTTAAATTTACGCAGCTTATCGAGCAGGTCGTAAATTTTACGATCGATCTCGCTCTCGTCGATATTGCTTTTCTTTTTTGGCGGCAGGTTTAAAAAATCAAGCGGCGGCAGCTTAAAATCCTTGGGCTTAGCCACCCTACCCTTGTCGAGCTGATCCAAAAGCCTTTTGTTTTCGGCGACCTCGCTTAGGCGCTCGACCCTTTTTAGTCTGCTCGGCTTTCCCTTTTGCGGCATTTTAAGCTCGCGTTCAGTGGAAGCCTGCAGACCCTGCGCGTCACCTAAATTCTGCTCATTTTCAGGCTCGCGAGTATCGTTTAAATTTTGAAAATTTTGCCCGCCTTCAAAACCGCGCTCGCTTGCGCCCTGCTCCGCAAAATTACCCTGTTTCGCCGAACCGTCCTCTGCGCTCAAAGAGTTATCCAAAGCGTTAAAATTTTCCGCACCTCTCAAGCCTTGCGCAGACGAATGCTTTGCAAACCCGCCTCTTTGCGCCGCATCCGCATCGCTAGCAAAATCGTCTCCAATTCCATCCTGCGCGCCTTCGTCTCTTGAGCCCACGAAGCAGTTTTTGATGATGTCGGTAAAGCGGTCTTCGAATATAAGCACTAGCGAAAGCACAAAAATCGTAATATTAAAAATCCACACGCCGACGCTTCCGATCATGCGCCTAAGTCCGTCCACCGCGAAGCTGCCGACTGCTCCGCCGCTAGCGCCAAAGAGACTCGACTGCACCATCAAAATGGTAAAAAATAGCAAAATTGCGCCGATACTAAACTCAAAAAATCTAAAGTCAAAACCGCGAAAATGCTTATAGGCTACGTATGCTAAGGCGAGCAAAAATAGCGGATAGATGTATGCAAAATAGCCGAATAGCTGGGTATTAAACGAGCGAATGGCATTGCCTGCGCTGCCTACGAGCGCAGAATCGGGCGCAATGGTGGCAAGTCCAAAAAATATTATGATGGCCGATACGACGATAAAATATACTTCTTTGATTATGATAGATCCTTAAATTTAAAGCGGTATTTTAGCCAAATGAAGGTTAAAATTTTATTTGAAGGATGAAATTTTAATGCTTTGATAAAATTCCGCGCCCTTGCGGACGCGGAATTAAAGGGGTTAGTTTTTGACAGCTTTGCCCAGATCCCACATAGGCATGAAGATACCAAGCGCCAAAAGAAGAACCATGCCCGCCATAAAAAATAGCATGATCGGCTCGACGTAGCTTGAGATATTATCGATGATGTCGTCGAATTTCTCTTTATAATAATCCGTGACGTTACCGAGCATCTTATCGAGGTTACCGGCCTGCTCGCCCGCGCTGATCATCTGAATAAGCATACTCTCATAAAGCCCTGTATTGTTAAACGCCTCTGTTAGGCTCACGCCCTGCTGCACGGCAATTTTAACGGTAGAGAGTTTCTCTTTTAAAGTATGATTATCCACCATTAAAACAGATGTATCTAGTGCATCTGCGATAGGAATACCCGCTCGCACAAGCTCTGTAAAAATAAGCATAAATCGCGACATAGTCGAGAAAAATATGATCTTACCAAATAGATAGACCTTTAAAATCGTCTTGTCAAAGCCTTTTTTAAATTCAGGGTTATTGCGATATGCCC
>NZ_CALIBH010000105.1 GCF_938045775.1 uncultured Campylobacter sp.
ATAAATATAAAGTTAAAAATATACCGATAGCAAAAACTGCAACTAAAGATATAGGTATGCTGCCTATAGAAATTTCCGGCATTCTTCTTAAGTATAAAAAATATGGCATACAAAGAAGTGCTCCAAAAACTACAAAACTTAATACAGAAAGTATTTTATATTTTATACCTTTTGTTATGATTTCTTTTGCATCGCTTAACATAGCATTTGAAACGTGGTTTATGCATGTTGTTTTATCTTTGATAAATTTATCCGGCAAATTATTATAAATTCTATATATTTCGCCCTCATTTTTAAGAAATTCTATATAAAGCTTCTTTCTATCTTCAACATCTATGCTTTCTATTAATTTTTTAACAATTTCTTTTTATATTTTTAATATTTTAATCGATTTAATATACCTTATGATAGTGGTTTTAAATGCAGTTCTATTGGCTGAGTAAATATTATCTTGCTTCAAAACCAACAAATATCGTTCTATTTCATTAATAAGACTGCGGGCTGTATCAGATAAAATTTTAAAATCTTCTTTTTCTGTAAATTTCTGTAAAAAATTAAAGACTTCATAGGTTCTATCCATATGCTTAACGTATTTTGATTCAAACCTATCTATTATGTATCTTTCTTTACTAGAGAAATTTAAATTTTTTAACTTATCAAGGGTTCTACTAATTTTTCAGATATATGACTTATTTCTATAGATATTGGCAAGTGCTACATACATATTTGCCATTTCAGTCTCTACTCGTTCTAAATCTTTATAGGTAAAATCTCTCTCAAACATAAAAATCATTCCTTATTTAAATTTAACTACCGCTTTTAAATTTCTATGCCTCCAAAATCGCTCCGTTGCTAGCGTTTGTTACCAGCTTGCGATACATTCGCAGCCAGCGATACGGTAGCGGTTTTTCAAGCGGTTTAAATTTCGCCCTGCGCGCGGCGATCTCAGCCTCGCTTAGACGCACGTTTATCGCGTACGTATCCACGTCGATGTCGATGATATCGCCGTCTTGCAGCAGTCCGATCATGCCGCCCTCGGCAGCCTCGGGGCTCACGTGTCCGATACTTAGCCCTCTCGTAGCGCCGCTAAAACGCCCGTCCGTGATCAGCGCCACGTCCGCGCCCAGCCCTCGCCCCATGATTAGGCTCGTTGGGCTTAGCATCTCCTGCATGCCCGGGCCTCCGCGCGGCCCTTCGTAGCGGATGACGACCACGTCGCCCTTGTTTACCTTGCCGCTTGAGATGCCCTCTATCGCCTCGTCTTGGCTGTTAAAGCAGACCGCCTTGCCGCTAAATTTGCGCTCGCCGATGATGCCCGCGGTCTTGATGACGCAGCCCTGCTCGGCTAAATTTCCAAACAAAATCGCCAGCCCGCCGACCTGCGAGTAGGCGTTTTCGACCTTACGGATGACTGATTCGTCTTTTATGGCGCTAGCTCCGACGCGCTCGCCTAGGCTTTCGCCGCTTACGGTTAGCGCGTCTAGACCCAGTAGCCCGTTGTCGCGGCGCGAAATTTCGTTTATCACGGCGCTTAGTCCGCCCGCGCGGTCGATATCCTCCATATGCACGTTTGGCAGGCTCGGGCTGATTTTGGCGATGTGGGCGATCTTGCGGCTGATCTCGTTGAGCCCCGCGATCTGCAAATTTACCCCCGCTTCGCGCGCGATAGCTAGGATATGCAGCACGGTGTTGCTGCTGCCGCCCATCGCCATGTCGACGACTAGGGCGTTTTGGATCGATTTTTCGTTCACAATGTTGCGGATTTTATATTTTTCATCCAGCGCAATCTCGCAAATTCGGCGCCCCGCCTGCCTGATGAGCTCCTCGCGCTCTGGCGTAAGCGCGGGCACGGTGCCGTTGCCTTTTAGCGCGATGCCCATCGCTTCGCACAGCGTATTCATCGAGTTTGCCGTAAACATCCCCGAGCAGCTGCCGCCGCTTGGACAGGCGGCACACTCGATCTCTTTTAGCTCCTCGGCGCTGATCTCTTTGGTTTCAAATTTACCCACCGCCTCAAACGCCGTAGATAGGTCGATCGGCTCGCCTTTTTTAGTGTAGCCCTTTTTCATCGGGCCGCCGCTAACAAAAACCGTCGGCACGTTCACGCGTAGCGCGCCCATCAACATGCCTGGCACGATTTTATCGCAGTTTGGCATGCAAACCAGAGCGTCTAGAGCGTGGGCGTTCATCACCGTTTCGATCGAGTTTGCGATGAGCTCGCGGCTAGGCAGGCTGTAAAGCATCCCGCTATGCCCCATCGCGATGCCGTCGTCCACGCCGATACAGTTAAACTCAAAGGGCACGCAGCCGTTTTTGCGGATCTCGTCTTTTAAAATTTCGGAGTATTTGTTGAGGAAAAAGTGCCCTGGGATAATCTCGATGAAGCTATTTGCCACGCCGATAAACGGCTTTTCAAAGTCATCGTCCTTTAGTCCTGTCGCTCTTAGCAAGCTTCTGTGCGGCGCACGCGTATAGCCTTTTTTGATGATGTCGCTTCTCATTTTATATCCTTGAATTGAAATTTTCTCCATTTTAGCATAAAATTTTACCGCTGCGGGGCGTTTTAAATTTTAGCGCATTAAAATTTAAAGCCGACTATTGAGCTTAATCAAACCGAATCACTCCTGTTTTTGATATAATTGCACATCGATTATCAAAATCTTGCCGTTTGGCAGGAATGAAAAGAGGAGAAGATGCAAAGAAGAAATTTCTTAAAACTAACGTCCGCGTTGGCGGCTAGCGGGCTTGCTAGCCCTCTTTTTGCGAAGGAGGCCTTTACTATTTACGGTGCGCCTGCGATGCCTAGCCTTATCATCGGCGTTGCGTGCATGCAGGGGCAGATCGGCAAAAAATACGACGCGAAGCTTGAGCTTTGGCGCGATCCCGATCAGCTGCGCGCGGGCGTGGCAAGCGGCGAGTACAAGGTCATGATGAGCCCTAGCAACGTGGGGGTGAACCTCGCAAATCAGGGGCGCAAGATCGGCATGGTAAATATCCTCACCGAAGGGCTAAATTTCGTGATGAGCAAGGGCGAGAAGATAACGGAATTTGCGCAGCTGGAGGGCAAAAAGATCGTAATGCCTTTTAAAAACGATATGCTAGACATCATCGTTCGAGCCATAGCGAAAAAGCAGGGCATTAGCGGGCTGAATATCGACTATACCGCCAGCCCCGCAGAGAGCGCGCAGCTGTTTTTGGCTAAGGACTACGACGTCGCGATCACGGTGGAGCCGTTAGCAAGCGCCATGATCTTAAAGGGCAAAGTATCGGGCATCGCCGTGCAACGAGGGGCAAATTTAAGCGATATGTGGGCGCAGGCGTTTTCGGTAAAGCCCATAATCCCGCAAGCGGGCATCATCGCAGATACCGATTTTTACGCCGCGAAAAAGGCGGATTTTGAAATTTTAAACGCCGATTTGACAGACGCGCTTACGTGGATAAAGGCAAACAAACAAAGCGCCGCGGCGATCGGGACGAATTTCTTTCCCGCGCCGCCGCCTG
>NZ_CALIBH010000106.1 GCF_938045775.1 uncultured Campylobacter sp.
AAGCGAAATTTTTCCATAAGGCTTTTGACGAGGATATCAAGCCATACTACGGCGGCAAGATCGATAAAAAGCACTTCACGCTAGACGAGGTTTATAGCCTGTTTTAAATTTAGACGTATTTAAAATTTTAGGCGCCCTTTGACGTCCAAACATACACGCAGCTGCGATATTTGATCGCAGCTCGCTTTTGCTGCCAAGATTTCGGCGGCATTTATAATTTAAATTCCGTATTTTTGCGGGCTTGGTTGCGATATAAAATTTTATGAGATTTTGATATGCGGTTGCGAAAGAATGTGGCTTCTAAAAGATAGTCGGTCGCGCAAAATTCTAATCCGAGTAGTAAAATTTTATATCCTTTTTCAGTTGCGTCGGCAGTATATTAAATTTAGCCCTAAAAATTTTAGAAAAATGCGATAAATTATTGTATCCGACCATTTTAGCGGCTTCGTTTACGCTGATTTGATCTAGACTTAATAGCTCTTTTGCAATTCCAAGCCGCTCATTTGTCAGCATCGCATAAACGCTCGTGCCAAAATATGCTTTAAAATCCCTTTTTAGTGCAAATTCATTCGTGGCACAAAGACGAGCGAGCTCCTTAATGCTAGGTGGGTTTTGCATATTTTCAAGTAATATTTTCTTTGCTTTTTGGACTGTTTTTATGTCATTTTCATCAAGACTAAGCGTATTTTCAGGCTCATTAAATTTATAAAAACTTTTATAAAGCATCTCTAAAATTTTACTTTCCATAAAAATTTCGCGCATTTTGCCGTCGTATATCGCGGCATTTTCGAGCTCTTTGAGGATGATATTTTGCACGGCGCTTGTTTTAAATTTCTTCATGCAAACGGCCTGATCTAAATTCAAATTTTTTAAAATTCCCAGCTCATTTGCAAAAGCGGTGCTAAGCGCTATGCATGAGCTTTTATAGTGTTTATTTTCAAGCTCGTGAACGCCACGCAATTTGCTTTGCATAGTTCCGAGCCAAAACTCACCTTTATTCAAAACGAATTGATCTTTATCCGATCTGAAGCAGATAGGATTTTCGCCCGTATTGAAAAATAAAAATGAATAGCGGCTACCTCGCTCGTGGCGATGCAAAAGAAAATCTCTGCAAATTATATCGCTGCTATAATATCCTATCCCTCCGCCCGTATAAAAAGAGCTAAAGTCGAATTTTATACTTTCGCTTTCAAGCTCGGTTTTGTTATACCCACATTGCTTGGACGGCTCAATGTCGTTAGATATTTTTTGTAAAAAATCATCTAAACTTATCTCTTTACTCATCTTATCCCTTTAGCGTTTAAAAAAATCCCTCTACCGTTTAGTATTTCTTGATAATGCATATCTTATTATAGTAAAATGAGTTTAAATTTTAATAAGAAAAGGGGCGTTTGTGCGCGCAATATATAAATTATCGCTGATCGCTGCTATAGCGACAGCCGGAATATCGAGCGAGATAGAAAAACAGGACAAAAGCGTAAATTTGGGTGAAATTACCGTAGTCAGTGCTACGGGCTATCGGCAAAATATTCAAGACGCACCCGCTTCTATCTCCGTTCTTACGCAAAAAGAGATACAAAAGCGCAACTACCAAGATATCTCCGCAATGCTAAAAGATTTGCCGAGTGCCTTTACCGCAACACTAGGCGCTGCATCGAGAAAAGGCATAAGTCTAAGAGGCCTATCTCAAAAATATACGAAAATTTTAATCGACGGCAAGCCTGCGACTAGCGATAGCGCTTATAAAGGATTAAGAAGTATCGGCAGTAGCCAAAATTTCTTGCCTCCCGCAAATACGATAGAGCGCATAGAGGTCATCCGCGGGCCTATGAGCTCGCTTTACGGCAGCGACGCTATGGGCGGAGTAATAAATATCATCACTAAAGGCTTTTCAAATGAGCTTAGCGGCAATGTAAACGGATACTATACTTTCGCTAAAAAATCGCAAATAAAAAGTGATTATCAAACGGGTTTTTATCTAAACGGAGCTATCGTCCCGGACGTGCTAGGTATCGCACTTTACGGCAGATTTTTTGAAAAGATAGAGGATAAAGAGCCTTATGCGAATAGAAATAATGAAGAGACGAATATGGGCGCAAAACTGATGTATAACGTAACGCAAAATGATGAGGTAACGCTTGATTATCGTAAAGTAAATAATAAATTTAGGCGTACATACGGGCGTACGCGAACAACCTCTGGAGGCAATAACGATATTGCGAAGGAGGATATGAAAGGCTACACCGCAAGCCTGTCTCATCAGGGAAAATACGATAAGTTTATGATAGATAGCTATGCAAACTACGATAGCATGAAAGAAAGCGGCGCCCAGGATCTGCGTCTTAGAACGACTACGCTAAATTCTAAAGGCTCATATTTTTTCGATTCAAATGCTTTGAGTTTGGGCGTGCAATACCGAAGCGAGAGATTAAACGAAGCCGCTACTACCACAGATGAGGCAAATATCAAAAGACGGGATTATTCGATCTACGGCGAGGATGATTTTTATCTAACTGACGATTTAACGCTAACCGGCGGAATCAGATATAACCGCGATAAAGACTACGGCGGCCATATATCGCCGCGCGCTTATGCCGTTTATCGTTTAAACGAAAGTTTTTCTATTAAAGGCGGCGTTTCGACGGGATATTCAACTCCGGATATTAAGCAGCGTAGCGAGGGCCTTGCCCTGCCATTTGCAGGAGGCCAGGGAGCGCAGATAGGCAGAAGCTCTCTAAAGCCCGAAAGCAGCATAAGCTACGAAGGCGGGTTTTCTTACGACGATAACGATAAATTTAACTTTAGCGCTACTGCGTTTTATACCGAAATCAAAGATGGAATTTCTACCAAATTGATTTGCCGCCCAAGACCGGGAAATCCTTGCGTGCATAACGGAAAAACTTACAGACGCGGTATTTGGGACACTATAAATATCGGAGAAGCCGAGGTTAGGGGTCTAGAGCTAAGTAGCGATTATCAAATTTTAGATAATTTGAAGCTGCATGCAAACTACGCCTATACGAAATCTGAGCAAAAAACGGGTAGCGAGAAGGGCAAAACCTTAAATAATTTTCCAATCCATTCGGTAAAGCTAGGATTTGATTACGACGTAAGCTCCAAGCTAAACTTATGGTCGCAAATAAATTATTATAGTAGGACGCGCGATAGCCTAAGCTACGATGAGGATATCCGATCATACACGCTTTTTGATCTGGGCGCGAGCTATAAGCTCACAAAAGACGCAAGTTTAAATTTTACGCTTTATAACATATTCAACGAATTCGTACTAACGCGCTCGGGAAATTATCAAATGATGGTCGTAGACGGGATGAAGGCGCAGGTTGGATTTAACGTGAACTTTTAAATTCGCAGCGCATAAATTTCGTCCGCGGATTTAAAATTTAAGGAAATTAATGGCGATTTTAAAAAGGAAAAAATTTTGGTTCAACATCCATCTTGTTTTGACGCTTATATGCTGCGTGCCGATCTTAATCGTAGCCCTTAGCGGCGCTATTATCTCGTATCACGACGAGATTATAGATGCGTTAAATCAAAGCAAATCTTTCGTGAGCCCGAGCGAAAAAGACGCTCTTAAGCCCGCCAAAATTTTAAATATTTTCAGAAAAGTCAAGCCCGGTTTTACGCTCAGTTATTATAGAATTCCTCAAAATAAAAACGAAGCGATTAGGCTTTCCGGTACAGATTCTGGCGGTGAGTTTAAATCATATTTTATAGATCCTTATAGCGGTGAAATTACTTCGGAAAACATAGGCGATACGTTTATCGGCGTAGCGCTAAACCTACATACCAATCTGGGATTTGGGCTAAGCAAAAACGAAACTCTGCGGCTAATAGGCAAAAATATCGTGGCACTTAGCACGGTTATGTTTATTTTGGTCTTAATTTCAGGTGCGGTGATTTATTATCCTAGCTTTAGAGGGAAAATTTTACGCGCATTTAGGATAAATTTTAAAGCGAGAGGTTATGCGTTTTTATATAGCTTGCATGGCGCGGTCGGAGTTTTGCTGCTGCCCGTTTTACTTACGATAAGCGCTAGCGGGCTTTATTGGTCGTATGATTGGATAGCCAAAATAACCAACAGAGCGCTAGGCGAAAAGGAAATTTTTAGAAAAACGAGCTTTACCGAAGTGCGAGGATTTTCGCTTGAGGATGAAGATAAAATTTTAAATTTTCAGACGGCATTTGATATTTTTAAGCGTGAACGCGGTGAAAACTACGAATTCTTTAACATCATCGCTCAAAAAGATGGAGAAAATTTTATGATCTTTTATTTCGATAAAGGCGAAGAGGGCGAAGAGCATATGAACACGATGAGCGTAAACGTTAAAAAGGGCATCTTGCGGCATGCTCGCTATGATGATGCGAAAAGTGCTATGCCGCGCCCTTTTGCTATACATAAAGCCGTTTTGAGCGTGCATTCGGGCTATATCTTCGGCGAGGCGGGCAAGTTCTTATTTTGCGTAGCGGCGATTTCTGTATTATTTTTTATAGTTACAGGATTTTGGATGAGCATAAAAAGAATTTGCAAGCAAAGATAAATCTATGAATTCAAAGCGGAGAAATAGCTTATTCGCGGCATAAATTTAAAATTTTACCCGAAGCAGTATCCCTTCTTTTCAGCTAATAAAATTTTATGTGCAGGGTCTTTGTGAGCCTTGCGCCGCATCTTGATTTTGTTAAATTCGCTTCGGCGTTTTAACTGCATTCATTTGCCGCTCATAAAATCCCTAATATTTTGCGCGATCATCTTTATCAGCCGTTTGCGGGCCTCTATGCTCGCCCATGCGATGTGAGGCGTGATGATGACGTTGCGGCGATTTTTCACGCGCAGCAGCGGATGATCCGCCCTCATCGGCTCTGTTTGCAGCACGTCAAGCGCCG
>NZ_CALIBH010000107.1 GCF_938045775.1 uncultured Campylobacter sp.
CAAATAGCGCCGCTTTGAGGCATATGGTGGGCATCCGCTCCGAGCTGGTCGAGAAGTACTCCAAATATTGCGATTTGGTGCTGGTTTCGGTGCCGCCTACAGGCTCTATCACCGGCACGTTCGAGGCTGCGGTTACCAAAAGTGGCAAGCCTTGCATCGTCATACCGCGCAAGCTGCAGGAGTTCAAGGCAGATAAAATTTTAGTCTCGCTTACCGGCACTGCGGCGTCTGCGCGAGCGCTTGATAATTGGCTGGAGCTTTTGCAGCGCGCCAAGTCCGTCACCGTCATCACCGCAAACCACTACCTTCAAGAGGGCATCCCCGAAACGAAGCGCCGAATAAGCGATTATTTGGCTCTGCACGACGTTAATATCGATGCTTTCGAGACGCTAAACGCAGACGGCAAGATCCCTGGGCAGGTGCTGCTAGAGTACGCCGACGCAGGCGATTTCGATCTAATCGTCGCGGGCTTGCACTCAGACAGCGGCATAAAAGAGATATTCCTAGGTGGCGCGTCGAAATACTTCCTGCAAAAGACTAAAATTCCGGTCTTAATGTAGCTTGAGGCTTAGACGCCGTGTCGCGGCATATCGCCCGCATAGCGTCTAAGCTTAAGTCGGCTTTTAAGCGCCGCAAGCTAAAGCTTAAATTTTAATCGGCTCGCCGCCATGACTTTGCTAGCCCCGCCCGCAGATCGTGCAGTTATGCTTCTTGCGGATGAGTTGCGATTAATTTTATTGCTAGCTTTGCTAACGAGCCGCGCTTGCTTTGCTACGGCTAGCGGAAGCAAATATATCCGCAACGAGCGGGGTTAGCGGTCGCGGCAAGCTCACCGGTCTATCTTTAAGCGCGCCGAGTTTGGAATTTCCATGCCTGCCGTTTCGACTGCATCGCAAAATTTTGCATAAAATTTGCGCTTGAAATTTCTGTTTGCACGCTAAATTTTAAATTCCAAGGAGCGCAGATGGCGTTTGAAAATGCAATTATCACAAAAGATGATGATGAGAAGTATGGATTGAGTGAAATTTACTACAAATATAATCCATACTATGAGACTTTCATTAATGAATTACGATGGACTATCGATAGGGAGAGAGATTGCTGGGCTTGGTTTCTTTATAGCTTCCCAGGCTATGAATACGACCACGATTACGATACAAAGTCTATTTGGATATTATATCATAAAGGTGAAATTATAGAGATGATTATAGATCATGAGGTAAATATTAATAGGAAATTAGTTCCAGAGGAATTTCATAGGATTTGGAAACTCCTAGATTTAAAACCAAATCATACGCAAAGTCTTAATAAGCAAGATATTTTATGCCTGTTAAAAGAAATTTTAGAAGCATATAGGGACTGTGATTTGTGGAAACCGGAGCCGAATTATACTATGGAACTTCAAGATCTAACTGATTGAGCTGCAAAATAGAGCTTTAAATTTAACTTCATTTTAGTCCCGCATAAAATCAAATTTCATAGAATTCTAGAATTTCGCAAAATTTTGAAATTCTAAAATTCCAAAATCCTATAATTTCAAAATTTTAAATTCCCGCCCTAAAATTTCTTGTAAATAAAATTTATCAAAATCATCGACGCGAGCGCCTCTATGAGCGAGGCAATGATCATCGCGAAGTATATCTCTTGCGATATCGCGGCGGTGGAGTAAAAAAGCGTCGCCGTGGCGATGACGAGGGTTAACGGCATAGATAACGATAGCGCGAAAAGCACCGCACCTTTGCGCCCCAGAGTGCTTAAAAACGTAGCGCTCGCAAGCAGTCTGATACCAAACATCAGCGCCGCTAGGCTTACGGCAAAGCTCATCACTCCGGGCATAAGGAGCGCTTCTAGCTTGATCACGGCTCCGGTGTGTATGAAAAATATCGGCACCAAAAAGCCAAAGCCGAACGACGATAGTTTCTCGATGAGGTCGTCCTTGTGAGAGAAAAAGGTCGGCAGAAATGTGCCTGCGATGAAGGCGCCGATGACGACCTCAAGCCCCAAAAGCATCACTCCGGCGCAGATGAGGCAAAACAGCGCCATCGCAAATCGCACGTCCTTTTCGTTTTTGTCGTATTTGGGCATGATGACCGTTTTTAGCGCGGGGAACCACCAAAATAAAATTTCAAGCCCTTTAAAAACCGCCAAGGCTGCCACGGAAAAGCCCAAAAGCGCGCCGATATGAAGCGCCATCTCCACGCCGAAGCCGTTTTTAAGGTAGATGCCGCCCACTGTGAGGGCGGCGATGCTGATGAGCTCGCCGATCACGCCCGCGGGCATCGCGAGATTGAGCCACGCTTGATCCTTGCCGTATTCCTTATACAGCGCCGAAAGCAGCCCGACGCTCATCAGAGGTGCGGCGATGATAAGCATCTGCGGCAGTTCAAACACCCAAACCGCAAGCGCGCTTAGGATATAAAGTAGCGCCAAAAAGATTAGGATTAGCCGCAAAATTTTGCGCGGCATCGCAAGCAGCGCGCGGAAATCCACCTCGCAGCCCGCCAAAAACATAAGGTAGCAAAAGCCGATCTGAGCGGCTAGATCGAAGGTCGCGCTTGGCGGCAAAAGCCCTAAATTTGCGGCTATGATGCCAAGCATGATCTCCATAGGCGAGAGCGGAATTCTAGCTAGGCTAGCCAAAAAGGGCGAAGCAAAGATCAAAAACGATAGCGCGATTAGGACGTAAATTTCATTCATATGCTTTGGCCTCGCATCCTTTTAGATTTTCTCCGCACTGCTTTAGAATTTTTTCGCATCTTTCTAGCATTTTCTCTGGCTGCCCAGGGGCTTTTCGTATCATTTTAAGACCTCCTTTCGGTCGCTTTATAGTTCTTTGCGCTGCGAACGGAGACGAAATATGCGCAATTTTCGCTCTTGCACCACAACACAGACAAATCGAAAAGCCGCTTTTTGCGCCCGCAAATCTCGTCCGGATTTAGCACGAGCGCGCCGTTTTTATCTATCGCCACGGCGAAAAAATGGGTGTGGCCGTAAATTTTGATAGTTGAAATTCTATCCGCGCCACACTGGCACAAACCCCGATTTTTACCTTCGCCGCTTGTATTGGGGCTCAAACTCGCGGTCAAATTTGAGTTCAAGTTTGGTGCGGCTAAATTTGCACACGAGTTCGGCGCGACTAAATTTGCGCTTAAACTCGGCGCCGTTAAATTTACTGCGCGATCCACACTGAAGCTTGCTTTAGAGTTCATATCTGGGCTCATATCAGCGGCCAAATTCGCGCTTGCATTTGAGTTTAAATTTACGTTCGTGCCCGAAGCGAGGTCCGCGCCTAAGTCTAAATTTACGTTTGAGTTCGCGCCCACATTCAAGCCCAAGCTCGCATTTAGACTTGCGTACTGCCCGCTTTTTAAATTTGCGCTCGCGCTACTTATGTTTTTAAAATTTGCATCTGTGCGGCGCGCGCCGTTTAAAATTTTATCTGCACTCGCAGTATTAAAATTTGAGTTTAAATTTACCGAGCAAGCCGTCGCTTTAGAATTTGCGATTAAAATTTCCCCGCGATACGCGCTGCGGTTTGAGCCTAAATTCAGGTCGCTGTTTGCTTCGTCGCTAAAGCCCGAATTTTTGACTAGGCCCGCGCCGCAATCCCTGCGAAAATTTACCGCGCGATCCGCATCGGCGCCGGAGCTAGAATCCGCACCCAAATCCGCATCTAAATTTAACCCGTCTGCTTCGTTTTGCGCTACGGGCTCCTCGTCAAAGAGATAAAACGGATGGTGCATTATTTTTAGTCGTAGTCCCGTAAACTCCGTGCAAAAGGGCTCATCGTGCAGGTTAAACTCATTTTTTAGCTCCGCAAGCGCTTCGTCGTTGTTGCCAAGAACTGCAAAGTAGGGCTTGCCGCTTTGTCGCAAAAGCCGCAGCGTCTCGCTCTCGACGATGTCGCCCGCGTGCACGAGCAGGTCCGCTCCTCGCGCGAGCAGCCACTCTATGGCGCTGGCAGCGACCTTTGTTTCGCGATGAGAGTCCGAGATGACGCCTATTATCAATCGATCTCTTCTTTAAGCTTGCACTGCGGACACTCGGCGAAATTACCTTTTTTCAGCTCTTTGCGGAGCATGTATGAGTTGCCGCACTGCGGGCACGCACGCGCAATCGGCGCGTAGTTGCTCACAAAGCCGCATTTGGGGTAGTTCGTGCAGCCGTAAAATTTGCCGCGTCTGGAGAAGCGCTCGACGATCTCGCCGGTACCGCAGCTCGGGCACTTAACGCCGGTGGAGAGCAGCGGCTTTTTCTCCTTTGCCGCGCCCTCGATTTTGCGCGAGTATTTGCACTTCGGATAGCCCTCGCAAGCGATAAACTCGCCGTATCTGCCCTTGCGTTTGATCAAATTTTTACCGCATTGCGGACATTTCTCATCTAACACTTCGGGCGCCGCCTTCTCCTCGCTCGCCCCCTCGGCGCTAGCGTCCGCGTTTCGCGAGTATTTGCATTTCGGATAGTTCGAGCAAGCGATGAACTCGCCGAACCTGCCCTGCCTCTTAAGTAGCTCGCCGCCGCAGTTCGGGCATGCTTCGCCGATCTTTTCGGCTAGTTTTTGGCTTGCGATCGACGTTTTTCCTTTGGCGATCTCGTCCATAAAAGGGTAGTAAAAATCTGCCAAAATTTGCTGCCAGTCCGCTTTGTTTTCGGCGATGTCGTCGAGCTTTTCTTCCATTTTGGAGGTAAACTCGCTATCGACGATATTTTTAAAATTTTGCTCCAGCATCTTGGTGATCTTAAAGGCGATCTCGCTCGGCACCAGGTGCTTTTGCTCGATATTTACGTAGTTGCGCGTAGTAAGCAGCGAGATGGTAGGCGCATAGGTCGAGGGCCTGCCGATGCCTAGGCTTTCGAGCTTTTTGATGAGGCTCGCTTCCGAATAGCGCGCCGGCGGCTCGGTGAAGTGCTGCTGCGAGCTTAGGCTTTGCAGGCTCATCGCGTCGCCCGTATCGAAGTTCGGTAAAATTTTATCCTTATCCAGATCGCCGTAAGCCTTGTAAAATCCGTCAAATTCCACCTTGCGCCCGCTGATCTTAAATGCGCCCGCTTCGCCGCGCACGATGATCGTTTGGATCTGCGAGACGCTAGGGCTCATCTGCGAGGCTACGAAGCGGTTGTAGATGAGCGCGTAAAGGCGGTACTCGTCGCGAGGCAGTATTTTTTGCGCGAGCTCTGGAGTAAGCTTCAGATCGGTAGGCCTTATCGCTTCGTGCGCTTCCTGCGCGCCTTTACTTTTGGTGGCGTATAAATTCGGGCTTTTGGGCAGATATTTTTCGCCGAAGCGCTCGCCGATTAGCTCGCGAGCCGCCGCGATCGCTTCTTTAGCGATATTTAGCGAGTCGGTTCGCATGTAGGTGATCGCGCCGCCGTTTTTGGTATTGACGCCTTCGTAAAGGCTCTGCGCGAGGCTCATCGTCTTGCGCGGATTAAAGCCCAGAGCCGTGCTCGCCGCCTGCTGTAGCGTCGAGGTCATAAACGGCGGGTAGGGGTTCGTCTTGCGCGATTTGCTCTCGATACTCTCTACGCTAAATCTGTCTTTTTGCAGCGTCAGGACGATCTCGCTAGCCTGCGCCGCGTTTTTGACCGAGAGCTTTTCCATTTTTTCGCCGCGAAATTCCACGAGTTCGGCTTCTAAGTCCTTTTTAAAAACCGCGTCGATGCTGTGAAATTCTACCGGTTTAAAATTTAAAATTTCGCGCTCGCGATCGACGACGATTTTAAGCGCGGCGCTTTGGACGCGACCCGCGCTTAAGCCGCGCTGGATCTTTAAATTTAAAAGCGGACTTAGCTTATAGCCCACGATGCGATCGAGCAGGCGGCGCGCTTGTTGAGCGTTTACGCTTGCGATATTGAGCTTGCGCGGCGAGCTTAGCGCATTTGAGATCGCGCTTTTGGTGATCTCGTGAAATACGATGCGCGGCAGCTCCTGTGCCTGCTTGCCGATCGAAGCGGCGATATGATAGGCGATCGCCTCGCCCTCGCGGTCCTCGTCCGTCGCGAGATAAATTTGATCCGCCTTTTTGGCGAGCGTCTTTATCTGCTTTACGATCTGATCGTGATCGGCGCTGATTTCGTATTCGGGCTCGAAGCTTTTATCTTTGATTTTAATGCCGAATTTTTTCTGCGGCAGATCGCGGATATGGCCTTTAGACGCGATTACGTCGTAATTGTCGCCTAAGAAATTTTTGATCGTTTTGGCTTTTGCGGGAGATTCTACGATGATTAAATTTTTCATTGTTTAATCCTTTAGAATTCTAGGCAGCGTGATGCCCTTTTGGCTTTGGTATTTGCCCTTTTTGTCGCAGTAGCTCACCTCGCACGGCTCATCCCCTTGCAGAAACAAAACCTGCGCGATTCCTTCGTTCGCGTAAATTTTTGCAGGCAGCGGCGTGGTGTTAGAGATTTCAATCGTGATGTGCCCCTCAAAGCCCGGCTCAAACGGCGTTACGTTTACGATGATGCCGCAGCGCGCGTAGGTGCTTTTGCCCAGACAGATCGCAAGCACGTCGCGCGGCATTTTGAAGTATTCGATGGTGCGCGCTAACGCGAAGGAATTCGGCGGTACGATGCAGACGTCGCCCTCAAAATCCACGACGTTTTTTGCGTCGAAATTTTTAGGATCGACGACCGTTCCGCCGACGTTTGTAAAAATTTTAAATTCGCGCGCTACGCGTATGTCGTATCCGTAGCTGGAAAGTCCGTAGCTAACGACGCCGCGACCGATATTTTCCTCGCAAAAGGGCGCTATCATATCGTGCTGCTGCGACATCTGTCTGATCCATTTATCGCTTTTCAGTCCCATAAAATTTCCTTAAAATAATCAAAATTTTTCGCGCATTATAGCAGCAAAATAAAATATAATAAAAATTTTATGCTAGAATTTTGCTTAAATTATAAAAATTTTATCACTTTTTAAGGAGCAACTATGGGGCTACTCAAGAAATTTGCGTTTATTACGTTTTTTATCGCGTCATCTTTGGCTGCTGCGAAGCCAAATATTTATATTTTAGCTACCGGCGGCACTATCGCGGGAAGCAGCGCAAGCGCCACGGAGGGCAACTATACCGCAGGCTCAAAGGGCGTAGAAGATATCTTATCGGCAGTGCCGCAGCTAGGGGATTTAGCTACGATTAAAAGCGAGCAAATTTCAAATATCGGCTCGCAGGAGATGAATGATGAAATTTGGCTCAAGCTCGCAAACCGCGTAAGCGAGCTGCTTACTAAAAACGATGTCGACGGTGTCGTCATCGTGCATGGAACCGATACGATGGAGGAGACGGCGTATTTTTTAAGCCTGGTAGTAAAATCCAAAAAACCGATCGTTTTGGTGGGGGCGATGCGAAACGCTGATTCTATGAGTGCTGATGGACCGCTTAATCTATACAACGCCGTTGCCGTCGCGGCAGATAAAAACGCTCGCGAAAAGGGCGCTCTTGTAGTGATGAACGACGAGATTCACGCCGCACGCGAGGTTACGAAAACAAATACTACTAACGTTGCGGCTTTTGCCTCGCCGAATTCCGGCAAAATCGGCACCGTGAATTACGGAGTCGTAAATTTCTATATGACACCGCTTCGCAAACACACCGTCGCAAGCGAGTTTAATATCAAGGATTTCAAATCCTTGCCGCGCGTCGATATTATTTACGCGCATCCGCAGGACGTGAGCGATTTCGTAGAGACTGCCGTGCAAAAGGGCGCTAAGGGCATCGTAGTCGCCGGCATGGGAAACGGAAATTTATACCCCGATACGGAGGCTGCGCTTGCAAAAGCTAGCGAAGCGGGCGTGATAGTCGTGCGCTCAAGCCGCACGGGCAGCGGCTCAACTAGCGTAGGCTCAGAGGTGGACGACGCTAAGCTAGGCTTTTTAACCGCCGATAATCTAAATCCGCAAAAGGCGCGCGTGCTGCTGATGCTGGCTCTTAGCAAAACGAGCGATAAAGCGAAAATTCAGAGCTTTTTTGCGACACATTAACACATAGGGCTTCGCGTGGATAGAATTTCGGCGCGAGGCTTTAAAATAATATTTCGGCATAAAATTTTAAAGAAAAGCAAGGCACGGAATTTTCTCGCTCGGGGCTTGGGCGTAGAATTTCGGTCGTAAAATTAAGTGCTAAATTTAAAGGATTTAAAATCATCCTGCGCTCTTACGGCAAAATTTCGTGTTTCGCTTGCGAAGTTCGAGCTTAAAATGAACGAGGCAAATCTCACTCCGTAAATCCTTAAAATCAGTCCGCAAATTCTGTCGTAAATTTGGCTTTGCACTTCTTAAAAGTCCCGCAAAAATCCATTTAAAGAAACAATTATAAAAATTTAGCTAAAATTTCGCAAATTTTTTCAGGAGAAATTTATGACAAAAGCAGAAATCAAAGAGTTAATGGATTTTTTCGGCGAAAAGCAGGGCATTAACGAGCTAAAAATTAAAGATAAAGATTTTGAAATCGAGATAAAAAAATATGGCCCATGCGGTGGGAGCACGCCTCAGCTCGCCGCACCGACACCCGCTCCGCAGCTTGCTGCGCCTTCGGTAAACGTGCTCGTGGGCGATAAGCCCGCCTCAAAAGGCGCGATGGATACGATCGACAGCCCGATGGTAGGTACTTTTTATAAAGCGCCAAGTCCCGGTGCGGCAGAGTTCGTAAGCGTGGGCCAGGTCGTGCATAAGGGTGATACAATCGGCATAATAGAAGCGATGAAGATTATGAACGAGATTGAGGCGGAATTCGACTGCCGCATAAAAAAAGCTCTCGTTGAGGACGGACAGCCCGTCGAATACGCTATGGCGCTGTTTGAGGTCGAGAAGCTATGAGAGAGCTTAAAAAGATCCTCATTGCAAACCGCGGCGAAATCGCTCTGCGCGCGCTTCGCACTATCCAGGAGATGGGCAAGCAAGCTATCGTCGTGCACTCTACCGCCGATCAGGACGCGCTTTACGTAAAATACGCCGACGCGTCGGTCTGCATAGGCGGACCGCGCAGTAGCGATAGTTACCTAAATATCCCCGCGATCATCACAGCCTGCGAGCTAACCGAAGCTGACGCGATATTTCCGGGATACGGCTTTTTGAGCGAAAGTCAAAATTTCGTAGAAATTTGCGCTAAGCACGGCATTAAATTTATCGGCCCGAGCGTCGAGGCAATGACTTTAATGAGCGATAAGAGCAAGGCTAAGCAAGTGATGATGCGCGCGGGCATTCCTGTAGTGCCTGGCAGCGACGGCGCGATCGCAAGCGTCGAAGAGGCACGCAAGCTAGCCGCCGAAATCGGCTATCCGGTCATCATTAAAGCCGCAGCCGGTGGCGGTGGGCGCGGAATGCGCGTGGTCGAGCGCGAAGAGGATATCGAAAAGCTCTTTTGGTCGGCAGAGAGCGAAGCGATGAGCGCGTTCGGCGACGGCACGATGTATATGGAAAAATATATCACAAACCCGCGCCACATCGAGGTTCAGGTCTTGGGCGACGAGCACGGACGCGTCGTGCATATCGGCGAGCGCGACTGCTCGATGCAGCGCCGACATCAAAAGCTAATCGAAGAAAGCCCGGCCGTGATCTTGGACGAGCCGACACGAAAGAGCCTGCACGAAACGGCGGTTCGCGCCGCTAAGGCGATCGGATACGCAAGCGCGGGAACGTTTGAGTTTTTATACGATAGCAAGGACAAGAAATTCTATTTCATCGAGATGAATACCCGCTTGCAGGTCGAACACACCGTAAGCGAGATGCGAAGCGGGCTCGATCTGATTGAGTGGATGATCCGCATCGCGCAGGGCGAGAAGCTGCTGCCTCAAAGCGAGATAAAATTTAGCGGGCATGCGCTTGAGTGCCGCATCACCGCCGAGGACTCTAAAAGCTTTATGCCAAACCCGGGTAAAATCACAAAATACGTTGCTCCGGGCGGCAGAAACGTCCGTATGGATAGCCACGTCTATGAGGGCTACTCGGTGCCGCCTTACTACGACAGCATGATCGGTAAGCTCATCGTTTACGACAAGGACCGCGAGCGTGCGATTGCGAAGATGAAAGTCGCGCTAGATGAGCTCATCATCGGTGGTATAAAATCGACGCGCGATTTTCATCTTAGAATGATGAATAACCCCGATTTCGTGGATAATAACTACGACACAAATTACCTAGCCAAGCATTAAATTTAAAACTCCAAGGGATGAAATTCTCTTGGAGTTTTAAAATTTATTTGAAATTCTGCATTCAAGATTCCGCTTTAAATTTTTCATTTAAAGAGCTACTTGAAATTTTGTTTTAAAATTTTATTGCGCCACGCTTTAAAATTTTGCTATTAAATTTGCCGCTAAATCTAGGTAAAGATGCGCGAGACACGCCATTGCTGCCGCTTATGTATTTTACGATGAGATTGACGGCGGGCTCGGTTAAATTTTACGTTCTGCGGCGGTTGAAATTTAGAATACGTGTCTTGCTGTCGCAAATATTTGCTTTCATCCACACCGATCTAGTTAAAATTTAATGCCATGCATGCGCTCTATCATCTATTTCGGCGACCGGCTACCGACGTGCGCGAGTAAGCGGTATAAATTTACCGCACGAGCCGCCGCACCCGTTCGGCGTAAATTTTATCGCGTTCGCCATTGCGAGCGTGAATAGTATCGAGCCGCAAATTTTAAACTATCTCGCTGTGCGCGCCAGAGGCGGTGATTTGCTTTACGAGTAGAGCATTTCAGATTCTCAAATCGTCAAAATTTCAAACTCCAAATTCCTCGTAAAATTTATTCAGATAATCGGCGTAGTAGAAGTTTTGATTTCTAGCGTCAAATTTACCCGCCAGTTCCAAAGCCGTTTTGTAGTCGCTCTCATCGCCAAATGCGCTAACAGCGATGAAAAATCGCAGGTCGTTCAGATCGTCGTTGCTATCGAGTATGGCGTGCGAGTGTTTGCGAGCTAAGCTTAACGCCGTCTCGCGCTCATCCAGCCTAATGGCGATCTCGATTAGCGGCGCGATCTGATTTATGACGCGAGGATTTGACTCGATCGTCGCCGCGGCCTTGGGTAGCAGGGTTTTCGCCTCCTCTATCTTGCCTGTTTTAATCATGCTAAAAAGTATCGGCGCGTAGGTCGTGTGAGGCACTTCGCCGCAGGTTAGCTCGCCTGAGAGTATCGGTGCGGCAAGCTCCAGCGCGGCTTCATGCTCGCCTGCAAAATTTAAATACGCGATCTCATCGCTAGCCTCGCACGCTTCGCAGTCGTTCATGTCGTCTTTGGCTAGCTTTTTCCACAGCTCGTAGTTTGCCTTCGCCTCTCTAGCATCGCCCATATCGATGTTTTGATTCATCAAGGCCTTGTAGTAGGCTGCCAACGAGAGCTCCATGCGCTCGTAGTAAAACAGCATCGCCTCGTTTGCCTCGTCTATGAGCTCCTCTTCGATTATAGAGCTTTTGGCGATGCCCGAGACTATCCATTTAAATTTCCACAGGCAGCTCTCGAAGTCGCCGAAATTCGGGTATTCGCTTTCTTTTAAATTTTGCGCGATGTAGCCCGTGAGCCACATTAGCGCCCTCGTTCTTAAAACCGCGCCGAATTTTTCAAAATCGTCGTTTAAAACAAAGTCGCAAATTTGCGCGGCAAAGTCAAAATTTTCCGCCTCGATGGCGCCCTTTATCGCGTCAAACAGATACTCCTCTTTATCTGCCATCAAGATATTTAGTATCTCGACCTCAGCGTTTTCTTTATAAAGCACAAGCTGATCGTGAAGACCGAAAAAACTAAGGCTGCCGTTGCGTAGGTGCATAATAGCCTTTGCTCCGAAAATTCCTGATGCAGCTAAAATAAAAATACACAATATATCAGTTATACTTTCGCCGATTGTCATATCGTATGCATCGGCGGCAAAAATTAATAAAATCCAAAGAAGTAGTGCTATTTTTATAAACCAATTTATCCTTTGCCGCATACTGTGTCTGCAATCAAAGCTAATTATCATCGCACCTATACTATTTAATTCGAAAATTTTACGGATTTTGTTTTTGTAATAATACAGAATTTTATCACTTTTAAACTCAAAATACATGCCGTCTTTGTCCCTAATTACGGTCAACAATGAAACCAATATAGACGGAAGCATTCGAAAAGTCTTAAGACTAACGGGATTTACTATGGTAGCAAAAGTCAAAAATATAATAAAACCTATCAGTAGCGCCGGAAATTGATAAATCATAAATTCGTAATAAGTATGATCTTTTATTACTATCGGCTCTTTGTCGTAATCTCTAGCCTTGGAATTCTGCGGTAAGGCGCCGCTGTCATCGGATATAAAATTTTGCTGCTCTATGTTGTTTACACAGGCGGAATTCTGATCCGCTTCGGCTTCTAAATT
>NZ_CALIBH010000108.1 GCF_938045775.1 uncultured Campylobacter sp.
ACGCCGCAAAGCTCCGCCGTCTCTCTAGCGGCTACGAAGCGCTTTAATACGTCTTTTATTAAATTTATATTACTATCGCGTTTTAGTTCGCAAAGCCCAGCCGGGTGTTTCGCGGCTATCATCAAAATGCCATCTTTGACGTAGATGAAAGCGATCAGCCTTTGCCAACTAAGCGGCAAAATCGCCAGAAACTCGCCTCTTTCTCGCATCTTGGCATATAAAGGATCTTTTCTGATATGAGCGATTATTTCTCTTGCATTTTCCATAGACGGATTTTAGCATTTTTTATCTTAGTTTTGCTTAGCGGCTGCGGATATAAAGCGCCGCCTTTTTACTCGAGCGCAGATGAGCAAACCGCGAACGCAGAGGCATCCGCCGCGGATGGCAACAAAACAAACGACACGAAAGGCAGCGTTAGAATTTTACGCGATAAATAGCCTACTTTTAGCTTTGCTTTGTTATACTTTTAAAAATTTTTACAAAGGAATTTCATGCAAACGGCAGACATTTTAGTGCTGGACTTCGGCTCTCAATACACCCAGCTGATCGCTAGGCGCTTGCGCGAACAAGGCGTTTACACCGAGCTGATCGCATACGACGCACCGATCGATAAGATAAAAGCAAAAAACCCCAAAGGTCTTATTTTAAGCGGCAGCCCCGCTAGCGTTTACGCCAAAGATGCGTATTTTTGCGACGATAGAATTTTTGAGCTTGGAATTCCAATTTTAGGTATCTGCTACGGCATGCAGCTCATCGCGCATAAATTTGGCGCTAGCGTCGTGCCTGCGGGTAAAAAAGAGTATGGCAAGGCTTCTTTGAAACTGCTTCGCGCTAGCAAGCTATTTGGTGGCGTGGAGGATAACTCGACCGTTTGGATGAGCCATTCAGACAAGGTCGAGAGCCTGCCGGAGGGCTTTGAGGTGATGGCAAGCTCGGATGAGAGCGAGTGGTGCGTATTTGGTGACGAGACCCGTAAAATTTACGCGCTACAGTTTCACCCCGAAGTCTGCCACAGCGAGTTCGGCGATAGAATTTTAAAAAATTTTGCCAAAGAGATCTGCGGAATAACCAGCACTTGGAATATGGGTAGCTTCGCCAAAGAGCAGATGATCAAAATAAAAGAGCGCGTAGGCAGCGCCAAAGTGCTTTGCGCGGTAAGCGGCGGCGTGGATAGTTCGGTCGTAGCAGCGCTTTTGGCGCATGCGGTGCCGCAGAGCCTAATAGCGGTTTTCGTCGACAACGGACTACTTCGCACGGGCGAGCGCAAGGCGGTAGAGGAGATGTTTAGGCTCAAACTCGGCGTGAGCTTAGACGTGATCGATGCTAGCGAGCTGTTTTTAAGCAG
>NZ_CALIBH010000109.1 GCF_938045775.1 uncultured Campylobacter sp.
AGGGGCGCATACTAAACGTAGGCTTTGACTCGCACGGCAAAATTTTAAGCTTAGAGGAGATCGTGCAAATTTTAGGGCAAAGGCAAATCGCGGCAAGATACTCGTGATCCGGGCTAAACACGGACAGCCGCAGCATTGATTTAAGCGTAGCCTGCCGCAATATCTTGCAAAAGCGCCCGCATAATACCGGGATAGACAAAGGACTCGGCGGCGGCATCTCGATCGATAAGCGCTGACGCACGGGCTTTGCGTGGACTAAAGATAAGCTAGGCATGTATCACGGCGAAGTAATGCTTGGAGCCAAACCGATCGTTTATTGGCTGCTAGGCGGGAAATGATAAAATTAAGCAGGCGGCAGATAGCGCGAAGGTCGTAGGAGCGCCTAGCGAGAGATGATTAAATTTAGCCTCTTTTGTCTCGTTTGCTCTTTAACCCCGCGCAAATTTTAAAATTTGCCGCGCGTTTTAAAGGGCGGCTATGCGCTTAAAATAGCTGCGTCGCCCGTTTTAGACAAGCTCTACTCTACTTCGGCGGGGCGGAGCTTGTCTAAATTTTAAAATTTATCCGCGTGTAGTCCGCGCCAACTCGCCGAGCGGCAAGAATGGGAGGAGGGATAGCTTCCGTTCGAGTATCAAAACCCAAAACGATACCGCCTTTTGCACTAGCTATGAATACGGTGTGTATGAAGCAACAGAGCAAGGGCGAACCCAACCGGCGCTCGGCGAAAATTCGCGAAATTTAGTCGATTGTCGCGCGCGGTTTTATCTGAGCTGCCGTTAAATTCTATCCGTAGCCGCCGCAATCTTGCCTGAGTTCACATAGAATTCCACGGAATTTTATAGAATTTTAGCTGCGTATTTTGCAAACCGATCGGCGAAATTTTGCGGACGCGACCGAATTGCATGCGTAAATTCTGCCGTCAAATTATAACCTAGCGCAAATTTCGTGGATGGAATCGCTAGCTAAATTTAAACCCGCGCGGTTAAGCCTAATAAGCCCGCCCGCTAAAATTTCGTTCGCGCAGAATTTCATTTGGGTAAAGTTAAAATTTCACCTCAAATTCCGTCCAGTCCTCATTGCTATCGCACGAAATTTTAAGCCCGAGCTCGTCGCAGTATTTTTTGGCGATAAAAAGCCCGA
>NZ_CALIBH010000110.1 GCF_938045775.1 uncultured Campylobacter sp.
CAGGGTGCGTGTCGCGGATCGTGCGAGTACCAAGCTTATAGCTGCCGTTATAGGTGTTGATGATCTCTCCCGGTTTGACGGCTTTGGCGTCGTAGGCAATTGCGAAAATTATCGGCTTCATAATCGAGCCCACTTCGTAGGCGTATTCGCTCGCGGTAAAATTTAAATTCTTAAGATCGTTTTTTGTGATGTTTGAGGGATCATAGCGGGCGTTGGTTGCAAGAGATAGAATTTTGCCCGTTTTGGAGTTCATAATGCCTACCACGATTTCTCGCGCATCGTAATTATCCGCGCCCTCATCGCTTAGGCGCTCTATCTTTCTTTGCAGCGTTAGTGGCACGCTTAGGCGGACATTGTAGCCGTCGATCCTGCCCGTTTTTTTGCTACTGCGCTCTAGAATGATATTACCGCCGATATCGCGCGGGCCCACGATAAACTCATCTCTAACGGGCGCTAGATAATACTCATAGTACTTCTCGATCCCTTTGATGCCGCTAACCTTGGTGATGCCATCAACCTCTTTTTTATTGATATAGCCGATTAACGGAGTGAGCGAATCGCCGACATTGTAGCTGCGCTTCTCGCCGCTTTCGGTCACGCTCATGCGGATAGGCGGATTTAACCTGCCGTTTGAGCCTATGAAGCTGACAAAGACCTTTTTTAAATTTAGCTTATATGCAAGCTCTTTTAGATGCACGGCGGTTTTGGCGTCGATCTTATACGACAGCACGGTCGTGCCGCCAGAGCCTTCGATCGCGCTTTTGACGCGCTTTTCACTATCGCCCGTGTAGATGCAGTATAGCCGCACGAAAAGATCAAGTTTGTTTTTATCTATGCTGCGCGCATCGACGCTAACTTTGTAGAGTTTGACGGAATTTGCCGCGACGTAGTTATCTTTTGCGATTATCGCGCCGCGGATCGCGCTGTTGGTTTCATTGACATCCAGGCGCGGTAGCTTGCGCTCAGTGCTGCCCCAAAAATATAAAATCGCCAAAAATACAAAAAGCGCCGCCGGCACGAATATAAACATCACAATAATCATACCGACCGAGGAGCTTTTATCTCTTTGCCACATCTTATTTCTTTAAAATTCTAAATTCCGCGCATTTTTTACGCTGCTGCATCTCAAGCTTTGACTCAATGCTGCGCTCCGCGCGGAACTTTAAGATCCGCAAAGCGCTCAAAGCCGCTATCTTGCGCACTAAGCTCAGCAAATAGAGCGAGGAATTCCGCTCGCGGCATCTCTTTAGCACCCATAAATTTCAGATGCTCGTTCATAATCTGGCAGTCGATTAGAAAGCCGAAATTTGCAAGCACCTCACAAAGCCTAATCAGCGCTACTTTCGAAGCATTGCTCTTTAGGCTCAGCATACTCTCGCCGCAAAACACACGCCCAAAAATTAGCCCGTATAGCCCACCCACAAGCTCGCCATCTTCGTATGCCTCGACGCTGTGAGCGTAGCCGTCTGCTGCCAAACGCGAGTAAGCCTGCACGATCTGCTCGCTGATCCACGTGCCGTCGCTCTCTTTTTTTCGTACGTCTTTGCAGCGCTCGATGAAGCCCTTAAAATTCGCGTCAAATTTCACTTCATATCGCTTAAGATAGGGCTTAATGGACTTTTGCACACGCACTTCGCACGGATCAAGCACTGCACGCGGATCGGGCGACCACCATAAAATCGGCTCATCCTCGTTAAACCACGGAAATATCCCTGCACTATAAGCACTAAGCAAGCAATCCTCGCTCAGATCGCCACCACTTGCAAGCGGCGCAAAATCGGGCGCATCCATAGGATCTGGAAAATCGTAAAACCGAGCCATTATTTAACGACACTGCTTTGAGCTAGTGCGGGTTGCTTTTTTTCTATCTGCGGCAAAGGCGTAGAAGCAAAGCTAAAGCTTAGCTCGCCATCTTTTACGCTCACGCTAACCAAGCCGCCCTCTTGCAGCGCGCCAAAAAGCAGCTCACCGCTTATATGATCGCTTATCTGCGAGCTGATCTCGCGCTTTAAATTTCGCGCGCCAAACTCGTCCGAATAACCGCGCGAGATAATCAAATCTTTTGCTTCCTTGCTTAGGCTAATTTTTACGTTTTTTAGCTGTGACTCTAGCTCGCCGATAGTTTTATCCACGATCTTTTCTAAAATTTCGCCGCTTAAGCGGTTAAAATTTATGATTTTATCGATGCGGTTGCGAAATTCCGGCGCAAAGAAGCTTTTTATGGCGCTATCTACTTTATAGCTCTCGTCCTTCGTAAATCCAACTTGCGGCGCTTCTTTCGCGCCTAAATTCGACGTCATTATTATGATAGTATTTTTAAAATCGGTCATAACGCCGTTGTTATCGGTAAGACTTGCGTTATCGAAAATTCCTAAAAAAATATTCGTCATGCTAGGATGAGCTTTTTCTACCTCATCAAATAAAATGACGCTGTAGGGGTGCTTTTTAATGTTATTCGTTAAAATTCCGCCATTTTCAAAGCCCACGTATCCAGGAGGTGCTCCGATGAGCCTAGAGACGCTGTGAGCTTCCATATATTCGCTCATATCATAGCGCTCAAAATGCACTCCAAGCTGCGCGGCTAAGACCTTGGCTAGCTCACTTTTGCCCACACCGCTGCTACCTGCAAATAAAAATACGCCGATTGGGGAGCTTGCGCCTCCAAGCCCGGCGTAAGAGCGCAAAAGCGCCTTGCAAAGGCTGCTAACCGCCTCATCTTGACCGAAAATTTCACGCTTGATATTGGCTTCTAGATTTTTTAGTACCTGTTTATTATCGACGCTACTGCTTAAATTTGCGATATTCGCGCTAATCGAAAGCGTATTTACTAAATCGTCCTTGCTGATTTCAAGCGGAGCTTCGTGCGGCTTAAACGCAAAGCTCGCGCCCACCTCGTCGATGAGATCAATGGCGCTGTCGGGAAGGAATTTATCGTTTTGATATTTTTTAGCAAGCGTTACGCTATCACGCAAAATTTCGTCGCTAAATTTCACGCCGTGAAATTCCTCATATTTTTTGGCTACGCCTTTTAAAATTTCGACGCTATCGTCGATGCTAGGCTCGCTCACGTCGATTTTGCAAAACCTGCGGCTAAGCGCTTTATCCTGCGAAAACGAGCGGTATTCGCCGTATGTAGTAGCGCCGATGACCGATAGCTCGCCGCTTGCAAGTGAAGGTTTTAGGATGTTTGACATATCAAGTTCGTTGCGATTGCCCGTGCCTGCGCCAACGATCGTGTGAATTTCATCGATAAATAAAATCGCATTTTGATTAGCGCTAAACTCGTCTATGAGATCCTTTAGCCTCTCCTCAAACTCCCCGCGCAGCGTAGTTCCTGCGATCAGCGCGCCAGCATCAAGGGCGTAAATCACCTTATTTTTTAGCTTTTCTGGCACTTCGCCACGGACGATTTTTAGCGCGATACCCTCGATGATCGCGGTTTTACCAACTCCTGCTTCGCCCACTAAGATCGGATTGTTTTTCTTGCGGCGACAGAGGGTTTGCAGCGTCTTTTCGATCTCTTTTTCGCGTCCGATGAGTGGATCGATCTTACCCTCAAGCGCGATTTTATTGAGGTTTGCTGTATAAAGTGAGCTAGGCGAGTCCTTTTTAATATCGCGCTCGTTTATGGCGTCCTTTTCGCCCTCAAACGCAGGCTCAAATTCCGTATTCTGCCACTGCCTGCGGCTTTCGTCATAATTCATCGCATGCGTGATATCATCGATATCGTATGAGTTTAGCTTAATCGCTGCGGCTTCATCGCGAGAAACGACCTCATCACGGTGATCGAAAGCGGATTTGTACTTTCGCACGATGAGCTCAAAAATCGCGGCATTGATACCGTAGTGATTTAAAATTTTAGTGCAGTCGTTTTCCTTATCATTTAAAATTTTAAGCATAAAATCAAGCTCATTCTTAGGCTCTTTAGCGTTATTTAATTCTGTATAGAACTGCTTAAATTCTATCGTCTGCGCCGGAGCCTTGCCGCTTGATTTAGGCATCATATCCAAAAGCCCGCCCAGATTATCCAAGATATTTAGGTAGTTAATATCCGGAATTTCTTTGGCGATGAGCCCGTGAAAGGGCTTATTGTATTTAAAAATCGCATAAACTACGTGCGAAGTAGTGATATATTCGTCCTCGCCGTCGTTTGCGACGCTGATTGCTTGTTCAAAATGTTTGTTTAAAAAAAATCCTATCATTGCTTTCCTTTAAATTTAATCCTCTTCGATCTCACATCTAAGAGGGAATCCTGCGACCTTTGCCGCTTGTAAAACCGCTTGTTGCTTGCACTCGGCTATCTCTTTAGGATACGCGCCGCAAACCGCGCGACCCTGTTTATGAACTTTCATCATTAAATCTACGGCATCGTTAAAGTTTTTGGCGAAAATCTCCATCAAAATATAAACCACGAAATCCATCGTTGTTACGTCGTCGTTTAGCAAAATTACTTTATACGGACGAGGTACGAAAGATTTTGTTTTGGCGCGAGTGCGAATCTGCACACCGGTTTTAGTTGCCATTTTTTATCCTGGCGATATCGCTTTTTATCACATCGGTATCGACCATGCCTAAGTAATACGGCTTGCCCCGCTCATCGCCCTCGTTAATGTCGGTAAGTCTTTGATATTTTCCATCTTTAAGCACCACCTTAAAAGGGATCGAAAGCGCGTGGCGATAACCGATGTCGCTTAAAATTTGACCCACTATGCGCTCGTTTTGTTTTGAATTGGAGATGAAATAATACGCATTAAACTTTTTCGTAAAATTTTCGATCACCTGCGCATCGGTAATGTCCTCGAAATAGATTAGCCCGACCATCAGAAAATCCGCGGAGTTTTTTAGCTGAAAGTCCATCAGATGCGGCGCTTCGATGCGGCACGGCTGGCAGTATGTACCAAAAATATCAAACATCAAAATTTTATCGCTATCCGCGAGCTTAAAGCCCTTTTCTGTCCGCTCAATCGTTACCTCGCCGCCTACGACGCTTTTAAGCGTAAATCGTTCGCCCGTTTTAAACGGCGTAAAAGCTACCTCCTCGCCGCTCTCGCCGCCAATACGCTCGCCACTTTTATCTTGAGCGGAATTTTTTGCCATCTGATTCTCGCTCGCGACAGGATTCTCGCCAGCAGAGCCCGTCTTTTTCTGCGAATCATCTCCGCAGCCATTTAAAACAAAAATCGCCAAACATGATAGTAAAAATTTCTTCATTGCATTTCCTTCGGGTTTAAATTTAAGCCCGCATTTTAACCAAAGTTTTGTGAATTTAAAATGAATGCTTGTCGTATCGCTTCATCGCGCTTTGCGCTTCGCGGTCGGCTTCCTTGCGCTTTAGCGATTCACGCTTGTCGTGCAGGTTTTTGCCACTAGCCAAAGCGATACGCGCCTTTACGCGGTTTTTATCATTGAGATACAGCGACAAAACTACGATGGTAAGGCCCTCTTTACTAACCGCGCCAAGCAGCTTATCGATCTGCTTTCGGTGCATCAAAAGCTTTCGCGCCGCCCCTTCGTCTGGACGAAAGTGGGCGTTGGTGCTTTCAAGATAGCTGATATGGGCGTTTAGCAAAAACAGCTCACCGCGAATCACGCGACAAAAGCTATCTTTGAGATTACCCCTGCCCGCGCGCAGAGCTTTGACCTCGCTACCCTTTAGCACGATGCCCGCTTCAAAGCTTTCAAGTATCGTAAAATCGTGAAATGCCTTGCGATTTTTACTCAGTTCTTTCATCTTTTTCCTTCTAAATTTAGTCCTAAGCTTAGCCCGTTTTTGCTTAAATTTAAAAGCGGGCGAGCGAAATTTTAAATTTTATCTTTAAATTTAGCTTTTAAATTTTAACCGCGCGCCTTGGAATTCTTATTTTAAGAAAAACACGCTGCTGCCGCTGCCGCTTAGAAACATATCGCGATACTTGCTCATCTGCGGATATAGCTTTATGCACGGCGCAAAAAGATCGTTTAACGTAAAGCCGCCATATTGCGTCAGCAGCTGCTCGCTGCTTAAACGCAACATCTCTTGAGCCTGCGCGGCGTCTATGTTTTGCATAAAGCTTGCGCGAAACTCATTATAAACCGCGCCGGTGGAGCAAAAGATCACGGGCGTTAAAATTTCGATCGCGGGCAGGCGGTCCTCGAAAGGCTCGATGATCTCGCCGATACCGCGCACGTTTGCGGCCTCAAGCCCGCTAACAAAAAACGCGACGTCTGCGCCGATATTTTGCGCGATCGCTATAAGCCGCTCGCGCGAAATTTTTAAGCCTAATTCCTCGTTCGCAAGTCGCAAAAACGCCGCCGCATCGCTACTGCCGCCCCCAAGACCCGCGCCGATCGGAATACGTTTTTTAAGCACGATCTTGTGCGAGCCGAAAAACTCCGCAAGCTCGCGCGCAAAGCCCGCCTGCTCGAGCGCCGCCTTGGCCTTTAAAATTATATTGTCCGCGATCTGCGCGGCGTCGCATTCAAGCGTAAAGCCGCTCGCGCGCTCGAAGCTTATCTCATCAAAAAGCTCCCTGCGCAGCACGAAGCGCGAGGCGATCTCGTGATAGCCGCCGCGCGTGCCGACGACTTTTAAAAAAACATTGATCTTTGCATAGGCCTTCAAATTTTACTCCTTCCGCGCTTCGGCGCATTTGCGTTAAATTTAACCCTCGGCAAGCCCATCTAGCACGATTACAATTCTGAGCTAGCAAAATTCTAACTGCGCCGCCGCACGGCGCAAAACTTGATCCGCAATCGCAGCGCCCGATACGTAAATTTATAAGGCGCGGAATTCAGATCCGCAACGCATGCGGCTAAATTTCAGTTTGCGGCGAGAATATATCTTAGCGATTAAAATTCCGAGCCAGCAAAATTCTAGCCGCACCGCGCTAAATCGAAAATTTAGCTTAGCGGTGCGCCGCAAAATCAAACCCATTGGTGCAGACTACGCATTACCGCGAGCTGGAATTTTATTCGGCAAAGACTACTTGCCGCGGCACTAAGCTCCAACCTACCGCTTTTTAAATCGTCAAATTTTAATATTGCGGCGCGTCGTCATCGCGCGGTAAAAGCAAATTTAAACGCCGCTAGCCGCGTTTAAATTTAGCCCCGCGGATTTATGCCTTTCACGAGCGAGCGCCGCCCAAGAAGCCACATGTTTAAATTTTAAATTTACTCCGCTCGATGCCGATTTTGCGATCCGTGCACAACGAAAGTGCGCAATCCCGCCGCCGCTCGTGATAAAATTTAACCGCGCATGGCGGCGCGCTATGCGAGTAAATTTAAAACGCGCCGAATTTGTAACCGCTTCAAAATTTCAAGCCAGGGCCGCCCGATCAAAGCTCCGTCGCAGGCTTGAGCCTCGGCTTAAAACGCGCCGCCTGCGATCGGAACGTCGTTCCAAAGATAGCACACCTCGCCCGAGCTTATCTCGATGATCGAGTAAAAATCGCCGCAGATAAGCAGATAGCGGCCATCCGCGCGGCTCGCCAGATCCTTTGCGGCAAGCTTCTTGCCCAAGATCACGTCGCGCGCGTCGCCGTCGTAAAAGTTCGGCGCGAGGTCCAAAAACTCGAGCGGATTTAGCGCCGCCTCATCCGCAAAACGCGGATTTTTCAAATCGAAAGCCCCCTCGCTCTCCCGCCTAAGCGCGCTTAGCGTGCCGCAAACGCCTAGCTTTTCTGCTAAAATTTGCGCGAAAGAGCGCACGTAGCCGCCCTCGCTGAGTGCTACGCGAAAGCTTACGAAAGGATGAGCGTAGCTTAAAATTTCGGCATCAAAAACCCGCATCGAGCTCTCTTTTAAACTCACCTCTTCGCCCGCGCGAGCGAGCTTGTATGCGCGCACGCCGTCAATTTTCTTGGCGCTGAAAGCGGGCGGGATAAATTTTATCTCGCCGCGCATTTGCGCCATCGCAGCGTCTAAAATTTCGCGCGAAAGCAGCGGAATTTGCTCCACGCGCCCTATGTTTTCGTTATCGCCGCTTGGGCTTTGCGCGCCCAGCCACAACGTCGCGGCGTAAACTTTTGGCTCCTTTTTCAAAAACCTAAAAAAGCGCGCGTATTGCCCGAATGCAACGATCAGCGCGCCGCTTGCGAAGGGATCGAGCGTACCGCTAAAGCCCGCCTTTTTCACGCCGTATTTGCGTTTAAGAGCGCTTAAAAATTTATTGCTACCGATGCCTGCGGGCTTGTCCGCCAAAAGCAATCTATTCATAAGAGCCTACTTTTTCTACGAAATTCGACATTATCACGCGCGAAATTCCGCCGAAATTTATCGTGAGTCGGTCGCCGTTTACCGCCGTGATCTGTCCGATACCGAAGAGTTTGTGTTTGATCAGCTCGCCCTTACTAAAGCCGCTGTTTTGCTCGCGCGGAGGCTCTTTAGCCATCAAACCCGCCTCGGCTATAAACCTGCTAGCGTCCAGCCTCTCGCGCTTGCCGCGATAAAAGCGGCTAGCGGCAAAGCTAAGCGTAAGCGTGCGCTTGGCGCGCGTAATCGCTACGTATGCGAGCCTGCGCTCCTCCTCGATGTCATTGCTGTCGCCCAAAAGCGGGAAAAAGCCCTCCTCCAGTCCGATTACGAAAAGGTGCGAAAACTCAAGCCCTTTGCTGGCGTGCACGCTCATTATATTTATCGCATCGCCCATGATAGCGTCTTGATCGCTAAGAAGGCTCAGCTCGTTTAAAAATTCCGCCAGATCAAAATCGGGCTTATTGCTCGCTTCGTCCTTCAGCATCGCCAAAAACTCGTCGATATTTGCTACGCGATCGGCGCCGTCCGGAAGCGAGGCATAGTAGGCCTTTAGCCCGAAAGCGTGCTCCAGCGCGTCTATTTTTTTGATCGTATCGGCTAGCGCGGAGATAGAAGCGATGCCGCTTTTAAGCTCCGCTAGAGCCTGCGCCGCCTTGGCGCTAAGCCCCGCGTCCGGCTCGCTAAAGGCGTCAAATAGGCTGATAAGTCGCAGGCGCGAAAGCTCCTCGAGCTTTGCCAGCGAGACCTTGCCGATGCCGCGCTTGGGCACGTTTATGATCCGTCTCATCGAAAAGTCGTCGTGCTCGTCATTTACCAAGCGCAGATAGGCGATCGTATCCTTGATCTCGGCGCGCTCGTAAAATTTCACGCCGCCTACCATTTTGTACGGGATTTTGGCGCGATTTAGCCCCTCCTCCAGTGCGCGCGAAAGAGCGTTTACGCGGTAAAGCACGGCGATTTGAGAGGGCGCTACGCCGCTTGAAAGCAGCTTTTTTATGGCTTCTGCGATCTTTGCCGCCTCGATACTCTCCTCAGAAGAATGCAAAATTTCGATCTTTTCGCCCCCGCCGTTCATGCTAGTAAGGCTCTTGCCGAGGCGGTTTTTATTATGCGAGATGAGCTCGTTGGCAGCATTTAAAATTTCATCCGTGGAGCGGTAGTTCTGCTCGAGTTTAATAAATTTTACGTTTGAGAACTGATCTTTAAAATTTAGAATATTTTCTATCCGTGCGCCGCGCCAGCCGTAGATACTCTGATCGTCATCGCCCACTACCGCGAGGTTTTCGTGCACGGTACAAAGCTTTTGCAGCAGCTTGAATTGAATGTCGTTGGTGTCCTGATACTCATCGACCGTGATATAGGCGTAGCGGCGCGAAATTTCATCGCATAGCCGCTCATTCGCGTTTAAAATTTTATACGGCAAAATTAGCAGATCATCGAAATCCACAAGATTATTCGCCGCCAAATACGCCTCGTAGCGCTTATACGCTCTAGCGCAATGCGCGTAAAATCCGCTATACATCCTACTTAGCTCGTCCTCTTCGCCCTTTAGAAGCTCGTCGATATCTTTGGGGCCGATTAGGGAATTTTTATAGGTTGAAATTTTAGCCGCCAATAGCGACGTGGGCAAATTTATCTCAAAGCCCTTGATGATCTTTTTCTTATCGTCGGTATCGATTACTTGGAAGTTTGCGCTGCGTCCAAGCTCGCTAATATGAAATTTCAAAAACAAAAGCCCGAATTTATGAAAGGTGCACAAAAGCGGCACGCTGCTTAAATTTAGCCCGCTTATCAGATTAAGCGCTCGCGAGCGCATCTCGGCGGCGGCTTTGTTCGTAAACGTAAGCGTGAGAGTATTTTCCGCAGGCACGCCGTTTGAGAGCAAGTAGGCAAGGCGCGCGGTGATCGTTTTGGTTTTGCCGCTGCCCGCACCCGCTAAGATTAACATCGCTCCGTCCACGTGGCTCGCAGCCTCGCGCTGAGCGGGATTAAGACCTTCTAAAATATCGCTCATTTTGAAAAAATTTTACGCGATTTTTCGCGCTTAAGCCACTCGGACTCGGGACGAGAAAAATTTACCGCGATGGGCTTACCGTCCACGACGATCTGCAAGACCGCATAAAACGGCACGCTAAGCGTGCTTGCAAAATCCTGCGGCCCGAAACCCGCCTCGAAAACCAGCTCATCCTTACTAAGATGCGCGCTAGAGAGCGTGTATTCCTCCAGCTGCAAAAAGATCGCGGGCATTTTGAAGCTTTTTAAAATTTCCTCTGGCAGCGGCGGGTCAAATTTTATCTGATCCGTCCTCGCAACGATGCCAAATCCATATCCAAGAGCCAAAACGTAGTCCAAAACCGCGCCTATATGTGTGCTGCTCGCAGCGATAAATTTATCGTCTTTTAAAATTTTATCTATCATCCTAACCCCTCACAAACTCACTCACAAGCGCCGCGACCTGCTCTATGCCGATGCGCCAAAACTCGCTTTTATTGATGTCAAAGCCAAATTTCGCCACTAGCTTTTGCGGCTCGTCGCTGCCCCCCGAGCTTAAAAACTCGGTATAAATTTGAACGAAATTTTCGAGCCTGCCGCTCTTATACAGCCCGTAAAGCGCGAGCACCAAAAGCTGCGCGTAGGCGTAGGAGTAGCAGTAAAACGGCGAGTGGATGAAGTGCGGGATATAGCTCCACCAGCTTTTGTAATGATCCTGCAAGATTAGCTCGCCCGCAAACATCTTGCGCGATTCCTCCATCCAAAGCTCGTCGATCTGCCCCGTGCTTAGCTCATCCGCGCTTGCATGCACGCGCCGCTCAAAGGTCGTAAATCCGATCTGGCGGTAAAGCGTAGCGAAGATATCTTCGATCTTTGCCGCAAGCATCGCTCTTAGCGCGGTCTTATCGCTTGCGGTCTGCGAGAACTTATCCGTATTGCGCGCTGCGTATTCGCACGAACCCGCAGAGTCTTGCGAGGCGGAGTTTTTTACGGCGCACTCGTTTGGAATTTCACCGCCCTGAGCCTCTTGCGAAGCGCTGCGCTTTAAATTTTGCGAGCCGTCCAAGGCAGCGTCGCTTTTTAAATTTGAAAAATTTTCGCGCATATAATCAAACACCAGCATCTCGCAGAAAACCGACGCGGTCTCAGCTGTCGTTAGCGGCGTGAAGGAGTTAAAATAGCCCACTCCGTAGCTTAGATACTGATGTATCGCGTGCCCCAGCTCGTGTGCGAGGGTAAATATGTCGCGGCGCTTGCGCGTGAAATTTAAAAGCACGAAAGGGTGCGTGTCGCGCGAGCCCGAATGCGAAAATGCACCGCTTTGCTTATTTTGCGCGGGCATCGCGTCAATCCAGTTTTGCTCAAATGCGATCAGCGCGATCTGCTTAAATTTCGGGCTAAATTTTTCAAACGCCGCAAGCACGATCTGCTCAGCCTGCTCGAAGCTAAACTCGCTCTCATCGCCCCCAAGCGGCGCGTATCTGTCGTAATCATACAGCGCGTCGTAGCCTAAAATTTCGCGCTTTTTGGCGTAAAATTTGCCGACCAGAGCGAAGCTTCGCTCCGTCTCTGCGATCAGCGCATCGACGCTTGCGATATTTATCTGATTTTCCTCATGCATCACTGCCTCGGCTTTATCGTAGCCGCGCAGCTCGCAGCGAATTTTAAGATCGGTTTTGATCATATTGTAGATGTAACCAAGTAGGTGGGAATTCTGCTCTAGCACCGCACTTAGCGAGGCTGCGGCGTCCTTTCGCACCTTGCGATCGGAGCTATGAAGCAGGCTTAAAATTTCCTCCTCGCCGAGTTTGCGCCCGCGAAAATCAAAGCTCATCCGCGCCATACTTTCGTCAAAAAGCCGCGAAAACGCCTCGCCGCTTACGGGCGAAGTTTTTAAAAGCACGCTTTCTTGCGGCAAGCTTAGCTGATGTGCCTTGCGCTGTTTAAGCAGGCTCAAATAATATCTGAACCTCCCGCCCCCTGCGATAAACTCGTCCTGTTTTGCGGCATCAAGCTCGTTAAACTCGAGCTCGAAAAATAGCAGGCTCTGCGAAATGTCGTTGCAAGCCTGCTCCGTCTTAGCCTGCTGCGCCCCTAGGCTCGTATCTCGCGCGAATCTTAGATGCGCGAAGCTCATTATCTTGCCGATCTGCTCGCTGATGCTCTCATAAAGCTCAAGCGCGCTTAAGAATTCTGTGCTGCTTAGCGCGTGAAGCTTGCCTTTAAATTTAGCTTCAAAATCCAGGGCCTGCGCGGATGCGATATCTATCGCGCCGCTAAATTCCGCTTCGTTTGCAAACAGCTCGCCTAAATTCCAATTCATCGTTTTCCTTTTAAAATTTTTGGATAATTTTATCAAAAAAGAATAAGTAAAATTTTAAAAACCGCAAAATCCGTCGCACGGACGAAATTCGCGGTAAAATTTTAAGGTGAGTTATTTTTGCATACTTTGCGACGCGATCGCCGTAAAAATCACGTCCGTGGAGCTATTGATCGCGGTTTCTACCGAGTCTTGGATCACGCCGATGATAAAGCCTATCGCGACTACCTGCATTGCGATATCGTTTGAGATATTAAAGAGCGAGCACGCAAGCGGTATCAGCATCAACGAACCGCCTGGCACGCCGCTAGCACCGCACGCACCGACTGCCGAGACCACGCAAAGCAGTAGTGCCGTCCAAAAATCGGGGCGCACGCCAAGCGTATGAGCCGCAGCAAGTGCCAAGATCGCGATTACCACCGCAGCGCCCGCCATATTTATCGTAGCTCCCAAAGGGATCGAGATCGAGCTTAGCTCGTCGCTGATGCCGAGCTTTTTACATAAATTTAAATTTACCGGGATATTCGCCGCCGAGCTGCGGGTGAAAAACGCCGTGAGGCCGCTTTCGCGCAGGCAGGTAAATACGAGCGGATATGGATTTTTCTTAATCACCGCAAAGACGATGAGCGGATTTACCACGAGGGCTACGAACGCCATCGCACCTACTAGCACGACTACGATTCGCGCGTATCCAAGCAGCGCATCGACGCCGGTTTGATACACGGTAGAGGCTACTAGGCCGAAAATTCCAAACGGCGCGAGCTGGATTACGAATTGCACGATTTTGGTTACCGCTTCGCTCAGATCGGTAAAAATTTTCTTTGTTTCATTAGTGCAAAATTTAAGCGCGACGCCAAGACCTATCGCCCAGGTTAAAATTCCTACATAGTTTCCGTGCGCGATAGCGTTTACCGGATTATCTACGACTTTAAAAAGTAGATCTTTTAGCACGATCCAAACGCTTGCAGGAGCGGTATTTTCCGCCGCGCCGACACTGCTTAGAGCAAGCTGCGTCGGAAATAAAAAGCTGGCTGCAACCCCCACGCACGAGGCTAAAAAGGTGCCTACGATATATAGGACGACCACGCGTTTTAAGCCGCTTGCGCTACCGTATTGTTTATTTACGATCGAGCTTAAGATCAAGATAAAAACTAAAATCGGAGCTACCGCTTTAAGGGCGCCTACGAATAAATTTCCTAAAATTTCCGCAAAAGCTACTACGTTTATTAAAAACGAAGTGTGCTCTGCCGCAATATCACCCGCAGCCGAACGCGCGGCAAAGCCCAAAATAGCTCCTATTATCAAACCTGTAACTATGCGCAGAACTAGATTTTTATCTTTGTAGCTGGCTACTAATTTTTGAATCGAACTCATTTTTTACCTTTCAATCAAAACGTCGTTTGAAATATATCGAAATTTTATTTAAGCGCATTTAAATTTGGGCGAAATTTCGTAATTTTTAGTTAATCTTAAAACCTCGTTAGATAAAATGCCCCGAAATTTTAATTAGGAGCAGATATGTATCTATTTACCAGCGAGGTCGTAAGCCCCGGGCATCCGGATAAATGCGCCGATATCATCGCAGACAGCATCGTGGATGAAATTTTAAAGCAAGACCCCAACGGGCGCGTAGCAGCGGAGGTTTTCATCGCGGGCAAACACGTAGTAATCGGCGGCGAAGTAAACGCCAAGATCGATTTTACCCACGACGATTACCGCCACATCGTAAAGGGCGCGCTTAGCGAGATCGGCTACAACGACAACCCTCATTTCACACGCGCGCAGTGCCTGCATCCGCAGGATCTGCAAGTGGACGTATTTTTAAACCAGCAAAGCCCCGACATCAACCAAGGCGTCGATCAAGATGGCGGTGAGATCGGAGCGGGGGATCAGGGCATAATGTTCGGCTTCGCAAGCTGCGAGACGAAAAATTTTATGCCGGCGGCGATCACCTACGCAAGAGCGCTTTGCGATCACGTTTATGCCTACGCAAAATCCCATCCTAACGAGCTTGGCGTAGATATTAAGACGCAGGTTACGGTCGATTATGGCACGAAGAGCAATTTTGAGGAGTGCAAGCCGCAAAGCATCCATACGATCGTGGTTTCCGCGCCCTGCGTCGAGAGTATGAGCATAGAGCGCGTCCGAGATCTGATCGGAAATTTAATCGATTCTGCAGGGCTTCCAAGGGAGCTTTACGACAAAAGCAAAACGATCATCTACATCAATCCTACCGGCCGCTACGTAAATCACAGCTCGCTTCACGACAGCGGCCTAACGGGGCGCAAGCTAATCGTAGATAGCTTCGGCGGCTACAGCCCTATAGGCGGCGGCGCTCAAAGTAGCAAAGACTACACCAAAGTCGATCGCAGCGGGCTTTATGCGGCGCGCTATATCGCCAAAAACATCGTCGCGGCGGGGCTTGCGAAAAAATGCATCGTCCAGCTCAGCTACGCAATCGGCGTCGCAAAGCCCGTCAGCGTCAGCGTCGATTGCATGGGGACGAATTTAGGCGCGGCGAGCGACGATGAGCTATCCGCTTTCGTGCTTGAAAAATTCCCGCTCACGCCGCGCTGGATCATCGATAAATTCGGTCTTGATCGCCCCGGTAAAGAAAGCTTTCTCTACGCCGACGTCGCCGCACGAGGACAAGTCGGAAACGACGAGTACCCGTGGGAGCAGCTCGATAGCGTGGAGCTTTTTAAGGCTTTGAAATAAGATTTACGCTTTGCAGTAGCGCCTTTTTAGCTTACGACATTCGCTAGGCTTGCAGCAGCGAGCCTAGCTCAATATTCTACGCGGCTTTGCATGCCGTGTAGCTTTATCGCATCCCAAAAAATAGCGTTGCGGCAAAATTCTCCATCAAAATTCTAAGCCATGAAATTTAAGAGTTTTTGCAGGTAGAATTGAATTTTAAAATTTTAAGCGCAGCTCGCGCAGAATTTTTAAAATTGACGCGGTGAAATTCCAAGGCTGAGCCCGTCTAGTTTAGTGATAAATTCTAACTAGAGCAGGCTTTAAAAAAATTTACATGCAAGCTTTTAAATTTGCAATCGCTTAAAATGAAATTTGACCTACAAAATTTTTTCTAACGCGCTTTTTACTTAATCTCCGAAGGAAAAAATTTTAAATTCTCCTTACTTGTGATATTTAAGCGTGTAAATTTTAAAAATTTTGTATTTTATTTGAAGTTTGCCGCTTTTATTTAGCAAGAAAACCCCCGAAGCAAATTTCATTTAAAAGCGGCATTTGCAAGATAAAAGCGCTGAAATTTTAAAATGCGGAATTTATAAACGCCGCTGATTTAAAATCTAAGATTGGCACGCTTCGCAAAAGCTCCTCCGCTAACTACGCGAAATAAAAAAGTAATATAAAATCTTCATTGCTCAATGTCGCCCGCAAGCAAGCACGGCGGAATATAAAGCTTAAATAACGCAAAATATAAAAGAATAAAGCAAAAATAGAAGAGGCTTGGAGCTTGATAAAATTCTAGCTTTGTGCGGCGGCGACCGAGCGGCTTTTAAATTGGGCTTTAAACGCAGCGATGCAAATTCCGTGCCTTAACTTAAATGCTAAAGCGGCGATAAAATTTCATCGCCGCTTTCATAAATTAAAATTTTAAAGATACACCCGAGCTACGCAGCTGCAATAAGTAAATCGCCTGCATTTTAATCACCCGCACCTCGTCTAAATTGCCTAAATTGCCGATCAAATTTAAACCGCATGCACCTTTATCTGGCGCTTAGTTTAGCCGCGCGGCATAAAAACGCAGCTAAAAAATGAAGCACTATTTCGTCTGATTATCCTCATTTTTTGGTGCGGCAGTGCTTGCATTTATCTCACTGGCTGCGCTATTTACGGGCTCAGGAACAGAGATTTTTTTCACCGAAGCAGTGAAATTCTGCTCGGCTTCAACGTCGCCCGTTTTTTCGATATATGTAAAATCGCCCATCTTCGTCCACGTTCTAGCTTTAGCTAAAAACGCCTTTTGGCTCTCCCAAATCTCTTTGAAATCGGGATTTTTCTCGCTTTCTTCGGCTAGAATTTCATCTGTCGCCTTGCGAAGCGCACGCATAATCTCAGGCGAAAAAGAGCGAATCTGAACGTTCGGATATTTCTTTTTGATCTCGTCCCAAATTATTACGTTTTTATAAAACGTCTCGTTCTCTGCGTATTCACGCGCCTTTGCGATCGAAGCCTCTAGGATATTTTGCAAGTCCTTAGGAAGCTTCTGCCAAGTTTGTAGATTTATCACGATCTGCTGCTCGCTAGCGGGTTCTTGCCATCCCGTATAATAGTAATTTGCGACCTTGTGAAAGCCTAGAGGTATATCAAAGCTAGGACTTGCCCACTCAACCGCATCGATGGTGCCCATCTCTAGTGCCATATATAGCTCACCTACCGGTATCGTAGCGACTGCGACGCCAAGGCGGCTCATAACCTCCCCGCCAAAGCTTGGAATTCTAAATTTAAGCCCTTTTAAATCATCTAGCGTATTAATCTCTTTTTTAAACCAACCGCCCATCTGCATGCCACTATTTAGGATATTAAAGACCTTTAGATTGCT
>NZ_CALIBH010000111.1 GCF_938045775.1 uncultured Campylobacter sp.
TCGGCATAAATTTTATCCCTATCCTCGCCATCTAGCTCAAGGACGATCTGTTTGGCTACGCGCACATCTCGCACGCCGCTAAATCCAAGCGAAGCGAGGGCGTGTTTGACCGCCTTGCCCTGCGGATCTAGCACACCCTCTTTAAGTCTTACGTTTACGATCACCTTCATCGCTTATCCTAAAATTCTACGCAAGACCTCTTCGTAGGCCACTTTTACGCTACCGAGATCCTGCCTGAATACGTCCTTGTCGAGCTTTTTGTCAGTTTGTTTATCCCAAAAGCGGCAGCTATCGGGGCTGATCTCATCTGCAAGCAGGATATTTCCGTCCTTATCCCTGCCGAGCTCGATTTTGAAATCCACGAGCTTTAAATTTCGCTCATCGAAAAATTTAATCAAAATTTCGTTGATCTTGCGCGCGATCTTTTTGAGCTCGTCAAGCTCGCTTTGGCTCTTTACGGCGCCAAGCAGCAAGCAATGCTCGTCGTTTAGTATCGGATCGCCCAGATCGTCGTCTTTGTAGCAAAACTCTACCAGCGTAAACGGAAGCTTAGTACCCTCTTTAATACCCAGGCGCTTTGTAAGCGAGCCGGTGGCGATATTTCGAGCGATGATCTCAAGCGGGAAAATTTTGCATTTTTTCACGAGCTGCTCGGTCGGGCTGATCGTCTCAACAAGCGCGGTGGCAATACCGTGCTTTTTAAGCAGATCAAAAATCAGCGTCGAAATTTTGCAATTCAGCGCACCTTTGCCGCTCTCTTCGGCTTTTTTGACGCCGTTAAACGCCGTCAGCGAATCTTTAAATTCCGAGATCAAAAGGTCGTCACTTTCGTTAACCGACCACATCTTTTTGCCCTTGCCTTCGTAGATGAGCTCTTTTTTGGTAGCTTGCATCACACTCTCCTTACTTGATGTTTAGAATTTTTATCGCGTCTATTGCGGTTTTTAACTGGATATCGTTATTAATCTGCTCTGCGGTGATGAAACTTTTCTCATCCTTTTTCTGAGCATCTTTTTTCTTGGTCTCGACCTTGGCTAACTCGCCTTGCAGGTGCTTTTTGAGATCGGCTTCTTTTAGCGAGAATTCATCCTCGTCGCGGCTCGGCACCTTGCCCGGCGCCACTATGAGATCAGGCGTCACGCCCACCGCTTGGATAGTGCGACCACTTGATAGATAGTATCGCGCTATGGTAAGCCGCAGAGCTTCTTTATCCTCTATCGGCAGGATCACCTGCACGCTTCCCTTGCCAAAAGTTTTTTCACCGACCAACACGGCGCGCTTTAGATCCTGAAGCGAGCCGCTTACGATCTCGCTTGCGCTTGCGCTGCCGCCATTGACCAAAACCACAAGCGGTAGATCGGTGATCTTCTTTTTAGGATCGGCGTTATGCGCTTCGGTTTCGTTTTTCGCGCGACCTTTTTGAGAGACAATAAGACCTTTGCCGACGAATAAATTTACGAGTCCGATCGCTTGATCCAAAAGCCCACCCGGGTTGTTTCGCAGATCCAAAATAATGCCTTTGGCGTCTTTGTGCTCTTTTATAAATTTGCTCGCGTCCGCTACCACGTGCTGATCGAAATTTGTAACGCGCAGATATAAAATTTTATCATCCTCGATCATCTTGGCATAGACCGATTCTACTTTGATTATGTCGCGGATAATCTCGACGTCGAAAGGCTTGCTAACTCCCTTACGCACGATCGTTAGAGTGATTTTGGTTTTCGGCTTACCGCGCATTTTTGAGACTGCATCGTCTATCGTGATGCCGAAGGTCGCATTGCCGTCGATACGCAAGATCACGTCGTTAGCCTGAATACCTTTCTTGTCGGCGGGAGTACCCTCGATAGGCGAGATAACGGTCAGAGCGCCGTCTTTCATACCCACCTGAATTCCAAGCCCACCGAACTCGCCCTCGGTCTGGACTTTCGTGTCGTTAAACGCCTTTTCGTCCATGTAGCTTGAGTGCGCGTCGAGGTTATTCATAAGCCCCGAGATCGTCTTGTCCACAAGCTCCGAGAATGTCATCTCATCGACATAATTGTTTTCGACGATCGCAAGTGTTTTAGTAAGCTTGGCTAGCGCCTCCAGACGCGTTTTTTCGCTATCTGGTTTTTTAGTCGCATTGACCTCTCTGGCTTGTAAATTTCCGGTAAAAAAACTGACGCCTAAAAATAGAGAAAATATGAATCCCAAGCCGAAGAAGAGGTGTTTTTGTCGCAAAGTTTATCCTTGAAAGTAAAATGGAGTGAATTTTATAGAAAATTGGCTAAAAATAAGGTAAATTTCATACGAAATTTGCGCGTTTACGGATAAATTTAAGCCGAAAATTTTAAAATCTCACTAAAAAACCTTGACATAAAGACACTAAAGTTATATAATGCAACCAACTTCAACTTTAGGAGAAAATTTATGAACGAAACTATTGAAATTTTAACCGATAAAATGCGCTCTTTGCTCGAAAGCAGCGTTTCTTTGGCGATCCATTCCAAAAATAGCGAAGTGGGCGTATTGCACATGCTCTGGGCTTTGGTAGCCGACAGCGGCTCGGTTCTAAATCAAATTTTTAATAAATTTAGCATCGAAAAGACCGCGGTCGAACTCGAGATCAAAAGCGAAATTTCAAATTTGCCGACCAGCTCAAACGTCACGAAGGAAAACGTGCGTATTTCGCGCGAGCTGATGAACTCACTTGAGCTCGCAAAGGGGCTGATGACGAGCTCGGGCGATAAATTTATCGCCGTAGATACCTGGCTGATCGCAAATTTAAACGCCGATCCGCTAAAGAAAATTCTGTCTAAATTTGCAGATCTTAGCGAGATCAAAAAAGAGCTAGAGGCGCTTCGCGGCGGCAAAAGCATCGATTCGCAAACCGCCGACGAAACTCTTGAGGCGCTTAGTAAATTCGGCGTCGATCTTACCGCCAAGGCGATCGCGGGCGAGCTCGATCCGGTCATCGGTCGCGACGAGGTGATCTCGCGAATGATGCAAATTTTAATCCGCAAGACGAAAAATAACCCTATCCTACTCGGCGAGCCGGGCGTTGGAAAAACCGCGGTCGTCGAAGGTCTTGCACAGCTGATCGCCAAAAAAGAGGTACCGCTCAGCCTGCAAAACAAACGCGTCATCGCGCTTGATATGAGCGCGCTGATTGCGGGCGCGAAGTATCGCGGCGAGTTTGAAGATAGGCTCAAAGCCGTCATAAACGAGGTCGTAAAAGCCTCGAACGTCGTGCTTTTCATCGATGAAATTCACACCATCGTAGGCGCGGGCGCAAGCGAAGGCTCTATGGACGCCGCAAATATCCTAAAGCCCGCTCTCGCGCGCGGCGAGCTGCACGCTATTGGCGCTACGACGCTGAAAGAGTACCGAAAGTATTTTGAAAAAGACGCTGCGCTTCAGCGCCGTTTCCAGCCCGTAACGGTCGCGGAGCCTAGCGTGAGCGAGGCTACGGCGATCCTGCGCGGCATAAAGGAGCGACTAGAAGTGCATCACAACGTCACCATCACCGATAGCGCGCTTGTGGCGGCCGCAAGGCTAAGCGACCGCTACATCAGCGATAGATTTCTACCTGATAAGGCGATCGATCTCATTGACGAAGCGGCGGCGGAGCTTAAAATGCAGATCGAAAGCGAGCCAAACGAGCTCGCCAAGGCTAAGCGCGACATCCTCACGCTTCAGGTCGAAAAGGAAGCCCTTAAGATGGAGGATGACGGCAAAAACGACGAGAGGCTCGCGCAGATCGATAAAGAGATCGAAAATTTAACCGAGCAGAAAAATGCGCTTCAGGCTAAATTCGAAAATGAAAAGTCCGTATTCGGCGGCATCAGCGAGGAGAAAAAGGCGATCGACAGCCTCAAAAACGAAGCTAGCCTAGCAAGACGCAACGGCGATCTTAGCAAGGCTGCCGAGATCGAATACGGCAAGATCCCCGCTGCGCAGGCGAAGGTCAAGGAGCTTGAGGCGAAGTGGGACGCGATGAAAGAAAACGGCGTGCTTTTGCGAAACCGCGTGGACGAGGAGAGCGTGGCTGAAATTTTAAGCAAATGGACGGGCATCTCGGTAAGCAAAATGCTCTCCTCCGAAAAGGAGAAATTCCTCCACATCGAGGAGCACTTAAAGCAGAGCGTCGTTGGGCAAGATGAGGCGCTGCACGCCATCGCTCGCGCCGTCAAGCGCAACAAAGCCGGTCTCGTGAACGAAAACCGCCCGATCGGAAGCTTTTTGTTTTTGGGCCCTACCGGCGTCGGCAAGACCGAGAGCGCAAAGAGCTTAGCGAGGTTTTTATTCGACGACGAGCGGGCGATGATCCGCTTTGATATGAGCGAGTATATGGAAAAACACAGCGTATCGCGCCTCCTCGGCGCGCCTCCTGGATACGTGGGCTACGATGAGGGCGGACAGCTTACCGAAGCTGTGCGCAGAAGGCCGTATTCGGTGCTGCTTTTTGATGAGATCGAAAAGGCGCACAAGGACGTTTTTAACATCCTGCTTGGAATTTTAGACGACGGGCGCGCAACCGATAACAAGGGCGTTACGGTTGATTTCAAAAACACTATCATCATCCTAACGAGCAATATCGGCTCGGCTAAGATTATGGAGCTTGACGCCAAAAATGCGGACAAGCCGCGCGAGGTCGCGCTTGCCGAGCGCGAGGAGGCGGTAAAGAGCGAGCTTAAGAATTATTTCAAGCCCGAATTTATCAACCGCCTGGACGACATCGTGATCTTCAACGCCCTAAGCGAGGACGATCTTATAAAAATCGTGGGCATTATGTTTAAGAGCCTGCAAAAAACGCTCGCAAACCGCGGCATTAACGCGAGCCTAAGCGAAAATGCCAAAAAGCTCATCGCCTCGGCGGGCTTTGATATCGAATACGGCGCAAGGCCGCTGCGCAGGGCGCTCTACGACCTGGTGGAGGATAAGATCGCCGATATGATCCTAAGCGACGAGATCAAAACCGGCGATCGGATCGAAATCGGCGCGCGTGACGGCGAAATAGAGATAAAGAGGGCAAAGTAAAATTTAGCGGAATTTATCCTGCGGGGTAAATTCCGCGCTTCGGTGGAGTAAATTTGGTAAAGTAAATCTAATACTTTATTAATTAATATAAATTGAGCGGGTAATCTATCCCCTTGGGAATTGAAACATCTCTTGCCAAACGACGAAAATTCTTATCCATTCCAGTAGAATTCCATCCCGTTGGGAATTGAAACATCTTGTTCCATTCGCTTTCGGTTTCCGCTTTCTGATAGAATTCCATCCCGTTGGGAATTGAAACCAAATATATAACAAGAAGCGAACTTAGTAATAAAGTAGAATTCCATCCCGTTGGGAATTGAAACCGAAGACCCGCTCCACAAACGAGTATCAATGCATCGGTAGAATTCCATCCCGTTGGGAATTGAAACAGGCTCACTAATGAAATATTCATAGAGCTTATTAACAGGTAGCATTCCATCCCGTTGGGAATTGAAACACTGTGATGATGTTGGGTATTTTGCCGAGGTTTAGTAGAATTCCATCCCGTTGGGAATTGAAACAAGCCATAATCGGATAGTTTAAACTGCTTTTGAGTGTAGAATTCCATCCCGTTGGGAATTGAAACAACGAGTTTTTAAAGGATGCTGATGCGCGTATAAAGTAGAATTCCATCCCGTTGGGAATTGAAACATAAATTCTTCATTAGTCATATTCTCTCCTTCAATGTAGAATTCCATCCCGTTGGGAATTGAAACTTTGCCGTAGCTATAAAAAAGACTTCTGCTTTGTGTAGAATTCCATCCCATTGGGAATTGAAACCGCTGCGATTGCTCGGTTTTGTTTTTAAAAAAGTTTCGTAGAATTCCATCCCGCTGGGAATTGAAACAACGTTTTAAGAACATATTTTAAAAGGTATGAAACGTAGAATTCCATTCCGTTGGGAATTGAAACTAATATCGTCGTCGTAGGCACTAAGCTGCATTATGGTAGAATTCCATCCCGTTGGAATTGAAACAAGATGGGCAACAAGTAGGAAGCTATAAGCATAGGTTGCGTAGAATTCCATCCCGTTGGGAATTAAAATGCTCTATTTAAAATTTCATTTTTCCCTCTCGCATAGTAGCATTCTATAGAATTTATCGAGCCAAATCCTGCTCGATAAAATTTTTACCAAATAAAATTCTGGGCTTTAAATTTTAAAATTTATTGAGTATAATTCCGCATTTCAGAGCTTAGAATTTTAAATTTAAGAAGCAGCGACTTCAAGCTGCGTGGTTCAAAACACGATGATTTTAGATTATAAAATTTAAAAAGGCGGGTAGGATTAGAATTTTAAAAATCGAAGTCGATGATCGGAATTTCAAACTTAAAAACCTGAAATTTTGAATCTGAAGCAGGGGCAAATTTTAGGATCGTTCCAAAATTTGCCCCTTTTAAATTTGCATATATCGAGCTCTATTCATAAAATTTTACGTATTAATTTACGCAAAATTTGGTCAAAAAAAGATAGTCTCATAAACTTATCTGCATTAAATTTTATCTCTTCTTTTTAGAATAAAAACCGCACGGACGCAATTATTAGCGATAATAAAGCGCTTATAATCATTATGCTAAAATTAAAATTTGAGCGATCAAGCAGATGACCCAACCAGGTCAAATCGGCTCTTACTAGAATTATCACGGCCAGCGGATAGGCATAAAATAAACTTATAAAAAATGCAGATGCGGCGGATATTTTATCCAGCAGAATAAAAGCCTTTATTTTGGAAAATACGAGGCAGCAGATGATTAGAGGCAAAATCACCGTCGCGCAAAATAGATACAATATCATAGCGCCGAAAATATCGCTTTCGCTATCGCTTGCTTCTTCGTGCCACGTTAGCTCAAAAGCTTTCATAACGATAGAAAACGGATTCGCGATATCGTGACCGCTATACTCCGCCAAAAAAACCGCATCTATGCTGGCAAATATAGCGCCCAGGCAGTCTATAGTAAAAAAAGAGCGAGGCGATCCAGAATAAAATCCTCACCCCTTTTTTAGCTCAAAACATTTTTTAATGAACTCTTTTATCACTCTAGCCCCTAATTTATAGCTTTTAATATCAATTTAGTTTTTATATTGCGTTCATTTCGGCACTTTTAAGACTCTTTGTCGTGATCTCTCATCAAATTTTAAGCTCTTCGTTGCCATCGTCTATCTTGCCCGTTGCGATCGTAAGCTAAAATTTTCATTCTACTTATTCACCTAATTTGATACCGTTAAAATTAGAATTATTTTTTATCCTTATCAAAAAATTTTGAATTGTAGTTAGTTAAAGATATCATCAAGGTTCGCTTATTGAAAGGAACTTTACCAAATCTATCAACAAGTGATTTATTCTGTTTTACTGATATCACAGTACCGTTATCATCAAAAATATAGTATTTTTTTATCCCTAAGAAATTTAAGCATTGAAAGATAATTATAAATATAAAGTTTATGATGATAGCCATTGCAAGATTTGTTATATACGTAATTTTATCTATCAAAGTTTTACTATCAAGTTTTGCAGTTTCTCCAAAACATGGAAAGTATGAATAAGTTATCTTTGTATGCTCCGTAAGCTGGATTTTCAGAACCTTTAAATTCCCCGCTAAATCCACATAGTCGCATTCTATTATTTTCTCAAAAATTCTAATTTGTAAGTCATTTACCAGCATACCTTTTAGCATTGCAAAATCTCCAAAAATCGTTTTGAAAAATATAAATATGCAAAGAGCTAGCTCGCCTTTTCTAAAACTACTACTAAAGAAACTTTCTATGGGAAAAAGAGATCTAATGGCGAATACTAATGCGAATATCAGGAAAAAAATTCCTACTGTTAATCTACTTTTTAGCAAATAGTCATTTTTTATCACTATCGGCTCCTTATCATAATCCCTCATAAATTTCCCCATTTTTATAAAAAGATATTTTGGCGTATTCTACCGCCTTATTCTTATGGTGCATTTAAAATTTAAAATCGCTTTGCCTTACCCAATTTTATGGTATTTTGCTGTTCTAAATTTTAAAATTTAAAGTCTGCGAATGACGGGTAAAATTCTAAATTTCAAAGTCTCTGTGCTACGCTAAATTTTAAAATTTCAAACAGGCAAAGGCGAGATAAAATTCTATCTCCTCCAAGTTTTATAAAATTTTAAAATTCTATGCCGACGTTCATCGCTAAATTTTAAAATTTCAAACTTGCGGAAGCGGGGTAAATTTCAAAATTTTAAACCCGCAAAGGCTTGCTAAATTTTAAAATTTAAAGCAAGCCAAGCATGGACAGAATTCTAAAATCCCATCCTACTTCGTTTTCTTTGCGCTGTCTTTACTAGCCGTTGCGTTGGCGTCGATGTAGCCCATCTGGACGAGTTTTTCGTAGATTTGCATTATCACGGGACCTGCCGCGCTTCCGCCTCCGCCGCCGTGTTCTACGAGCACGGTTACGGCGTATTGCGGCTTGTCGTACGGCCCAAAGCTAGTCATCCAAGCGTGCGAGCGGTGGAAGTAGTCCATATCGGCCTCTTTCATTCGCTTTTTGGTGGTCTGCGAGATGCCTACGACCTGCGCGGTTCCCGTCTTGACCGCTAGAGGCACTACTGCGGTATGGATGAGCTTGTAGGCGGTGCCTCCGTCGGGGTTGTTGCCGACCTCATACATCCCGCGTCGCACGAGCGGTAGCTGCGCCTTTTCTTTCGGCGTGAAAAGCTCGGTAGGGGCAAATTCTACCGGCTTGCCGTCGATGCTTTTTAAAAAATGCGGCGTGATAGCCTTGCCCGAGGCGATCTGCGCGGTGTTTTTCGCCACCTGCATAGGGGTTACGAGCACGTCGCCTTGACCGATCGAGGCATTGACCGTCTCACCCTGATACCACGCGCGCTTAAATTTCTGCATCTTCCAGGCCTTATTAGGCATCGTGCCTACAAACTCATTGGGCAGATCAACGCCTGTTTTACTACCAAACCCCAGACGCTGTAGATACGCGGACATATAGTCGATCCCCACTAGCAGTGAGCCTTCGTAAAAATACACGTCGCAGCTGCCTTTAATCGCCTCTACTAGGCTCACGCGGCCGTGACCCCAGCTCTTCCAGCAGCGAAATTTACGCCCTCCAAGCTCTATCGCGCCGCTGCAAAACACGCTCCAGTTTTCGTTGATCTTACCGCTGTTTAAAAAGCTCATCCCTACAGCCATCTTGATGACCGAGCCCGGCGGATAGAGGCCGTTTACGAGCTTATTCGTAAACGGATGGCGCGGGTCTTTTATCAGCTCATCCCACTGCGCCTGCGAAATTCCGCCTACGAAGGTGTTCAGATCGTACTCGGGGAAGCTGCCCGCCGCGATGATAGCGCCGTCGCGCAGATCCATCACGATCGCTACGCCGTCTTTATCTTTAAAAATTTCCTCGAGGTATTTTTGCAGCTCAAGATCGATGGTAAGCGAAATTTCGCTGCTGCTAGGCTCTTGCATCGAGATCTCCTCCACGACCTGATTTAGCGCCGTAACCTTCGTCTTGCGCTCGCCCTTGCTGCCCTGCAAAAGCTCGTTATAATACCCCTCGACGCCGCTTCTGCCGTTGTATCCGGTAAGTGCGCTTAGGGGGTTGTTTTGGATATCTTTTTTATTGGCGCGGCCTACGTAGCCGATGATGTGCGAAGCAAGCGCGCCGTAAGGGTAGAAGCGCTGCGAAGCGGGCGAAATTTTGATATTTTCGTGCAGGCTTAGGCTTGCAAAATGCTCTATCGTGGCGTTGTAGTCCAAAAACGGCACGACTTCGATAAAGTCTTGATTATAAGCGGAATTCGCGTCCTTGTAGCTCTTGCTCATCGCGGTGACGTTGAGATCTTTGAAGTAGCGCGAGATATTATTTAGCTCGCTTTGCAGCGCGGCGTCTTTTAGATGTGGCGCGATGGATAGCGAAAAGCC
>NZ_CALIBH010000112.1 GCF_938045775.1 uncultured Campylobacter sp.
AAAAACGTGCAAAAGCCCTACGCTTCGGTGATGACCGCCTTTACGAGCTTGGAAAATTTCACCCCTTTTAGTGCGCCGATTTTGGCGCTGAGTCGCTCGATCTTTGAAATTTTATCCCGCATCGTGATCTCCTCGAAGCAGTGGCGCTCGTCGATGTGGAAGTGGCTGGTGCTGACGATGGTGACGTTTGCGTGATGCTCGATCTCTACGAGCTGCTCGATCAGATCGCTTTGGTGATGATCGTAAGCGATGCAAAGCACGCCCACGCAGTCATCCTCGCCATCTCCGTGAAGCACGCCCTCGACCATCTTTTCGCGTATGAGATCGCGGATAAACTCGCTGCGGCTTAGATATTGCTTGGCGCGCACCATCTCGTCGAGATCCTCAAAAAGCTTCGTCGGCAGCGAAATGCTAAATCTTACGGCGCTCTCTTTTTCCTCTTTTTTCATAGCTCCCCTCATTTCGCGTATTTTGAATGTAATTTTACCGAAATTCCGCTCAAATAGTAAGAATTTCGCGCTAATTTGGCTTATTCTTTAAAAATTTAAAGCTCCAAGGCACCGCGCTTATTTTGAAATTTTGCTCGCGATTTCGCGTTATATTTTAGTGCTAGCGCGATGAAATTTTACCGGTGCTACCGTTATTTTAAATTCTACCGCGAGCTTGCGTTCAATTTTAAGAGTCAGGCGCTAAATAGCGTCTTGGCTTGGGATTTGCGCAGTATCTAGCCACGCGCCGCGGTAGAATTTTGCATCGATTGCCATAGTGGTGCGCCGTGACGCTATGGCAGGCAACGGCGCGCCGTTAAATTTTAAAATTTTAACGTTTCGGCTGCGACATATGAAGACGGCAAAGCGTAAATTTGCTCGCTGATTTTGCGATTTTAGAAAAGCTAACCGCGGTGGATTTTATCGCCCGTAGCGTTAAAATTTACGCAAAGAGTAGGTAGGACGCAGAGTTCATTAAATCTAGCGGCGAGATGATACGATAAATTTTACAAAGAGCGAGCTTAACGGCTATAATTGCGTTTTTTGTGGACGAGCTTAGCGCGAAATTTCGCTTAGATACGCCGCGAGCTGCCCGTATGCGATGCCGCTGTCGTTGCACGGAATCTCGCGGTTTAGATGAAATTTGATGCCCCGCGCGCATAGCTTTGCGCACGTAAGATTTAGAAGCGTCGCGTTTTGAAAGACCCCGCCGCTTAGCACGACCTCGAGCCCGAAGCCCTCCGCAAACTCCGCGATAAAGTTTGCGATGGCGTTTATAAATTTCGTCGCAGCCAAGCGCGGCTCATCGCTCAAAGCCTGCAAAAACGCCGCTTCGTAATCGATCACGTAGCATTCGCCGCCAAGGCCCCACGGCGCCTCGCCATCTGAGGAATTTGCCGCGGCGTTTGATATGGAATTCGCCGTAGAATTCGCTGTGTTTATCGATAAATCATAATTTATCTCGCCCGCGGAATTTAAACTACAAGCGCTTGTCGAATTCGGCGCATAGGCAAAATTTTGCTCGGCATCGTAGGCCTCGGAATTTGATGCAGAATTTTCGGTCTTGCCCGCCGCACTCCAAACATTCGCGGCTGCAAATCTTTCTCTGCTGGCAAAATTGGTCGGACAATTATTGCAATCTATCGCGCCGCTAAAATTTTCTGTTACGCCCACCGCGCCGTCGGTAGAATTTCCCGCGCAGACGCTGCTGCTGTCATTACGCTCTGCGCTGCGGATAGGATTTTTTGCGGCGACAAATTTCTCGCTCGGGCTTGCTGCGCCGCCGACAGGGCTTTTCTCGCTCAAAACCCCTACCCCATTCGCCCTTTTTAGCGCAAACTTGTAGCTCTGCTCGCAGCCCTGGATATAGAGGTTCTCAAGTCGCATGCCCGCTTCGCCGTCGAAGCTTACGGATCGCAAGTCGCAAATGACCGCAGCAAACGCGTCGAACAGCCGCCCTAGCGAGCTTGAGCGGACGGCACGCGGCGCGATTTTTTCTAAATTTGCGACTTCGCTCGCGTTAAATTTTGCCAAAAACTCGCGCGCAGCGTCCTTTGCATTAAATTTAAACACGAGCGCAAGCGCAAGCTTGTAGATGTTTTTGATCGCATTCTCGCCGCCGATAAGCGCGATCTCGTCAAATTTTGCGACGCGACGATAGCCGTGCGGATCAAACACCATCATCTCGCCTCCCCAGATCGTGCCGTCCGTGCCGTAGCCGGTACCGTCGAAGCAGAAGCCGAGGTATTTTTTGCCGCTGCCTAGCAGCTCATTTTGCGCCAGATTCGACACCAGATGCGCGAAATGGTGCTGGTAGCGAACCACGGAGTATCCGCGCTGCTCGAAAAATCGCGTGTGTGAAAACTGCGGGTGCAGATCCGCGATGACGGCGTCGAACTTCAGCTCGTAGGCGCGCACGAACATATCCAAAAGCGCAAAAAATCGCTCATTCGTGGCGACGTTTTTAAGATCGCCGATGTAGGGCGAGATGAAAATTTGCCCGTCTTTGTAGATCGCAAACT
>NZ_CALIBH010000113.1 GCF_938045775.1 uncultured Campylobacter sp.
CACAGCGCGAAGCAGACGAGCCCGATTACGCAACAGGCGTAGAGGATGTTTGTCTCGCCAAAGGCAAAGGTCACGCCCACGGCCATAGCATCGATGCTGGTAGCGATCGCACCCAGCACCAGCTCCTTCGTGCTTAGGCGAAGATCTGGCTCGTCCTGCTCACGGCGGGATTCTGCGATCATCTTAACGCCTAAAAACGATAAAATTCCAAACGCGACGAAGTGATCGATCTGCGCGATAAATTTTACGAAGTTTATCCCCAAAGCGTAGCCTGCAAGCGGCATTATAAACTGAGCCGCCGCGTAGAAAAACGCGACGCGCGCGATCTGCGCAAATTTAAAATTCGGATATTTCGCGCCGTTTGAGATACTAAGCGCGACGCTGTCCATCGCAAGCGCGAAAGCGATGAGTAAAAGCTCCATATTTAGCCCTTTTGGTATTATAAAAACGTTGATTATACATTAAAATTTTCGAAATAAAATAATCAATCTTTAATTGGGGAAAAACTTTGCTTAAAAAATTAATCCTTTGTTTATTGCCGCTATTTTCAACTGCTAGCTGGGAGGAGGTCGCCGTAAAGGGACTGGACGTAATGCTTAGCGCGGGCGCGGGCGATAGTGAAAATTTTAAAAACTCACTAAGCACTTTGATAGAGCGTGCCGCAAATGAATACGAACGCACTGGCGTGCAGGATTACGAGCTCGATCTGCCTAGCTACATTACCGAGCGCGCGGGCAAAAAAAGCATCGCCGTGCAGAATATGCAAAGGCTGGCGAGCAAGAAGCTAAGTCTTGCCGTAGAGCCGATCAAAAAGCTCGTACTTGCTAAAATAAAAGATATGTCCGAAGCCGATACTAAGGCGGTAATGAGCGGCGAGGTGCTATTTAGCCACTATCTGCGCACCAATGCCTTTGATGAAATTTACGAAATCATTCGCCCTTTGGCGCGTGAACTAGGAACTGACGTGAGCTTTGCTAAAAGCTTTAAAAGTGCCGTCGGACGCGAGCCTGGAGACGATTTTAGTAGCGAATTCAGCAGCGCCTTCATTAACGAAAGCTTCGATTTTTTAAGCAAAAACGAAAGGGAGTTTCGCAAAAACTCGGGCGCGATTTTAAACGCCATAAAGACGATCAGATAGGCGCGACCGCACTAAAATCTCGGCGAAATTTTACTTTAAATTTATGAAAAATTCTATCTCTGAGCTCGCGGAAAATTTTAATTCAAAATCCGCTTTAAATTTTATCTCAAATCAGGCGTGCGAGTGCGCGAAAAACACAGCTTTAAATTCTGCTTCAAATGTGGCGTTTACGTGCGCGAAAAACACAACACCGGACGGCACGGTAAATTTCGCTTTCGCTTGCCGCTTCAAAAGAAATTTCAAATTTCAAAACGTGGATGTCCGGTTAAATTCTATCCGCGGAAGAAATTTAAAATTTGCTTCCGCTTCGACTGGTTTCGCCGCACGCAATCGTGCCTCGGTCAGTTTTGCCGTGCACAGTCTCGTAGCGCCCTATTCCGCTCCGCGCGTCAAAAATCTCGAAAGAAAATCCGCTTTAAATTTCGCGGCTCTTGTGCCAAATTTAAACTCTGCGCAAATTCTGAACTGCGCCGAAAATAAAGCTTTAAATTCCGCAAAAGCCCCCACAATAAATCCTTGCGAAAATTCCGCAAGAAATTTCAAACGAAATTTTATATTAAATTGTGCGGAAAATTTTACTTGCAACGGCGCAAATAGCGCGAGTTCGCTAAGCCGTGCAAGCGTCGTAGACGATCCAAATTTAAGCTCTGCAAAAAGCCTTGCTGACGCCCATACGCGACGCTCAAAGAAAAATTTTACTGGGGTTCTTGCAAACGATCCAGCCTCCGCTAGCGCGCCGCAGCCGCAGAGGTCTAACTATGGCGCCGCGCGAAGCCCTGGCACTCCGCAAAATTCTAATGCTACACAGAATTTTAACTCCGCAAAAAATTTAAATTCTACGCAAAGCTCGAATTCCACGCAGAGTTTCGGGAAAAATTCCAATTCCATGCAAAGCCATGCGCAAAACCCCGTTCCGCCTAGCAGGCTGTGGGACCTGGGGCTACTTTTCGTGGCGATCGTTTGGGGATGCACTTTCGTGCCGGTTCAGCGCGCGCTGCATAGCGGCGACGTTTTTAGCTTTTTGTTTTGGCGCTTTTTGGCGGCGAGCATTTTTACTTACCTCGCCTGCCTGCGCTTCGGCGTCAAATTTGACCGCGGCACGATAGGGCGGGGCGTGTTTTGCGGGCTGATGCTGTTTTGCGATTTTTCCTGCCAGACCATAGCGCTTGATTATGCGCTATCATCGACGGTGGCGTTTATTTTGGGGCTAAATGTCGTCATCGTGCCCTTTTTGATGCTTGCGTTTTTCGGCAAAAAGGTCGGTGCGAGCGCCTTTGGCGGCGCGGTCGTGGCGCTTTTGGGGCTGTATTTTTTAAGCGGAGCAAGCGGCGCGGTGGGATTTGGCATAGGCGAGCGGTTGACGCTGATTTCCGCGTTCGCATATGCGCTTCACATCGTCTTTACCGGCGTCTGCGCGCGCAAGAGCAATCTCTACGGCTTTGTGATCGTGCAGTTTATCTGCGTCTGCGTCTGTGCGCTGATCGCGGCAGTTTTTACTCCTCACGCGGAGTTTGAAGGCGAGATAAAGGTGTTAGGAAATTTGATCTTTTCGCCGAGCTTTGATTTCGTTTTTGCGCTGGTTTTGACCTCGATCTTTGCCACCGTCGCGGCGTTTGTGATTCAAACAATGGCGCAAAACCGCGGCGTAAGCGAGATAAAAACGGTGCTGATTTTCGCGCTGGAGCCCGTAAGCGCGGGCATTATGGGGTATGCTTTCGGCGAGAAGCTAAGCGCGCTTCAAATTTTGGGTGCGGCGCTGATACTCGCGGGCATCCTGCTTAGCGAGCTGGGCGGGCTTTTAGGCGCGAAGTTTGCTAAAGATCGAGCTTGCGAAAAAGCAGACCGAGGCGATTAGGATTATCGAAGCGCCGCTGGTTAGATTGAGCTTGAAGCTCAAAATAAGCCCCGCCGCGCAGAAAAGCGCCGATAGCGCGCAGCTTATCGCCATCATCGAGCCTAGGCTTTTTGAGATTTTTTCGGCGATGAAGGGCGGGATCGTCATAAGCGAGATTACTAAGATTAGCCCCACGATCTGAATCGACGCGACCACCGCGAGGCTTGCCATCACTACGAGGACGTAGTAAAAGACGCTAGTATTTACTCCGCGCAGCAGAGCGAATTCCTTATCGAAGCTGATCGCTAAAAACTGCCTGTAAAAGCACGCCGTAAGCGCCGCAAATGCCGCGCCGCAAATGCCGATGAAGATTAAATTTTCATGATTTATCGCTAAGATCGAGCCGAATAAAAAGCTCATCAGATCGGATTTGTACCCCGGCGTGAGATCGGCGAAGATTATCCCCAAAGCCATTCCAAACGCCCATATCGCGCCGATTACGGCGTCGAAGCGCTCGGTGTTTCGCAGCGTGACGTAGGCGATGAGCAGCCCCAAAAACAGCGCAAATACGCTAGCTCCCAGCACGGGGGAGATGCCTAAAAACAGCGCGATGCCGATGCCGCCGTATGCGCCGTGCGCGATGCCACCTGCTATGAAGCTCATGCGATTTATCACGACTAAAGAGCCCACGACGCCGCAGACTATACTGACCAAAAGCCCGCCAAGTAGGGCGTTTCGCATAAAATCATAGGATAGAATTTCAGCCATTTTCGCCCTCCTTGCAGCAGCATTCGTTAAGCGCGAGATCGACGGCACAGAAGTGTCCGTGCTCGCGCCTAAGGTGATCTAAAAATTCCGCTCTGCCTCTCGGATCGATCTCGTGGGTGTGCGCCGAGCCGTTTGCGACGTAAAGAGCGCGATTTGCGTAGTTTAGCGCGAGCTGCACGTCGTGGCTGATTAAAATTATGCCGCAGCCGCTCTCATTTAGGGATTTCAGAAGCTCGTAAATTTGAACCTGCCCCATCGTGTCGATGCTCGCTAGCGGCTCATCAAGAAGTAAAATTTTAGCCTTCGCGCACAGCGCCCGCGCGATGTAAACGCGCTGTCTCTGACCGCCGCTAAGCTCGCTGATACGGCAGCAGGCTAAGCTCTGCATGCCTACGCGCTCCAAAGCTTGCATGGCTTGCTCGCGCTCGGATTTAGAGTAAAAGCCAAAAATTTTCTTATCTATCAGCCCCATCAAAACTACCTCGAGCACGCTTATGGGAAAACTTTTGTTTATCGCGATGAACTGCGGCACGTAGCTCATTTGCGCCCTGGCAAGCGCGGGCGATCTGCCTAAAATTTCGATCGTGCCCGAGCTTGGTCGCAGCAGCCCCAAAAGCAGCTTCAAAAGGGTGCTTTTGCCGCCGCCGTTGGGCCCGAAAATCGCTAAAAAATCGCGCAGCTCGTAGCTTAAGTTTATATCTTTTAAAATTTCGCGTTTTTCGTAAGCAAAGTTTAAATTTCTTATCGTCACGTCCGCCATGAACGCCCTTTCGCCTAGATTTTGAAAGTACTTATTATAGCCCAAATTCGAAAAAATTGCCAAATTTTGCTATTATTACAAAAAATTTAAAGGCTAGCGGTGGAGAAAATCGGCGAAAAATCAGATGAAAATAGCTGGGATAAAAAGTCCGAAAGTTACGCCAAATTTAGCGGCGAGCTAGGGGATTTTGGCAAGCGGGTATTTGAGATACTGCGCGGCTGGGGCGTGAGCTTTGCGGGCAAAAGCGTGCTAGACGTGGGCGCCGGCACGGGGGTTTACTCGCTGTATCTCGCGTCGCTGGGCGCCAAGGTTACGGCGATCGATAGCTCGGAGGGGATGCTTCGCGAGCTAAGGCGTAGCGCAGAGGAGTTTGGCATTAGCTTGCAAAACGTATTAAATTTAAGCTTTGCGGAGTTTTGCGAGCGGCTGAGCCGCGATGGTTTTGCAAATGCGGCGGATGAAAATTTTAAAATTTATCCACGCTCGAAAAGTAAAATTTCAAACTCGCAAACTCAGGAAGCGCAGGCTTTAAATTTAAAAGACGCTGTGAGCAAAAGCCGCGAGAGCGAAAATTTTAAAATTCCCGCAGTTTTTGACATCGCGTTTCTTACTATGAGCCCCGCGCTAAAAAGCACGGAGGATTTTGGGGCGTTTTTGGCTTTGGGCGAGCGAAAAATTTATCTAAACTGGGCGAGCGAGCGCAATTCATCGATGCTAGCGCCGCTGTTTGAGCGCTTCGGCGCAGGAGCTAAAAGGCTTGCTACCGCCGCCGAAAAGTTCGAGGCGCTGCTCGGGGCGCGCAACATCAAATTTAAAAGCGAAATTTTAACTGAAAAGCGCGAGCAAAAACGCAGCCTGCAAGAAGCTGTGCAAAACGCCGCGTGGCACCTGCATATGGACGGCGCGGAGGCTAGCGAGCGCGAGATCGAGGAACTTTTGAAAAAGCGGGCTAAAGGCGGGGTGATAAGCGATGAGATCGAAGCGAGCTTTAAGCTGTTTTATATTTAGCCTGGCGCCCGTTTTGGGGCTTTGTGGCAATCTTTTCTCGCCGCTTGAGATGCCTAAATATGACCCACAAAAGGCGCGACTGGGCGCAAAAATTTTTACCGATGTAAGATTTAGCCGCAAAGGCCGCTCCTGCGAGAGCTGCCACAATTTTTATTTAAACGATTCGGGTGCTTCGGTGCGCGATGGACGCGTGCCTACGCTCATAAATTCTTATTATTTTGATCGCTACTTGGGCGATTATAATTTCGCGGGCTTTGAAGCGCGGATCGCGGCGTCGGTTTTTAGCGAGAATGAACTGGATGCGAGCGAAGATAGAATTTTAGAGCTTATCAGGAAGAATTTAGCCTACAAGCAGGCTTTTGAAAGTGCTTACGGCGAGGCGAATACGGCAAACTTCATTGATGCGCTGAAGGAATTTTTAAAGTCCAAAACGGCGATAAATTCCAAATTTGACCGATTTTTGCGCGGCGAGGTTAAGCTAAATGATGCCGAATATAACGGATATGTGCTTTTTGTGCGGCTATGCTCGGCATGTCATAACGGCGTTAGCCTAGGCACCGGCAGCTTTACTAAAATTCGCCCGAGCGCAGAAGAGGAGGATGCGCCTAAGCATAGGTTCACTTCCGATGGATTTGAGCTGCGCCGCGTGCCTAGCTTGCGCAATATCACGCAAACCGCTCCTTACGTAAACGGGCAGACGGATTTGCGTCTTGCGGTGCGGCAGATCGCAAAGGATCTGCTAAAATACGATCTTAGCGATGGGGAGCTTGATGCTTTGATGAGCTTTTTAGCTACGCTTAAAGGCGATATGACGGAGGCGCAGGATGAAAGATAAGATAATGTGGACTTTGATGGTGGGGATTATGATATTAGGCATAATCATCGCCGGGAATTATTTCTCGTCGCTAAGAGATGTAGCGAGATTTAGCACGATTTCGCGCGAGCTAGCTTTGATCGATAACGCCGATAACCGCTTAAATATATTATTTGATGCAAAGATCGCAAGAAGGGACTTTTCGATTGCAAATGCCGATATGCGCGGCATCTATCAGGTGCTGCAAGCTCTACAAAAAGACAAAATCATCGATAAAATTGGACTTAGCAGCGATGCGCGCGCGATCGGAAGCGCTTTTAGCGATAAAATTTCGCTTTTAGATGAGCTTGGGGCTTTAAATTCGCAGAATTTAATCCTTTTTCAAAGTCTGCAGCAAAAATTTCTATCCGGTAGCGCAAATGCGCAAAGAGCAAATCTCTACTCTCAAATTTTAGGGCTTAATTATAAAAATCGCTCCGAGATCTCTGCTTTAAAAAGTGCGCTAGAAAACGCAGATGCGTCAAGCCCCGACGAAGCTGCGTTTATAGGAATCGCGCGGCAAATTTTAAGGAATTTCGAGCGGCAAAATATCATTGTAAGCGATAATCTCTCGTTGCTCAACGAGCGCTTCGCAAGCCTGCGCGAGCGATTTTCTTACGCTAGCGAGGAATTCTATGGCTCGTTTATGCAAATGACAATGCTTTACACGGCGGTATTTTTGTCGTTTTTACTGCTTACTTACATCATAAATTCCAATGCTTTGCGTAGCAAGCGCGCCCTCGCACCCTATAGCGCGCTATGCGAGCAAGCAGGCGAAGCGATAGTTTTAGCAGATCAGAGCTTTAAAATTTTATACGCTAATAAAAGCGCGCTTAGCTTAAGCGGCTACGAACAAAGCGAGCTGGAAGGAAGCGATCTTGGAGTTTTGATGCCCAAAGATAAAGGGATCGAACTTCCTACGATGGTAAATAAAAGCGCCAAAGACACGCGCCTACTTCGTAAAAACGGCGAGCTAGCCGACGTGAGCCTAAGACTAGCAAATATCGCGGCTGCGTCCAAGCCGCCGCTATATGCACTTTACGCTCATGACATCGGCGAGCGCGAGATTATGAAACTAGCTCTTGCGAGCGCAAAAGAGAGTTTAAACAATCAAGTCTATATCGATCATCTTACGGGCCAGGGCAACGAAGCAGCGCTATATGAGCTAATAAACGCAGAAAAAACGGGCGTAGCGATCTACATCACTATCGTAAATTTTGCAAATTTACGGCTTTTTTACAAGGCGGAGACGACGAATGAAATTCTGCGCTCCTTTGCGCGCACGCTTGCAATGTGTATCGAATCGCACGAGATCAAAGCTAGTATCTTTCGCATCCAATCGGATGAGTTTTGCCTATTTTACGAGGGACTAAATGTCGCGCGCGATGTGGAGATCATAAATAAATACTTCACCGACAAGGTTTTTAATCTCCATACGACCGAGGGCTTTGCCTCCGCGCCTTTAAATATCACGATGGGCGTAAGCGAGCGTGCCGACGTAGCGGGCGGCGCAAATAGGGTCTTTCAGGCGGTTATGGCGATGTATGAGGCGCAGAGCAAAAACGAGCACGTGGGCTTTTACTCGCGTCCAAATGCGATTGAGGAAAAATATCTGCAAAATCAGATTATGATCAACACTATTCAAAACGCGATCAAGAAAAATCAAGTCTTTGTGCTTGTTCAGCCTATATTTGATATTACCCACCGCGATCCTAGCGGCAACACATACGGCACCGAGGGTGGCGACTATGTCCCGTTAGTATATGAAATTCTAATCCGTCTAATCGACCGCTCGGGCAAGACGCGCTGCCCGGGTGAGTTTATCGATATCGCAAAGCAAACCTCGCTCTACATCCCGCTAACTCAGGTTGTAATAAACGAAGCCTTTCGCTTGCTAGACCGCTTCGCAGGGACTTGCTTTAGCATAAATCTTTCATATTTTGACATCGCAAACGAAGGTATCAAGGAGCTTTTAGAGCGTAAGCTCGCATCCAGCCCAAATGCTTCAAATTTATTTATTGAAATTTTAGAAAGCGAGGAATTCGACGATTACGAGAGCCTACGCAGCTTCATCGCCGTAGCCAAAAACTATGGCTGCAAGGTCGCAATAGACGATTTTGGCAGCGGATACTCCAACTACTATAGAATTTTAACGCTTGATGTGGATTACATAAAGATCGACGGAGCGCTCATTAAAAACATCGCAAACGATAAAAACTCGCGCGCTATCGTCGAAACCATCGCTAACTTCGCGCGCAAGCAGGGCTACGAGCTCATCGCCGAATACGTAGAAAACCACGAAATTTCAATCATCTTAGAAGAGATGGGGATTAAATATATGCAAGGCTACTTCTACAGCAAACCGATGGAGCCCTCGAGGATAAAATTCTAACCTCATCTCGCCGCGGCTTATAGCCCGCCTCTTTAAATTTATGAGCCAAAGATTGCCTTCGCAAGGCGAGAAATTCTGATTTAGCAAGCCGCCGCTTTAATTTATACGGAATTTATCTTGGCAAATACTACGAGGTTTTATCGCGAACTTATGGCGCGCCTTATAGCTAGGATTAGCTTGGCAAATGAAGTGAGAGCTAAATTTAAAATTTGATAGCAGATTTATGGATGAAATTTTACGAAGTTCAAAATTTTAAAATTTTAAGCCATAGAATTTTAAAATTTGAAATGCGCTAACTGCAAATTTAAGGCTAAATTTTAAAATTCCGTAGCGATAAATTTTAAATTCCGCGCCTTAAATCCGCCTGCAAATTTTAAAATTTTATGGCGCAAATTTTCAATTCATTCATATAATAAACATTTCGCGCGAGCTTTACAAAATAAAATTTTAGTGCGCCTCGCTCTAAATAACGATAGAGCTTTCAAATGCAGGCGGAATTTTTAAGCGCAAACTTTCTTGCTTTCAGCGAGAATGAGCTTAAATTTTAGGCTTTAGCGCATTAGCTCAAACAAATTCGCTCTAAGCCTTCATACTCCCCGTATCTTTAAATCTTTGATGCCACGACAGCGCCTCGCTTAAGATGTGTGGAGTATGCCCCGCACAGGGCTGCGCACATGCCCGCTCGAAATAATCTCTCAGCGCGTCTTGGTAAGTGGGATGCGCGATGCTTATCATCGCGCGAGCCCGTTCGCGAGGGCATTTGCCGCGCAGATCGGCGATGCCGTATTCGGTGATGATGACTTGAGTGTCGTGCTCGGTATGATCGACATGGCTCACGAATGGCACGATAGCGCTGATCGCGCCGTCTTTAGCGAGCGATGGGCTAAGAAATAGCGACAAATACCCGTTGCGAGCGAAGTCACCGCTACCGCCGATGCCATTTTTCATCTGCGAGCCCATGACGTTAGTGGAGTTTACATTGCCGTAGATGTCTGCCTCTAGCATGCCATTCATCGACACGATGCCAAGCCTTCTAATAAGCGCTGGCGAGTTGGAGACGTCTTGTGAGCGCAGTATGATGTGCTTGCGGTAGAAATCGATGTTTTTTTGAAATTCCTCGACGCCTGCGGGGCTAAGCGATAGCGCTGTGGCACTTGCAGTACCTACGACGCCTCTTTTGATGAGATCTAGCATGCCGTCTTGGATCACCTCGGAGTAGCATTGCAGCCCTTGGTAGCCAGCATTTTGTAGCGAGCTAAGCACGGCGTTGGCGACGTTGCCGATGCCCGATTGTAGCGGCAGTAGCTTCTTTGCGGGAAGTCTGCCGCAAGCTTCCTCGTTTTTTAAGAATTTTACGACATTGCACCCGATCGCACTTGAAATTTCATCCACGGCAGTAAAATTATTGACGCGATCATGCGTCCTAGCCTCTATGACAGCGACTACTTTGGCGGGATCTACATGCATGTAGGGGCTACCTACGCGATCGCCTACGTGCTTGATCGGCAGATCCTCGGCATGTGGCGGCAGGCGCAGATCCGTAACGTCGTGAATGCCCTCCAGCTCAAGTGGCTGGTAGTAATTCACTTCTAAAATCACGCGATCGGCGATATCGAGCCAGGCTTGGTTGTTGCCTAGCGATGTGGACGGCACGAGCTCGCCGCTTTCTTTAATCGCCACCACTTCGATCACAGCAAAGTTTAGATGCGGAAAAAAGCCAGCCTTAAGCTGCGCGGCAAGGCTTGATAGATGCACGTCCGCGTATCGCACGGCGCCGCTATTTATCGCACGGCGCATATCGGCATCCGTAAAAAACGGCGCGCGAAAGCTCACGGCACTTGCTTTTGCCAAAACTCCGTCTAAAAGCGGATCGGTCGATGCGCCTGTAAAAATTTCGATTTGATAGGGCTGGTCTTTTTCGTGCAGTGCTGTCGCTCGTTGTGCCAGAGCCTGCGGCAGCGCTAGTGCGCAGCCCGCCCCAACAAAGCCGCTAAAGCCCACCGATGCGCCATTTGGGATAAGCTCGCAGGCTTCCTCGGCGCTCATAATTTTTGATTTTAGATATTTGTTTTGCACGCGTGAGTTCATTTTCTGTCCTAGCCGTGATTTGGGCGAAATTATAATATTTTTGCGCTAAATTTCAAAATCTAAAATTTCGTGCGCGAGCTAGGCTATAGAGCAAAATATGAGGCGCGATCGGTTGGGATACGTCGCCAAACGCCTCCGATCAGGCTTTTTTGCTTCGGCGGTTTGAAATACGCGCTTGCGCGAGCGCTCGGTAAATAGGGTTTTAAGCGTGATTGGAGCTTGGCTTGATAGTCTCGCTGCGATACTGCAAATACTCGCCTTGCGCTTTGCATCGCAACCTTTTAAGTTTAGTCTACACTCATATGTACGGAGAGCTTTGTGCGGGCAATGCTTTGCTATGTTGCCCGCAGCAATCTTATTCGATAAGACTTTTTATAGAATTATATGAACGGCAGGCAAATTGCACAACCTGTGCAGATTTCTCATTTTTAGCGAGAGGATCCGCCTTACCGAGTTCGCACGCTTTTTTATAGTATCTTGCCGCCTCCAGTTTATCTTTATCTTCTGCATACGCGGCGTATGCCGCGCAAGCACTCCATTGGTCGTCGGCACCGTTGCAAGCTTTCTTGTAAAAATAGGATGCTTTTTTATTGTCCTTTTCTGTACCGAAATCGCCCGAATGATAGATCCCTCCTAGTATTGTGCAACCCAATGCAAGTCCTTTATCACATGCTTTTGTGTAGAATCCAATCACCTTTTTATCATCTTTTTCTATGCCGTTTTCCTCATATTCGCCCGTATAATAAGTTGCCGACATATAACAAGATAAACCATAGTTGCCCTCACACGCCTTTTTAAATAATTCAAGCGCTTTTTTATGATCTTGTTTAACATTTCCTCCTAAGTGGTATTGATAAGCAAGCGATGTGCAACCGCGTACCGATCCTCCATCGCACGACTTTTTTATTAACTCAAACCCTTTTTTGCTGTTTTTTTCCACACCCTTTCCGTCGCCGTACAATATCCCTAGCTTTTGGCAGGCATCGTATTGATTGCAATCGCAACATTTTTCGTAAAATTTGGCAGCATTGGCGTAATCTTTATCGATCTCCGAAAATATGTCCCCCGGTAGAGTGCTCGTACACTCTTCGCAATCTTGCTTCGCCGTCTGCGTAAATGCAAAAGTCCATAATAAGGTCAAAACCAAAACAATCTTTCTCATTTTTTCTCCTTATAAAAATTTATTTCTTCACATTAAAAAAGTCATCTGGATGTTCGAGCGCCGATAAACAAAATTGTTTCTTAAGCTCGTTGGACATTTGCAAGCCTGCCTCTAGCTTCATCAATATATACGTTCTTCTTAGCTCGTTATTTTCTTGCTTTAGTTTTTCTGTTGTGAGCCTAACTAGCCTATCGCAGCTATTAAAACCCGTTTGTGAGTAGCCTTCTTTACTGCCCGATTTATTATTTATTGCTTCCCATATTACGATAATACAAAAGATAATAAAGACATTTTTTAAAAAATTAAACATATAGCCTCTTTGGTTAAGATTTTTTAGCATAATTCTACCCCCCCCTAAAAAATCGTTAAATTTAAATTTTATCTCGCGCTTTATAGCTGGCGTCATTTAAATCGGTTAAATCCATGCTTTGAAATTTATTGTTCGCGGTGTATGTCTTCTCTCGTTCGTATCGGTATTTTGAAAAATCTACATTAATTAAAATTTTGCCGCCGTGTGGGAAGCGGACGATTCGAAATTTTTACTTCGCGCTTTAAAGGGGCAGCTTTGCTGAAATGCGTAAAATTTCAGCAAATTTTATACTTGCAAAATTTTAAAATTCTACCGCCGCAAAATAGGGTGGAATTTTATCTCTGCGGCTTGCCGTCGCCGAATTTTGCGACTATCTCATCGCTGCAGCTCTCCTTGGGTGCCCAACCATCGCGCTTCATCCGCGCCAGATTGTCGCATGCCTCCTGCGAGCCGCCTTCGCAAAGCTCGTCGTATATCACGAGGCTGCGGCACTGCCCACTCGCGAAACTCTCCAGCGCCGCCGCGTTGCCCAGGCAGGCTCGCTCGCGCAAATCGCTCATCGCGTGCTCGCCTGCGCCGCTCATTTTATCTCCCTGCTTCCGCTCAGCGAGGGCGGCGAGCTCGCAGGCGTCTGCGAAAAAGCCCTGCGCTTTGAGGCGGTTTCGCACGACGCCGCGACCGCCCAGATCGTATCTCATCGCCGCTTCGTAGCATGCGGCGGCGTCCTTTTTACTGCACTTTGCTAAAAGCGCGCTAGTTTTTGCACCGCTAAATTTAAACTCTTTGGTTTCGCTGCCCGCGTTTGCCAAACTAAGCGCCAGCGCCGCTGATAGCGCAAGCTTTAAAGCTTTCATCTTTGCTCCTTTTTCGTTTATCCGCTCGCACGCTTCGATTTACCGCCTCATCGCGCACTGCACTCGCACAGCCCGCTAAAATTTAAAAGGCTTGCGCGCTCTGTTTGCGCTCGAAGCTCGTAATTTTACCGCCTCTGTCGCGCTAATTTTTCGGCAGTAGATCGAGCACCGCGCAGGCGCGCTTGTTGTGCATTTTGCATGCCTTATCTAGCGCTTGCCCCGAGAGCTCAAAGCTTTGAGGGGTGCCGATTCCTTGGAGATATTTGACCGACAGCTCGTAGCACGCTTCGCTGCTGCCGGCATCACACTGCTCGCGAAAAAGCTCAAACGACGCCACTACGTCCTTTTCTACGCCCAAGCCCCGCCCTAGCGCATCTGCGTAGAAAAAACACGACAGCTGATCTTTGCGTTCGCAGCCGCTTTTTAGACCGCGTGCGACGCGCTCGCAGGAGCCTTCGTCGCTTTTTACGATGCAGCTTTGCAGATCCGCCCGCGAAATTCCGTCCGTTTGAATGACCGCATCGGCGCTGCTTTGCGAGCCGGCGCTTGCTTCGCCGCTCTTTAGAAAGTGCGCGCTTTGCGCGGCGGTCTCGCCGATACTCGTTGTTTTATCCGTTTTGCCCACCGCAGAAGCTTTATCCGCTGGCGCGCTCTCGTCGCAGTTTGCCGCAATGGCGCAAAATAGCGCTAAAAATAGAAATTTTTTCATACCCACCTCCGTTAAATTTAGCGCCATTTTAATTAAAAATGCTGAATTTAAGAGAAATACGCTTCGCCTTAAATTTCAGCTCTGTATCGCAATGTATTTGTAGCGCGAAATTTAAAGCGCGGCGCCGAAGCGATCTATCACAGGCTCTTTAACGCCGCAAGTACTTTTTGTGCGTCCTGCTCGGGCTTAGCGATACGGCTAAAGCGCTTTACTTCCTTGCCGCCTCGGAAAATCAGGGTTTGGCGGTGGTAAAATTTCTTCCCGTCGCCGGTGGTGAAAGTCTCGAGCCGCAGCGGCGCTTCAAGCTCGAATTTTTCGTCGTTTATGAACTCAAACGTAGCGCCCGTAGCGCGCTTAAACTCGCTCGTGCCCGCCTCGCCCATGCTGCCTACGGCGATAAGCTCGAAGCCGAGGGCTTTTATCTGCGCAAACGCGCTCTCGTAGGCCTTGCACTGAAGCGTGCAGCCAGTAAGCCCCGCCGCGTCGCGCAACTCCTCCGGCAAAAATTTTCCGCTGTCGCCCATTTTCGGGTAGGTAAAAACCACGCACTTTTTCGGTAAATTTATCATCTCTCGCCTTTTGATCGAAATAGGCCGCAAAAATAGCATAAAAAATCTTAAACCCGCTTAACGGATGAAATTTTAATAAAATTTAGCGTAAAATAAAGGGCAAAATTTTGGCAAATCAAATTCGGAGTTTAAATTTTGAATATGGATAGAGCGATAGAGGAGCTGGCAAAAAAGCAGCAGCAGTGCAAGATAAAATTTCTAAAACCGCTGATTTTGTTGATATTGATCGCAGCTTTTTCCGTCGGCTGGTTTATCCACGGCTTGATCCAAAACGAATACTCCTCCGCCGTGCTGATGTCCGCGATGATCCCGATAATTGCGGTAAGCTGCGTATGGGGGATTTATGATGATTCCATCGCCAAGTGGGAGTACAATGCCTTTTACAAAGACGCCTTCATCCGCGCCATCATTTCAGATATCGATCCCGCCTTTAGATACGAGCCGCAAAGCGGCATAGACGAAGAAGAGATCCGCAAAACAGGCATCTATCCGAACAATGAATTCGTAGCCGAGGATCAGATAGTCGGCGTGTATAAAGGGGTGAAATTTAGCCTAAGCGAGGCGATAAAAATCTATGAAACGCGCGAGTCTATGGAGCTTGTAAGGCTATCTCAAAGGGCTAAAAGCGATCTTTCCGCAGCTTTTTTGCTGTCGGCGATTGCGCTTTGGAACGCTTGGAGGCTCGGCGAATACGTGCAGGCTTTTAGCGGTTCGGTGTTGGTGTGCGAGTTTTATAAGAAATTTAAAGGACGGACCATCATCGCGGACCGCTCGCCAGGCACTAAATTTTTAGGCGATCAAGAGCTGATGGACGACGTGATTTTCGGCAAGGAATTTCGCGTGTTCGCAAGCGATAAGATCGAGGCGCGGTATCTTTTGACGCCTAGCTTTATGGAGCGTCTCGGGGCTTTGAAGCTTAAGCTTGCGCCCAAGATCGCTCTTAGCGCGGCGTTTATGGACGGCAAATTTTATCTATTTTTAAACGGCGCGAAAAACCGCTTCGAAGCCGCGCTGTTTTCGCCGCGCACTACGCTAAAAGACGCCGAGCGGATAAAGGCCGAGGTTTTGCAGCTTCTGGGTATCATTGACGAGCTGCGCTTGAACGAGGAGCTTTTTGGCGGCGCAAGCGAGAGCGGCGAGCCTGCAAATAGCCCGCCACTCAGCGGCAAAGAACTGCAGAGATTACGCGATAAAGGCTTGAGCTCGCGCGATCGCTAGGCTGGATAAAATTTAACGCTTTTCGTAAAATTTCAATCTCATCGCCCGCGTCTTTAAATTTGGCGGTTTTTGGAATTTAGCGTTTCTTGAAATTCGGCGTCTCTTGAAATTTAACGCGGCGCAAGCGGGTAAATTTTATCGCTTGTGGCGGTAGCTTGAAATTTTAAAATTTAGCCCGCGTGCCGCAAAGCTCGCTATGAAATTTCACTCGTTGTTTCCCGCGATCGTTTCGATGAGTTTGCGCTTGTTGCGGCGGTTGTAAAGCACCGACGAAAGGAGCGATAGCGCGATGAATAAGATCCCCACGGTGCCGGTTATGATCTCGCTTACTTCAAATTTCAGCTTGGCAAACATTATAAACGCCAAACACGCGATGGCGTAGTGCGCGCCGTGCTCCAGATACGCGAAGTGCGACAGCGTGCCGTGCGCGACGAGATATAGCGTGATGGAGCGCACGAACATCGCGCCGGCACCTAGCCCCAGCATAATGATGAAGATATTATCGCTTAGCGCAAACGCGCCGATCACGCCGTCGAAGCTAAAGCTCGCGTCCAGGGTTTCTAAGTATAAAAAGCCCGCAAGGCCGTTTTTTACGCCGTTCGTGCCGAAAAGGCGGTCGAAGCAGGAGATGAGTAGATAGAGTAAGATCGCGCCGAAATACGCCGCACCGAGCGTCGCCGAGTCCGTTTTAGTAAGTAGCACAAGCCCCGCGGCTAGAGCGATCAGCGTGGGCGCGTTTGGAATGCGCTTTAAAAATCGCACGAGCCCATTATTTTCGATTATGCCCAGCCAGTGTAGCTCGCGCTGCGCATCGAAGAAAAAATCGCAAAAGACCATCAGCAAAAACGCGCCGCCGAAGACGTAAATTTGCGCTTCGTTCGCGCTTAAAATTTCATGGTAGCGCTGCGGCCGCTTAAGTGCCAGCACGAGGGTTTCCCAAAGTCCAAGATGCGCGCTTGCGGCGACGATTAGCACGGGGAATAAAAACCTCATGCCAAAAACCGCGATCGGAATGCCCCAGAGGATAAATCTACTCTGCCACACCGGCGCCATATCTTTTAGCACCTTAGCATTGACTACGGCGTTGTCGAAGCTAAGGCTGATTTCGAGCACGCATAAAAGCGCGCAGATATATGCAGCACCTGCGCCGCCGATATAAAACGCGATAGCAAGCGCAATTAGGCTTACTACAAAAGAGGAGTAAAAATATTTCATCGCTGTCCTAGCCGATTTTTTGCGCGATTTTAGCAAAATTTAGCCCTAAATTCTATATAATTGCAAAAATTCCAAAAAAGGCAAAAGATGCTTACCAATCCCGTATTTATCAGTATCTGTGTGATGTGCGCGCTATGTTTGCTGAGGTGCAACGTAATGCTTGCGATCCTAATCGGCACGATATGCGCCGTGCTCTCAAGCAATATTCCGCTGGGCGATGCCATAAATTTATTCATAAACGGCAACCCCGAAAACGCCGGCAGCCTCGGTATGGGCGGAAATTTAGAAACCGCGCTCTCATATCTGCTGTTAGGCGTCATCGCAAGCGCGATCTCAAAGACTAACCTAACGGCGATCTTGGTGCGCGCGGTGGCAAATTTAATCAGCGATAAAAAATATATCTTTATCTTTTCGATTGCCTTTTTTGCGTGCTTTTCACAAAATTTAATCCCCGTGCATATCGCCTTTATCCCGATTTTGATCCCGCCGTTAGTTAAGATCATGAACTCGCTAAAGATCGATCGCCGCGCCGTAGCGTGCGCGCTGACGTTCGGCTTGCAGACGCCGTATATGGCGCTGCCGCTGGGATTCGGACTTATCTTTATGGGGCTAATCGAAAAAAATATGAACGCAAACGGCATCGCAGTAAGCCTAAGCGACATATCGAGCGTGATGTGGCTAAGCGCCGTGCCGATGCTCGTGGGCCTCATTCTAGCCGTGATCTACTACCGCAAGCCGAGAGACTACGCCGAAACCAAACAGAGCCTGGATGCGCATTTTAGCGAACTTAAGATGGGCATGCGCGAATGGGGCGCGCTAGCGGGTATCGCGGTGTGCTTCGCGGTGCAAATTTGGATCAAATCCCTTCCGTTTGCCGCGCTTAGCGGAATTTTAGTAATGCTTGCGAGCAAAGGCATCGAGTGGAAGAAGCTCGATAACGTATTTGACGAGGGCGTGCATATGATGGGCTACATCGCGTTTTTGATGCTGATCGCCGCAGGATACGGCACGATCTTAAAAGAAACCGGCGGCGTGAACGAGCTGGTGCACGTAGCGAGCACTTTAAGCGGCGGCAAGCTCGGCGGCGCGCTGCTGATGATCGGCATCGGGCTACTCGTGACGATGGGTATCGGCTCGAGCTTCGGCACGATCCCTATCATCGCTACGATATACTGCCCGCTAGCCGCGCAGCTGGGCTTTAGCACGGCGGCGACGATCTTTATCATCGGCGTGGCTGCCGGTATCGGCGATGCGGGCTCGCCTGCGAGCGATAGCACGCTCGGACCTACCGTGGGGCTGAATATCGACGGCGAGCATAGCCATATGTGGGATACCTGCGTGCCGACCTTTATTTTCTTTAATATCCCGCTAATCATATTCGGCATAATCTTTTCGATGATGCTTTGAAATTTTATAAAATTTATCGGCGCGGCGCTGCTCGTAAATTTTATAAATTTACGAATGCGACCATTTTTAAATTTAGCTGCGCGGCTTTGTTTTTAAATTTGCCCGCGCGATTTCGTCGAAATTTATTTGCGCCGTTCGCGCGGTTTGCTTAAATTTAGCCGCTTTAAATTTAACCGCTCGCGGCGCGTTGATGAAAATCATTGCTAAAATTTAAAATTTCGCATAAAATGGGCGAAATTTCATAGCAAGGAGCGGTGGTGGAGCAAATTTATCCTTACGTGCAGATAGTGCATCTCATCTGCGCCATTATCTTTTTGGGCTATATATTTTTCGACGTCGTGATTTTTTCGCGGCTCAAAGGCGCGCTGGGCGCGGATTTTGAGCGCGTTAAAAAGGCGATCGGCTCGCGCGCGATTAAGATCATGCCGGTTTGCCTTTTTACGCTGATAATCACCGGCGGAATGATGATGAGCCGTTGGGTCGGGAGCGCTAACGGCGGGTATTTCGGCACGCCGCTTCAAAAAATCTTTATGCTAAAAGTCGTGCTCGCGCTCATCATCGCCGTGTGCGTAGCGATAAATTTAAGTTGTCGTGCAATGGGAAGGCCCGCGCCTGAGTTTTTACGAGCAAATATCCACAAGATCGCGCTTACTTTCGGCTTCATCATCGTGCTTTGCGCAAAGCTGATGTTTGTAGTATGATTTATGGCGCAAAATTTAGCGCTGGCAGCGTGACTTTTATTGCGAAATTCTGCAGCGTGGCAAAGATTTAATTTTGCTTGCTTTTAAAATACGACGCTTGCTAAAAATTTTAAAATTCCACTTTGCTGGGCGGGAGTAGAAATTTAAGAATTTTAAATTCCACTATGTCTGCGCTAAAGCGCGAAATTTTAAAATTTCACTCCTTTCTTGTGCTGTTTTGTCAAATGCAATCTGCAAAATTTAATCTCATAAAATTTTAAAATTTCATCACAAGCTTTAAAGTGCTCGTAAAATTTCTCGCCCAATCCTACGCTGAAAATTTTGTAAAATTCTGTGGCTTTAAAATTTTGTAAAATTTTAAATTTTACCGCTAGGATGCGGATGAAAATTCTAAAAAAGCTCGCGCAAAATCGAAGCAAACAATGAAAAAGCGAATTTATTTGACGACTTTACTTACTATTTAATAATCATTAAAGATATAAAAAGCTAAAATTGCTTTTCGCCTGCAGGCGAATTTAATGTCTGCTTGCCATTCGCGCGGGATTTTGAGGTTTCCCGTAGCCGTGGCAATAGCTTTGAAATTATTTATGAGAAAGGAAAAAGGATGAAGAAATTTCTCTTAAGTCTGCTCGTCGCAGCTTTGGCCAGTAGCGCGCTTTGCGCAAGATCGCTCTCCGAGATCAAAAGTAGCGGAGTGCTTAGAATAGGCGTTTATGACGCGCAGCCGCCGTTTAGCAAGATAGAAGACGGCGTGCATCAGGGCTTTGAGGTCGATATGGCAAATGCCATCGCTAAAGATATGCTTCCATCAGGCGGGAAGGTGGAGTTTACCTCCGTGCTTGCAAATCAGCGTATAAAATTCCTACAAGAAGATAAGGTGGACGCAGTTATCGCAACTTTTACCGTAACTCCGGAGCGCGAGAAGCAGATCGATTTTACGACCCCATATTTTAGTGTCAATATAGGCATTTTAACCCGCATCGAAGATAAGATTAAATCCCTAAACGATTTACAAGATAAAACTATTTTAGTTCTTAGCGGCGGTACTGCAGAAACATACTTTGAAAAGCAAGGCTATAATATCGCTAGATGCGATAACGCAAACGCTTGCTACAAGGCGCTAAAAGCTGGACAGGGCGACGGGTATGCCGATGATAACTTAGTCGTGCTGGCTTATCCGGTATTAGATAAAAAGGTTGAAGTAAATATCAAGAATTTAGGCACTTCGGATTTCTTAGCCATCGGCGTGAAAAAGGGCAATTCGGAGCTTTTGGATTTTCTAAACGGCGAGCTAATCAAGCTAAGCAAAGAGGGCTTTTTCAAAAATTCGTTCGATAATTTCATCGAGCCTTACTACAAAGGAACTGCAGAGAAAAAGTATTTCTTGCTGGATGATCTTTATAGCTTGCTGTAATTTTTAAAAAGGGGGACGCTATGAAAAAGATAATCCTAGCATTGATGCTGGCTGCGTGTTCGCTTCTTAGCAACACTTTGACTCAAATCAAAGAAAAAGGGGTTATTCGAATCGGTATAGATGGCTCGTCTCCGCCGTTTAGCGTCGCTAAAGCCGGCGAATATAGCGGCTTTGAGATACTCTTAATCGAAGGGCTTGTTAAAGAAATTTTCGGCGATAAAGGCGGCAAGATAGAATATGTCGTAACGGTAGGTGATGACCGCATAAAAGCGGTACAGGATAACAGAGTCGATTTAGATATCGCGCTAATCTCGGTTACGAAAGAGCGCGAGAAGCTGGTAGATTTCTCCGATCCATACTTTAGCGTAAATATCGGCGTGCTAACTCGTAGCGACGATAATATCAGAAAGGTCTCCGATCTAAACGGAAAGACTATACTGGCGCAGCCCGGCACTACCGTGTTTGATTACTTTACGAAACAGGGCTATAACGTAGTACCTTGTGCGAGCGCGAATGAATGCTTTAACGCTCTAAAATCGGGCAAGGGCGACGGATACGCAGATGATAATCTGCTTGTGTTCGCTTACGCTGTAGTCGACCGCAAAGTCGAAGTAAATATCAAGAATTTAGGCTCGACGGACTTCCTGGCCATCGCGGTGCAAAAGGGCAATACTGAGCTGCTTAACGCGGTAAATGCGGGATTAATTGAGCTAAGTAAAAAGGGCTTTTTTACAAAAATTTTTGATGAGAGTATTGAGCCTTTTTATAAAGGCACCATTGATAAAAAGTATTTCTTGCTGGACGATCTTTACAGCTTGTTTTAATTTAAAGTGGCGATGGATGGAATTCTATTCGCTGGCAAATTTTAGTAAAATTTAAAGGAATTTTATGAAAAAGATTATATTTGCGTTGTTAATCGCTTCGTGTTCGTTATTTGCTAACTCTTTAGCGCAGATCAAAGAAAAAGGGCTCATTCGTATCGGAGTGGACGGCTCACTACCGCCACTTAGCGTCTCCGAGGATGGAAGATATAGCGGTTTTGAAATTTCGCTTATCGAAGAGCTCGTGAAAGAAATTTTCGGCGATAAAGGTGGCAAAATCGAATATGTCGTAACTCTGGGCAATGATCGTATCACAGCCGTGCAAGACAACAAGGTCGATTTGGATATCGCGGCGATTACGGTTACGAAAGAGCGCGAGAAACTAGTGGATTTTTCAAATCCTTACTTTAGCGTAAATATCGGCGTGCTAACCCGCACCGACGATAATATCAAGACAATAAGCGACCTACAGGATAAAGAAATTTTAGCTGAACCCGGCACTACGGCTTTTGATTATTTTAATAAGGAAGGCTTTAAAGTTATCTCATGCGCTAGTTCTAGCGAATGCTTCCGCGCGCTAAAATCCGGTCGCGGCAGCGGCTATGCAGACGATAATATGGTAGTTTTGGGCTATTCGGTCGTAGATCGCAAGGTAGAGGTAAATATCAAAAATTTAGGCACGACGGACTTTTTAGCTATCGCGGTGCAAAAAGGCAACGATGACTTGCTAAATGCCTTAAATGACGGGCTTGTCAAGCTCAGCAAAAACGGCTTTTTCAAGAAAATTTTTAACGACAGCATCGATCCTTTTTACAAGGGCAAGGCTGAGAAAAAATATTTCTTGTTAGATGATCTTTATAAAATGTTTTAATTCAAAGGACAAAATATGAAAAAAATTCTACTAAGTATTTTGCTGGGTGCTGGTGCGCTTTGCGCTAATTCCCTAGCAGATATCAAGCAAGCAGGCGAAATTCGCATAGGCTTGCAAGATTCCCAGCCTCCGTTTAGCTTCGATGATAACGGCACGCTAAAAGGCTTTGAGGTTGACTTGGCAAACGAGCTAGTCAAAAATCTATTCGGTAATAAAAAGATCAAAATCGACTTTATCGCCGTAGCATCTAAAGATCGCGTTCCCTCACTGGAGCAAAACAAAGTAGATCTCATCATATCCAAGCTTACCGTCACAAAAGACCGCGTTCAGAAAGTCGATTTTTCTTACCCGTATTATTCAGTGCAAATTGGCGTGCTAAGCCGTAAGGATGATAATATTTCAAGAATCGATCAGATCGCGCATAAAAAAATTCTAAGCGTTAAAGGCACAACTGCCGAGGAGCACTTCAAAAACGCGGGCTATGAGATTGCGACATGTACCGACGCGAATGAGTGCGTCGCTAGGCTAAAGGCTGGCGAGGGCATAGGCTTTGCCGACGATAATACGGTCGTACTCGGATACGCTAGAAACGATGCCGCGCTTGATGCAAAAATCATCAACCTCGGCAAGGTAGATTATATCGCCGTCGCCCTATCTAAGGGCAATACCGAGCTGCTTGATGCGGTTAATAGCAGCCTGGTAAAAATGTATAAAGCGAAATTTTTCCATAAGGCTTTTGACGAGGATATCAAGCCATACTACGGCGG
>NZ_CALIBH010000114.1 GCF_938045775.1 uncultured Campylobacter sp.
CAAAAAGATAAAATTTAGGATCAAAATGCAGATAAAATTAAACGGCAAAGCTTACGAAACGGCTGCGAGCGATCTTGACGGGCTGAAGCGCGAGGTTAAATTTAGCGGCGAGATCGTCGTAATAAACGGCTATGCGAGCACGCAGAACTGCGAGCTGAAGGCGGGCGATGAGCTCTTTTTGCTCGCGCGCGGTGCGGAGCTGGCGCCGCAGGAGCTTCGTGCGCTGATGTTTGCTCGCAACGCCCCCGCCGTAAACGCCGCGCTGCAAGGCTCGCGCGTGGCGATCTGCGGGCTCGGAGGGCTCGGTTCGAACGTTGCTATCCTGCTTGCGCGCGCGGGCGTGAGCGAGCTCTTTTTGATCGACTTTGACGTCGTCGAGCCGACCAACCTCAACCGCCAGCAGTACGAGATCGGCGATCTTTACAAGCCCAAGACGGCCGCTCTGCGCGAAAAAATCGCGCGCATAAACCCGTTCGTGCGCGTGCGAACCTTAAATGAGCGACTTACCGCGCAAAACGTAGCCGAAATTTTAAAAAACGAGCGTATAATTTGCGAGTGCTTCGACGACGCGGCGGCGAAAGCGATGCTTTTCGACGCGCTCGGCGGCACGGATCGCTTTTTGATCTGTGCTAGCGGCATGGCGGGCAGCGGCGGCGCCAACGAGATCCGCACGACGCGGCTCGGCAAAAACGTCTTCGTCTGCGGCGACCGCAAAAGCGCTGCGGCTCAGGGTGTGGGGCTGCTCGCTCCGCGCGTGGCGATCTGCGCCGCACATCAGGCAAACGTCGCGCTTAGGCTGATTTTGGGCGAGGAGGGCTAGCTTGACGCTTATCGCGCGCCTGCATTTCTAAATTTACGCGCCTTTGTGTATTGTCGCTAAATTTAAGCCTCACGCGATTATTTTTGAGAAGTAGCGAGCGTTTCGGCGGCATACGACGCGTTTAAAAGCGGCGTGAAATTTACCGCGCGCCGCGTAAATTTAGCCGCGAGATCTAAATTTAAACGACGAAATTTAAACTATTTGCCGTGCCTAGCTAGCGGGCAGGTAGAATTTTAAAATTTATTCAGCGCGAGCGAGCTACTTTTGAACGTAGGATTTAAAATTCCGCGCAGCGAAGCGGGCTGCAGTCTGCGCGTGAAATTTTAAAATTTT
>NZ_CALIBH010000115.1 GCF_938045775.1 uncultured Campylobacter sp.
AGGCCTCCAACGCGCTTTTAAAGACGCTTGAAGAGCCGCCTGCTTACGTAAAATTTATCCTTGCGACTACCGATCCGCTCAAGCTTCCAGTCACCGTGCTATCGCGCACGCAGCACTTTCGCTTTAAACCTATCGCCAAAAGCGCCGTCGTAGCGCACCTCGCGCAGATTTTAAAAACCGAAAATATCGCTTACGAAGAGGGCGCGCTTGAAATTTTAGCGCGCAGCGGCTCTGGCTCGCTACGAGACACGCTCACGCTCCTTGATCAGGCGATTATCTTTAGCCGCGAAGGAATCACGCAGCGCGCGATCGCCGATATGCTGGGCTTGCTCGATCCCGTTAAAATTGGCGAAATTTTAGACGTCGTGCTGCGCCAGGACCGCGCGGGCGCGATCGAGATCATCAAAGAGGTCGAAAACTACAACGCCGAGACGATAATCGACGAGATGATCGCAAATTTAAAGGATAAATTCCTGCGCCGCGACGCGAAATTTAGCCTGCTGATGTACGAGCGGTTTTTCCGCATTTTAGCGGGCGCTAAGAGCATGCTTGCCATCAGCCCGGACAACACCTACGCGATCTCTATGATGATTTTTATGATGATGGAGGCGGTAAATCTGCGCGAGATCGACGAGCTCATAGAGGTCGGAAGATCCCTGGATCAAAGCGAGGGCTATGCTTCTGCTTCGGCGCCGAATTTAAACGCGCAAAGCTCCGCGCCGAATTTCAAATCAAATTTAAACCAAAGCGCGACATTCGCGCCAAATAGCAAACCGGGCGGCACGACTTTTGCGCCGAGTGACGCAGATAGCGCGACAAGCGGCGTGCCGAGCTTTACTGCGAGTGCAAAACGTCCCGTAAACACGGCGCAAAACTCCAGTGCGGGCGATGCGGCAAAACAAAACTTCGGCGCAAGCAACGAGATCAAACCTGGCGCAGCGGCGCAAGCGCAAAATTCTAGCTCTTCCATCAAAACGGGCGCTCAAAATGAAATTTACGAGAATTTTTTAGCCAAAATTTACGACCGCGATTACGATCTAGGCGAGAAATTTAGCAAATGCATAGAATTTTTAAAGCTCGAGCGCGGCACATTGTATCTGCTCTCGCGCGCGCAGGGGCAGGACAGAGAGTACCTACGCAAGGGTTCGCGAGCGATCAATAGCGTGCTAAAATCGCTTTTTGGCGAGGACGCAAAAATCAAAATCGAGCAAAGCGCGCCGCAAAACGGCGATGATCCCGCCCAAAGCAAGCGCGATCGGAATTCCGCACGTGGCGCAACCGCTACACAAAGCAAGAATTCTACGCAAGGCGCGACTTCCGAATCCAGCGCCGATACTACACGCCCTGCAAATTCGACCTCACAAAGCCCTGTAAATTCCGCGTCGCAAAATTTTACTGAAAGCCCCACCTCTAGCAGCGTGCAAGACAATCCCGAATCTACGCAAACAGGCGAGCAAGAAAGCGAGCAGAGCTGTGCGCCGCAAATAAATTCCGCCGCAAATAAGGCGCAAGCCGCAAAATTGCAAACGGATGCGGGAAGAAATTCTGAGCAACAAAATTCGAAAAATTCTACTACGCAAAATTCTATGCAGCGAAATTCCGCGACGAATTCCAATTCGCAAAATTCCGCTTCAAATTCTAAGCTGCAAAATTCCAAAATTTCTTCAGGAGATGACGGCGGGGGGAAAGACGATCTGCTAAGATCCACCGATCCGCAAAACTACGCCGCAAAGCCCCGTGATACAAGCAAGAGCGTGCGCGCCGCCAAGGCAGGCCTCGCCGAGCTCGCAAACGGCGCACAGGACGGCAAGGAAATTTTGATCTCCGAGATGAATAGGCTTTTCGGTGAGCCCACCAAAATCACAGAATAGCGTTTTATGCGGATTAAATTTACTTCCGTGCGATTTTAAAATTTAAATGTGCAAAAGCGATTCCGAAATTTACGCTACGAAGCAAACCTGCACGATTTTAAAATTTTGATTTTTTAAATTTTTCCCCACTCCGCTCGGCGTCGCATAGGCGTTTGATATTTCGAAGCAAATAGCTTCGGCGGGACGTGCGCAGCAAAGAGCCGCACCTGCTCGCGCGAGCCTTAGGCGGATCCAAAAAGAGCGCGCGGTGCAGGCGGTGAAATTTTTAAATTTTAACGTAGCTTTATTTTTCATCATGCGAGCTAAATTTTATGCACCGGAATTCTGCGCGCCCGCATTTTTGGCACCTTGATTTTCGCCGCTTAAATTTTTAGCGCCTTGATCTTCGCCGCGAGAATTTTGCGAGGCGGGATTTTGCTCGCTCGCAGTTTCGGCGCTAGAGCTTTGCGAAGCGCTTTTGTTTGGATCGCAATCTGAAATTTTATCTTGCGAGCCGAGATTATGCTTCATCGTGCTTTGATCCAAAAGCTCTATTCGATCGAGCTTGCCGTGTCTTAGGCGCACCACTTTGTCGGCAAATTTACCGAGCTCTTCGTTGTGCGTGACCAAAAGCAGCGTCTTGCCCTCGCTACGAAGCGTCTGAAAGAGCTGCAAAACCACGCGCTCGTTGGCCTCGTCGAGGTTGCCCGTAGGTTCATCCGCGATGATGATGTCGGGATCATTGATGAGTGCGCGCGCGATGCAGACACGCTGCTGCTCGCCGCCGCTAAGCTCGCTAGGGCGGTGCGTGATGCGGTGCCCGAGCCCTACTTTATCAAGTGCCGCCTTGGCGCTGTCCTCGTCCACGCAGCTGTGGTAGTACTGATTCAGCATTACGTTTTCGACGGCCGTTAGATAGGGGATTAGGTGAAACTGCTGAAACACGAGGCCGATCTTTTTGCGGCGAAATTCTAAAATTTGCTCGTCGTTTAGCGCGCTCGCGTCGGCTCCGCCTAGGATGTATCTGCCTGCGGTGGGGGTATCCATCAGGCTTAGGATATTTACGAGCGTGCTTTTGCCGCTGCCGCTTGGGCCCATTATGCTGACCCACTCGCCGCTTAAAACGTCGAAGCTGATATTATCGAGAGCCTTAACCTCGCCGAAGTATTTGCATATACCTTCAAATTTTAAAATTTCCATGTCATTCCCTTAATAGATTCGCTAAATTTGGATTCAGCGCCTTTTTGATCGGATAGTAGCTTGCCGCGAGCGCAAAAATCAGGCTCAGTGCGACCGCCGCAAAGAGGCTAATCAGCCTAAAATCCACGCTGCTTGAAAATATCAGATGCCCCAGCAAGATCGCGAGCAGGTATCCCACGAATACTCCAGCTAGCGAGCCTGCGACGCAGACGGTTAAAATTTCGCTCAGGATCAGGTGGAGCAAATTTTGCTTGCTCGCGCCGATTGCGCGGATGAGCGCAAACTCTTTGATGCGCGAAAGCAGGATAGAGCTAAGGCTCGTGTTGATGCAGACCGAGGTGATCAGAAGGATCGTAATACCGATAAGAAGCATCAAAAGTTTGATTTTGTTTAAGATGATGCCCTGAGTTTTGGATACCTTGCCGATCGGAGCGAAGCTCATCTGCCCGTCGCTTAGGCTTTTTGAAATTTCGCTTAGCTGCTTAAAATCGCCGCTTACGATCGCTTCGGCGTAATTTACCTGCGCAGGCTGATTTAAAATTTTTTGCGCCAGCGGCAGCGAGATTAGCAGCATGCCGTCCTCTTTCTGCCCGTCATATACGATGCCTTTTATCTTTACCTTGCTCGTTTCGTTTGAGCCGATCGGCGTAATCTCGATACTATCGCCGAGCTTCGCGCCCAAAAGTTTGGCGAGATCTTGGCCGATGAGCGCGTTTTTATCGTCGAAATCCACGCCTATAAATGAACCCTCTTTAAGATCCAAAAACGGCATCGTATCACGCAGAGAGGAGAAATTTACCCCCATGATGATGCCTGAGTTTACGCCTAAATTTGCGCTGCCGAAAAGGTATTTATTCGCGCTTTTCAGTGCCGGGATTTTAGCGAACTTCGCATCAAGCGCCGCTTCGTCCATATGGGAATTTTCTAAATTTGCGGGGCTTACGATTAAATTTGCGCCGTAGCTGTTTAGCTCGCTGGCAACCTTTTTATCGATGTCGGCGTAGATATTTACGAACGCCGCGCAAACCGCGCTGCCTAGCATGATCGCGACGAAAATCACGAAGCTGCGGATGCCGCTGTTGATGATACTTTTAAAGATCGCGCCTCTAAAAAACGCGCCGTTATTTCCTACCATAAAGCACCTCCGCAGGCAGTAGTTTGATTACTCCGCGTAGCGGCAAGATCGAGCCGATAATGCAAATAAGAAGTCCAAAGACGATGCTAAGCGGAAAGACCATAAGCGAGACGCCGATAAAGGAGCCAAAAATTTGATACGCGATCGCCCAGCTAAGCGCGTAGCCCACGACTGCGCCCACGAGTGAGCTTGCTACGCAGATGACGAAAATTTCGGCGGCGAACTGGATATAGATCATAAAGTTACTCGCTCCTAGCGCCTTAAGTAAGCCGATCTCTTTTTTGCGCTTGTAAATTTCGCTGCTTAGCAGGCTCGTGATGCAGATACTTGAGATTAGCAGCGATAGAATGCTTACGACGCCCATTAAATTTTGAATTTTTTTCGTGATGCCGCTTTGAGCTTCGCTGACGCTAAGTACCGCCTTGGCGCTTGCATTTGGATACTCCTCGGTGATCTGATATGCGATGGAGCTTACGTATGCAGAGCAGTACCATGTGTCGTATTCTGTAGCGTCTAGATTATCGAGACTCCTTCTTGCCTTTACGGACAGATCGTCTTCCGGGATCGTCATGGCGCTAACTTCTGCCTTGGCGATGAGACCCTCTTTGTGCGTTAGCTTTTGTACCAGAGATAAATTTGCGATCAGCTTTTTGGCTTCATCCTCCGCGCCGTGCAAAATCCCAACGACTTTAACCTCATAATCTCCAAGCTTAACCGTATCGCCGATCTTAAGCCCCAGCGCGTCGCCTGCGAGCACTTCATTCTCGGCGCCGTCTTTTACCCACTGTCCCTCTACGCTCCAAAACGGATAGAGCGAGCGCACGCCCGATCTGAAATCAGGCTCGTCGCTAACGCCCACGTCCCTTTCAAAGTAGGTTCCCACGACGTCGTAATCTCCTGCGCGGGTAGTTAAAAAAGGCGCAAAGGCGGTGATATTGTTGCGCCAAAAAATTTCTTTGATCTTATGCAGCTCGCTCTCTTTTAAGAAATCGTCATTCTTAAGCGGCGAGTATTCGCGCCCGCCGATCTCGATGCTTAGGCTTTGCGAGCGCGGTAGCACTACGATATTTGAGCCGTAGCTGCGTAGCTCCTTAGCGACCTGATCGCCGATTTTTAGCGTGATATTTAGCATGCAAGCGATCAGCGAGACCGATAAAAATATGGTCAAAAACGCTAGAATTTTGCTATCCCTGGAGTTTAAAATGGAGGATTTGATGATGCGTAAAAACATTATTTAAGCTCCTTTAGCGTGCCGTTTTCATCTACATAGCGCTCGGGGTGCGCGGTGAAGGCGTTTGCATTCGCTTCGCTTTCGAAAAAGTAGGTGCGTCCATAGTAAAGATAGCTAAATTTAGAGGTGTTTAAAATTTCTTTTCTACTGACCGGATCGATCACCTTTTTATCCACAATCTCCGAGAAATAGGACGCGCCATCCTCGATCGTCTTAAGTGCGATGACGATATTTTGCCCCTCTAGCTTATAATCTAGCGGGATTGGGTTGCAGCCGCCCAGCTTGCCGACGCTAGGCAAAAATATCCTCACGTTGCAAGCGATGCAGATGAGCTCGTCGCCTTTTTTGATGTAGCCCATATCGCCGCAGATCGAGCACGCGTCAAAAACCGCGACCGGGGCAAATTTGTCCGTGAAGCGGTTTAGCAGAAAAAACCTGACCTTGTGCCCGTCGTCGGTGACGTAGGCAAAGCGGTGCAGCTTGTCATCCTTTACGATGTTTGCATCGATTATGAATTCCGCGCCTTGCGGCTCGATAATCTTAGGCTCGTCGATCGTAGGCGGTTTTGAAGCAACCAAGATATAATAAAGCCCCAAAAAGCTGATTAAAACCCCAAGCGATAAGATCAGGCTAAAATCTCTAAAAATGGCAAATCTGCCCGCTTTAACCTCTCTAAATTTTATAATGTCCGCTTCGCGAGGCACACGCCTTGGCGCACGCAATACCGTAAGCAGCGCAATTAGCGCGGCTATAAGGCAAAGAGCTAGCGTCAGATAGGAGTTGTTGTAGTGGATGATTTTAGCGATGACGCTTAGAAACTCGGACGAGCCGATCGCGTTTGAAAGCCCCTCAAAACCCTTCGCAGATAGCGCTTTCGGTGCATCCGCCTGGCGCAGATCAAGGCCTAAAAAGCCGATTTTAGCAATAAAGGCAAACGCCCATGCAAGAGCGAATGACGCTAGCTTTGCGCCCCTGCTAGCGCGCGCTAGAGCTGAGCGATAAATAAAATAGAATAAAATGAGCGCCAGTGCACCTAAAACAGCCATAAAGAGGTTGGTTAGGCTGAAGCTGTCCAGCAGCTCGCCGGAGAAAATTTTAAAATTCATCCCTATGAAGCGGTATTCAAATCCATACGCGCAACCAAGAGCAAAAATAACTATAGCGGTAAGATAGAATCGCTTAAACTTAAACGCAAGCAGTAGCGCGAGCAGCGCTAAAAGTGCGAGCGCATCAAATACGATCTTGCCCGTATCGGCGTTTGCCGAGCGCGCAAATGCGCTAAAGCACAGCGCCCCGAATGCAGCTCCCAAAAGCGCGGGCAAAAACGATGCGCTGATAAAACGCCTGCCGCCCAGATACGCGCTTAAAAACGCGAGTGGAAATAGAGCCAAGCTAACGTGATAAAAAAATATCGTCATTAAAAATCCTCATCGAGCCTAATGCGCGTAAATCGCCTATACTTGCTTAAATTTTAAAATTTTAAAACCTACGCCATTTTGTAAATTTTAAAATTTCAAATCCGCTTACAAAAAGTTCTCAGCGATAAGAGTCGCCCGCAAAGAGAAATTCGACTCGCTATTGCTTCGGTTTTGTCTCGCTCTTGCGGCGCGCTAAATTTTAAAATTTTAAAATTTTAAGCCTCTTGAAATTTTAAAATTTTGCCGCAGCTAAAAGATTCGTAAGCTTAAACGCATTGAAGCAAAACGATGTTCTTTATCTACGGTGTAACATTTAAATTTAAACGGGCTAAATTTAACCGCCTTAAATTTAAAGCGTGCGGCTAAACCCAATACCGCTAGAGCTCCGCCAAAACGGACTCGGCGGAGCCTGCTACGATTTACTCTTTAGGAGCGCCTGTGTATTGGAAGGTATATTTAACCGAGAACGGCTCCCACCATTTGCCTACGCCGGTCGCTTTGTCTGCGTGGCGACCGAATCCGTTGGCGCTTGGATTTTCGATGTTGTAGGTTAGCTCGTAGTTGCCTACACCGTTTACCATCTTGATATTGGCGCCGTAGTGAGGGCCGTCGCTAGCTACCATCGGCATGAAATTTCCCTTTTGAATCTTACCTGTGTCTAGGTTTTTAAGCACGTAAGCGATCTTTAGGTAAGGGATCCACTCGCCCTCGCCAAATCCGTTTGCGTTGCCTTTGATAGCGTGGATATCCGCCTCAAGGTGGATGTCTGCCTTGCTAGGAGCTAGATCGATGCCTTTAGGCTCCATATCGATAGGCTGAAGATAAACTGCCGCGATCTCCATTCCATTTTGCTCAATCGGCTCTCCGATCGGATGTTCTCCTGCCATTGCTATAACAGAGGCTAGGCTTAGTGCCAACATACCTGAAAAAATCTTTTTCATCTTTTCTCTCCTTATTAAGATTTGTTTTTTTGCTTATTTTTTAAGATTAAAATTCCTACGATTAGAAGTACGATCATCACCGCTTGCGGCACGAGGCTCTGGACGTAAGGATAAAATCCGATCCACGTAATCGTTGGAAGCCCATCAATAACGGTAGGCACGAATACCTTGCCCTCGACTAGCTCCATCACGCCCTTGCCCACGAATACGACGGACATATAAAAGATAATGACCGATGTAGCGATGAAAAATGGCTTGATAGCGATTTTAAGCGAGAATTTTTTGATGACGATATAAACTATGATAAGAGCCGCCAGACCCGCTACGAAGCCTGCTGCTACCATGCTGGTAGCTGCCGGACTTTTGGCATCGAAAAGTAGTGCCAGATAAAATAGCACCGTCTCTGCGCCCTCGCGATAAACCGCTAAAAATACCGTCCACCAAAGCATCTTGCTATCGCCAGAGCTTAGGCTGTTTGAAATTTGACCTTGGATATAGGCGCTCCACTTTTTGGAGCTTGCATTTGAAAGAAGCCAAAAGCCCACATAAAATAGCAGAACTACGGCGATTAACATCACCGCGCCCTCCATCACTTCGCGCGTTTGTCCTGCATTTTCGCTACCGAAGATATAATTCAACCCATAAGCCGTAGCAATACTTAGCACAACCGCGACGCCAAGAGCGCTGTAAACGATATTTAGGTGCTTTGAATTGCCGGATTTTATAAGTAGAGCGATGACCGCGGCTACGATGATGAGCGCTTCAAATCCTTCGCGCAAGATGATGATAAACGCGTATAAGAATAGATCCCAGTTGCTTGATTTCTTCGTTAGCTCTAGACTTTGGGTGAGCTGATCAAATAGCTTGTTTTGCGCCGCTACAATCTGCTCTTTGGAAGCACCCGCGCGCATAAGAGCTGAAATTTTATTAAAGCTTGCTTCGGTGTCTAGCTTAAGCTGAGTATTTTTAGCACCGACGATATTTTCCATACCGCTCTCTTCGTATTCGTCGAAGTAGATATTGCCGCTTTCGTCAATCGCATCATCAACCTTGCCGCTTTCGTAAAGTTGCAAAACCTTAGCCATTTTGTCTTTGATATTTTGCACAATCGGCGTAAAATCCTTGCTCTCATCCTCACTAGTATCGCTTTGTGCTAACGCAGTCTGCGGCGCTATGGAGTAGCTTTCTTGCGGCAAATCATTTACAGCTTTTAATGCTAGATTATCTAAAGCGTTTATCGCTTCGTCAAATTTTGATTTGTCCGTATCCGCATCCTCGCGCAAGAGATTTCCTATGATCTGCTGAATTGATTGATCAGTCTGAGATGAGACATATTTTCGAACCGCCTCCTCTAGACGTTCGTTGCGGTAGATATCAAATTTCGCGCGATTTAGCGCAGCTTTTAGTGCAGCAGTGTCTTTTTTATCAAACGCAGCTTTAGCGTTATCCAGCTCAGTTTTAAATTCCGTATAGACGCTCATCCACGGCGAGGTCGTACCGGATGCTGCGGAATTCCCGCCTGAGGTTGGCGCAGAAGTGCTGCCGTCGCCTCCGTCTTGATACTCGGCTACGAGACGATGACCAGATTCGATCGCAGGCAGAACCTCATCAATCTCGCGATTTAGATTATCGATCATTGCTTGGATCTCATTTAGAGGCTTTTCAGCTTTGATCGCTTTACGGATATCGCCGAATTGCTTCTCCATATCGTAGGATTTTTTCTGTCCCAAATTTATGCGGATACCAGCTTCTAGATTTTCGAAATGCCCAAAATACGCCTCTTGAGTTATCTTTCTAGCCTCAGAATTATTACCATCGACATAAAGCTTGATCGCTTGAGCAAATTTCTCTTTTATCGTCGCTGCTTCGGCGCGATAATCCGTATCCGCAAAAAGCATAGCAAGCGGAAAAATTAGAGCTAAAAGCGCAAATTTAAAAAATTTCATCTGAACCTTCTTGAGTTAAATTCATACATTAAATTTCAAAATCGAGCGGCAATTATATGTAGAAAAATCTTAAAAAGTAATAAAAAAAGCGGTTATCATAAAGCACGAAAGCGGCTAAATTCTCAATTGCAAGAGCTTTTTGATAGATGGAATTTAATAGAATTTAGGATATGGCGGAATTTTAAATGGCAGTCGGATTTTACTCCGACTGCTAAAATTTTAATGAAGTTTCGACCAAATTTTGCTTTTCCAAAGACCTGCAAAAACAGAAAGGATCAAGAAATAAATCATAATATTTATGGTTGTAGCTTCACGCTCGGCTTTTTTGCTATCGCCTACGTCAGCTAGATATTCCACGACCTTGGCTTCAGCGTTTTCGTTCAAGCCTACGCGCGGCATCGAAGTGCCTGGAAGCTTCTTTTGCGTATCATTGATAAACTCGTGTAGATAGTTGGCGCCCTTGGAACGGATCATCATCGAAAGATCAGGAGGCATCGAGCCCATATACGCAGCCAGGCTAGCCTTGTCGCTGGATGCAAAGAGCTTATCATACTTGACATCGTGGCATCTTAGACAAGCATCCCCAAAAACCGCCTTGCTTAAAAGGAATTTTTTCTGCGCTTCGTTTAGTTCGGTGCCTTGCTTGATGCCGCTAGCAG
>NZ_CALIBH010000116.1 GCF_938045775.1 uncultured Campylobacter sp.
GCGTTTAGGAAGCATGCATGAAAATTTCGGCGCTAAACTTCAGCTACGGCAAGCGAGCGATTCTGCGAGGCATAGAGTTAAATTTAAAGCGGGGTAAATTTTACGGGATTTTGGGTCCTAACGGCTGCGGCAAGAGCACCTTGCTAAAAAATATATTGCAAATTTTAAAGCCCGCAAGCGGGATCATCGAAATAAACGGCAAAAAAGCAAGCGAATATAGCCTCAAAGAGCTTGCCGCGCTCATCGGCTTCGTGCCGCAAAAAACAGCCCTCGCAGCCGCGCTAAACGTGAATGAAATTTTACTTGCGGGCAGATTTTGCCGCCTAAAAAGCGCATTTAGCGGCTACGATGCGAGCGACCGCGACAAGGTAGAGCGAATCGCCGAGCTTTTGGATGTGAAGAAATTTTTAAATCGCAGCGCGTTTGAGCTAAGCGGCGGCGAGTTCGGGCGCGTGCTGCTTGCCAGAGCGCTCGTAAGCGAGCCTGAAATTTTACTGCTCGATGAGCCCACGGGCGCGCTTGATATAAACTACGCGATCGAGGCGATGAGGATCTGCGAAAATTTAACCAAAACGCTAAATTTAACGAGCGTCGTCGTGCTGCACGATCTAAATTTAGCCTCGCTTTTTTGCGATGAAATTTTGATGCTAAAAGACGGCGCAGTGAGGTATCGCGGTAGCGCGAGCGAGCTTTTTACGCCGCAGATCATAAAAGAAATTTACGGCTTTGACGCCCTGATAGTCGAAAATTTAGGAACTAAATTTATCTTACCGCAAAAGGAGAAAATGTGAAAAAAATTCTTATAGCTTTGACTGCGGCGAGCTTTGTATTCGCCAAAGGTCTAGTCGTACTTGATCCCGCAGCAGTCGAGATCATCTACGCCTTAGGCGCGCAGGATCAGATCGCTGCGATTGCCACCACTTCGATGAGCAAGATCCGCCCGCAGGCTGAAACCGAAAAACTGCCTAGCGTAGGCACCTACGTAAAGCCGAATATGGAAAAGATCGTCGAGCTTAAGCCCGATCTGGTCATCACGAGCTTTCACTCAGCGGGCGTTAGCGAGAATCTGCAAAAGCTAGGGCTTAAGAGCCTTGCGATGGATGCGAACTCCACCGCAGATATCTGCCAAAATGTAAAAAAGGTCGCGGCGATCGTAAAAAAGGAGAGCGAGGCGGATAAAATTTGCGCGCAGATGGATGGAATTTTTGCAGACAAAC
>NZ_CALIBH010000117.1 GCF_938045775.1 uncultured Campylobacter sp.
GAGGTCTTTAAAATCGCGGTACCGACGCTTAGTAACGACGTCGTGGAGATTTTGGAGAAAAATAAAATTTCGCCCGAGCAGGTCGATCTTTTCATCCCGCATCAGGCTAATTTACGCATCATCGAGGCGGTCAAGGCTAGACTGGAATTTAGCGACGAACAGTGCGTGCTTACGATCGGTAAATACGGTAACACGAGCTCGGCGTCGATTCCGATGGCGATAAATGATGTTTACGAGAGCGGCAGGCTCAAAAACGGCTCACTTATGCTTTTGGATGCGTTCGGCGGCGGCTTTACGTGGGGCAGCGCGCTTTTAAAATTCGGCGGCAAGAGCGCAAAATAATATCATAGCTTTTAATTTAACATTTTAATTCTATAGCTGGATTGTTTTAATCCCTGATAATATGAAATTATGCCGTATAAATCGGCGCTTTTGTAGTTTATAAGCGGAATTTATGTCTAATTAGGATGGAATCAGGCGTATTGTAAAAGCGTAGAATTTTTATCGTTGTGTTGTTACTTCAATTTCCGATGAGATAAAAATTTAATGCATCAAAAGGCGTATTTATAGGGTGTGATATAGTTTTAATTCCTCAATTCTACCTTTGAATTTAGCGCTTTGAAATTCTAAATTTGATGCCGTTTTTTACTAACTAAAAATTCCATAAATTCTTATAAATCAAAAATCTAAAGTAAAATTTATTCACCACCAATTTTTTTAAATCAGAACTACTATTTAGATTTCTTACCTATTAAAGGTTACTATTAATTATAAAGAATTTTCAAGATTTACTTAATTTGCTCAAGATAGAATTTAAATTTTAATTTCTAAAGTTATTTGCTAAATGTTTCTACTTTGTTTAAGAATGCCCTCATTTTTTCTTTGCTATACTTCTCAATTTTCTAAGAGGAGAAAAAATGGCAAATATTAGGATTTTTATTTCAGTTCCGTTAGTGCTTGCGCTAAGCGGTTGCGCCGCACTTAACGACAACCTAGGTAAGGTTGGCGGAGTTACTATAGGCTCTGCGGGTGGAGCGGCAATAGGTAAGCAAATAGATGGTAAGCGTGGTATGGTCGTAGGCTCGATAATAGGCGGTGCGATCGGATATTTCATCGGAGATTATATTGATCAAAGGAGGGCTGAGCAGAAAAAGATATCACAAGAATACGGCGTACATACGGCATCTGAAGACGTCAAAGCTGGTGATAAAAAATGTGATAGATTGAGTGTAGCGACCGACGATAATCAATTTGCTGTTGGCAAAAGCAGCTTGAATCCTAGAGCTAACGAATATTTTACTAAAATTGCCCAAACCTACAAAAATAGCGGCAGGAAAATTTTAGTAGTAGGACATACCGATGATAGTGGCTCAAGTGCTACGAATCAAAAATTATCAGAAGAGCGCGCCAAAACTGTAGGAAAGATTTTTGCTGCCAATGGTACCGCGAAACAAAATATCTATTATTGGGGTGCGGGCGAATCTCAACCTATCGCCGATAATAATAAAGCAGATGGCAGGATGAAAAATAGGCGTGTGGAGATTATAGAGCTGGAGAGCGAAGCGGATATCATAAAATATACACAAGGCATAAAGGTGGATCCGAGCTACTTTACTAGATTGCAGCAGCCTGCTGTAACTTTTGGTGGTAAGGGAGCACCGAAGTTGGCGCGGGATTCTAAGCATAGTGGTAAGTTAGCTTCCGATAGTGTTTCTACTAAAGCAAGCAGCACATCTAATAGCTTAGGACAAGAGCGCAATAGTGATAAGCCAAAAGGTGAAAAAATCGCTAGCGCTAAAATTCAAAGTGGTACGGAAAATCAAGGCGATAAAATTTCAAAGCACGATGAAATTTCTACGCAAGGCGTAAAAACCACAGAGAATACCAAGCCTTCTAAAAATATTGCGGGATCAGGCAATGCGGTAGTAGATTTCGGCGGAGAGCCAGCGCATGGTCAGGCATTTATGCTAGCAAGCGAATACGGCGGCGAGAAACAAGGCTTTTCATTCATCACCAAAGCTTATGCGAGCGATGGCTTTATGTCTAGTTGCGCTTTTGACGAATACCATGCGGATGGCGCGGTTAAGGCTTTAGCTAGCGGCAAAGAGCTACCTAAGACTACCGAGTTTAAAAAGGCTCTAAACGGCGGCGTTTGGAGTGCGACGCTAAATGATAATCTTGTAGCGCTTGCGCCCGTTAGCGTTTTAGCTCAAGATGGAAAGGCTAGCGCGAATCCTAAAATTTACATCTATAAAGGCTATATCCAAGGCAGCAATAGTAAAGCAGACTATCAAATCCAGGGTAGAGTCAATACCTATGAAGGCGAGAAGGGACTGCTTTATCGTGTGTTTGCTAGCGATAAAAATTCTCCGCTTAAGTGTGTGGATATCGTTTTTGACGACAAAAATACAATACACTCGAAGGGCTATTTATATTATAGCCTTTCAAACGGAGCGTTATTAGAAAAAGGCTTTGAAATTAAGCCGCTATCAAGGAAATAAGATGAAAGAAGTAATGGATTTTATATCGTTATATAGGTTATGGATTTCGGCAGTTATCGCAGCTATAGTGCTGATATTATTAATCATAAAATTTTGGGATAATATCAAATTTTGGTGGCTTTGTACTTGGACTAGCTTCCCGCTCATAGGGACAATAGCACGAAGTTATAAACAAACAAGCCTTGATAATTCAGGTTGGTTTGCAAGCGAGAACATAATTTGCTCTAAATTTTATAGCTTTTATGCAAAATATATGAATGCCGATGAAAAATTTTTTGAAACCTGCAAAGACTATCTGTCAAAGGCGACAGAGGGTGATAGAAAAGAATTCCCTGCACTTATGTGGATAGTTATATTTTTATTGGTAGTTGCCGAGGCTATGGGGTTTGCGTATGTACTGGCAGGATACACCATTCCGGGCGCTAGCGAATCATTACAGCAAAAAGGCGCAGTAGCGATCGCTTTTGTAATCTCAATAATATTGGTAGGTTTTACGCATTTAACGGGAGGCGAAATTTATAAAAATTCTCTTGTAACAAAAGCTCGTAAATGGTATAACAGCTATAAGAAGAAAAATAAAGATAAGAAAAAAGACGATGATGAAGATGATGAAAATTTAATACCCGACAGCAGAATTAAGTTAACTAAAAAAGATAATTGCAAAGATGATGGCAAACCAGAATGGAAGATGCTAATAAATAGACTAAATACAAATGCAGATGTGACTCCAAAATGGTATATAACGATCATTACTGCAATTTTAATCGTATTAATCGCAGTGGGTGCTACCTATGTGCGCGGACAAGTACTAGAAAAACAGCTCAATCAAGAAATTTCAAATATCTCTACTAATGTCTATGAAAGCGCCCCGACAGAACTTGGTCAAATTCAAGCAAATGCAGATAAAAAAGCCTTAATAGAACAGCAAGAAGCCGATAAGAAAGGTGGTTGGGCTACATTTATAGTTTTAGCCGTGCTTTTTGTCTTTATTCAAATTTTAGGAATACTCTTTGGCTGGAAATGGGGCTTTGCTGGCAAAGAGAGCGCAAAAGCTTATAGATTTACAAAAGATTATGATACTGCAGATGCATTTGCAGAGGCTTATGAAAAGAAAAAAGAGGTCATAATAACCAAAGCGGATGCAAAATTAAAGATGCTTAGATCCAAAATGTCGGATTATATAAGTAAGGTAGGTATCGATGGAAAAGAACAAAACGCGTCAAGATCGGCAGAAGATAGAAATTTTAGTAATTATATAGCAGTGAGGATTAAAGATCAAGAAGATAGAAGAAAACATGAAAAGAGTCTTTCGCAATACAATAAGTCTTTAGAAAATGACGATATAGAATCTGCAGAGGCGGCACCTATAAAAGAGAATGCGACGAAGCAACCGCAGCCTGCTATGCAAAATACGCAAAGCCTCGAGCCGAAGAAACCCGCTACAAGCGTTGACTTAAAAGAGGTGCAAGAGCGCGTAGATGAGCTAAACGATCTTATCGAAGCTCAAATAAGTAAAGGCGATGCTGCAGATATGGCGAAATTGGAGAAATATAAAGCTGAGCTAAATAAAAATTTAGAAATTCTAATAGCTCAAACGAAAGCAGAGATCGCTGATAAGCTAACTAGGAATGAAAGTCTTGACGAGCTAAATGAAAAGCTGAAAGAGCAGCTGTCTATGCTAAAAGCGGAGGATTGAAATGAGAAAAATTCTATTATTTTGTGCCATAATTTGCGCAGCGGCGTTTGCGCTGCCTAACTGCTATGAGATCAATAAGATCGAAAAAAAGAGTGAGATTAATGAGGCGGTCTTTGTTTTGATAGATGAGACAACGCCTTTTAACGAGCCGTTAAAAGAGCAAGTGGTTAATAATGCTCTGAGATTTGCGCAGGCGGGCAATTACGTTTTTGTAGGGAAATTCTCCGCTTTTTTGCAAGGACGGTATAACGAAGTACTATTTGATTTTGCGCTGGATACACCCCTAAGCGATGAGGAGCGATATGATCTGAATAAAAACACCCTTACCAAATTTGATAAATGTTTAAAAGATCAGGTAGGCTTCGTCAAAAAAACTATGAGCGAAAAGATAAATGGGGCATTTTTAAAAGAGGGCGATCAAGTTGCCAAATCAGATATTTTCTACGCGCTTAAAGATTTTGCGGCAAATTCTATCGCGCCGAAAGAGGCGAAAAATAAGATCGTAATTTTGGCTTCGGATATGCTAGAGAATTCCTCTGTAACGAGCTTTTATGCTAAAGGTGCACCTCGCTTGATCGACGGCAAAAAGGAGCTTGGAATTTTAGAAAAGAATGATCTTTTTACGGATTTTACGGGCGCAAAAATTTATATTGTAGGCGCAGGGCTTAGCGAAGGCAAAAAAAGCTATGTAAGTCCTCAGATTCTAAATTCTTTAAGCGCGTTTTGGAGCGAATATTTTACGAAATCGAACGCTACGCTTGTAGAAATGGGTACGCCTGCACTAAAACGCGAGGTAAAATAGCACAGAATTTTACGCAGCTCTTTGCGGATTATTAAAAAGCTATTTCGCGGGCATCTTTGCGCTTGCAGCGTGGATTTTAACGAACATTACAATCGCGCTTCAGGCGCATTTAAATTCTAAAGACCTGATTCAAATTTTATTCTAGTGATCGCTAAAACTCAGCATCAAAAGCATAAATTTTATTTATATAACACAGCAAATAAAAATTCTGTTTCATAATTTCAAAACTTAAAATTTGATCTTGTGAGGATTTAAAATTTTAGTGGATATCGCGTTTTACTCGTGTGCCCGATTTAAAATTTTAAATAACGTAAAATCCCAAATTCTCGTGCTTAAGGATAATTTTT
>NZ_CALIBH010000118.1 GCF_938045775.1 uncultured Campylobacter sp.
ACGCCGCTTACGTGCTGATGCACATGCAAGGAAAGCCGCAAAATATGCAGCTTGCGCCCAAATATGACGATCTTATGGGTGAGATCGATGAGTTTTTTGCGCAGAATTTGCAGCAGCTGCAAAGTGCGGGGCTTAAAAAGATCATCCTTGACGTGGGTATCGGCTTTGGCAAGACCGCCGAGCAAAATTTAGTGCTGATTAAAAATTTGCAGCATTTCTTGCACTTCGGCTGCCCGCTGCTTGTAGGCGCGAGTAGAAAGAGCGTTATCGATTTTTACAGCCCCTCTGCGGTCTCGGACAGGCTTGCAGGCTCGCTGTATCTGCATCAGATCGCCGCTTTAAACGGCGCTGCGATCATCCGTACTCACGATGTTTTCGAACATGCTCAAATGCTGCGGCTAATGCGCGCGATGGATCGGATTCTGCTATAGTAAAATTTCAAAAAACTTATCGGAATTCTGAGGAATTTTCTTGAAATTTCATGGCTTGGCAAGATTTTGATAAAACCCGCTTTTTATAGAATTTTAAAATTTGTCCGAGTCAAATCTTTATAATTTTTATAAATTCTATCAAAGAGCGTTTTGCAAAATTTCATTAGAATTCTTTCGTGCTTGGTTTTTTTCTTGGAATTTATTGCGTGTCCGCTTCTAAAATTTTATCAAATTATGCGTTGGTGCTTAAATCTTAACAAATCTCGCGCTGAAGATTATTGTGGCCGATAAAAATTCTACGTAGCGAGCCTATGTATGCGAACAGGTACAGCGCGTGAAATTTGCAAGCGGTGTGTATATTTTATAAAAAACGCCCACGCTGATCTACATTGCAAGCGAATCACGTGCATAAACAAAATCCTAAATCGCGCCACTATAATTTGCACCGCAAGCTTGCAATTTGATCAAATTTAGCGCGTACCAGCGGAACGACAAAACTGAACGAAAAGCGTGCGGCGCGGCAAATTTTAAATTTATTTTACGCGGCGACGTAGAGTTTTAAAATTTATTTTCCGCGATGGCGCAAAATTTTAAATTTATCTGCCACAAAAACAGAGACCACTACCGCTTAAGTCGCAAATTTTGGTAACGGTAAAAACTAGAGTCGCTACCGCTTAAAGTCGTGGATTTCGATATTTGCGCCATATTTTTTGCAAAGCTCGCTTACCTTTTCTTTCAATTTCTCCTCGTCATAGCAGATAAGATCGATGTATGCGTGTCTCTGTCCGGTTGCGCCGCCGATTATCTCTAGAAATGAGCTGCAGCTTTCTAGCTCCTCGTCCTCGATCTTGTTTCGCAGATCAAAGCCCGCCTGCACGTCGCCGCCGTTATCAATGCTAAGAAAGCAAAATTTGATACCGAGCTCGAAGGCTTCGTTGTAGATGTCGCGCTCGCCGTTTAGGTACTGATTTACGATGGCCGTTAGGCAGGTGGTGCCCACGATCACGTCCTCGCGCACCTCGCTACCGCGCGGCTCCATCTCGTAGCTGAAAAAATTCTTTAGCGGTTCGCGCGCAGCTTTTTCGCCGAATTTCTCATCGATCAGATCGGCAAATTCGCTTAGCGGCACGCCGTTTTCCTGCGGCTGGGCCAGCACTTCAAGCATGCCTAAAGTGTTAATGACCGTCGTCTCGCCGATGATGTTATCAAGTAGGATGAAACTTAGATTGCCCGCTTTGCCCTCGTCCTGCGCGAGTAGAGCCGCTAGGTTTTTGTTGTAAATTTTAATATCCACGTCGCTTTCGTTAAACTGCGCGTAGATCATCGACTCCTCGGCGTTTACGTGCGTATTGTACATCTCGATCCCGCCGATACCTCGCGGTGCACGCGGCTTTCCGAGCGTGCAGCGCATTTTGGATTCGAGCTGCCTAGGCATAGCGTTTTTGATAAAGCTTAGCCAAAATAATCGGTGCCTCATACCCTCGGGAGTTAGCACCAGATCGAGCTTATCGCCCGCGAGCCCCGTCATAAAATAGGGCTCGGCAAGGCAAATACGAAGCTTCTCGTCGGTCTTTTGCATCGCCTTTTCAAACTCTTTTGCCGCCAAATCAGCCTTGATCTCGTCTATCGCGCCGCTAAATTCCGCCCAAAATTTATCCACTCTGCCGGCAAACGTACTTGGAATTTGCGCTTTTTCAGCTTTTTTGCCCAAACCGAATAGCCCCATAATCTCTCCTTTAATTAAATTTAAACGCAATTATAGCTAATTTTGCGCGGGTGCGGAACGCGAGCTGCAAAACTGCCCTGCTCTTCTGCGCTCCGCTATACGGCTCGCGCGGTGAAATTTTGCCCGCTATTTTAATCAGGCAAATGAAAGTAAATTTAAAATACAATACGAATCTCAACTAAATTTAAGGGGAGCAAATGGGACTGTTTAAAAAACTATTCGGCGGCGATGACGCGTGCTCGAAAGATAGTGATAGCAAAGGTGCGCAAGATGAAAACGCCGCGGCAAAAGACGCAAAAGAGAGCGAGCCCGTGTTTCACGCGGACGGCGAAGATGAGGCGATGCTAAAAGCATTCGAGCAGGCGCGAAAGAGCTTTCGCTACTTCTGGCGCGAGCTATATTGGGAGCGTCTCCGCATCGCCCCCGCGCTTAGCTTTGCCTGCGTCAAGGTCGCCTTTTCGCAAGAGCTAAATGGCAGCACCGAGGTCGAGCATATGTGGGTAAACGACGTGTATTTTGACGGCGAGCGCGTTTGCGGCGTGCTCGTAAACGCCCCGAACGTGCTAAGCAACGTCAAAAACGGCGACGAGGTCGCAGTGCCACTAGAGCAGATCAGCGACTGGATGTTTGCGATAGAGGGCAAGACCTACGGCGGCTTTAGCGTGCAGGCGATGCGCAAGGCTATGAGCCAGAGCGAGCGCGCCGAGCACGACGAGGCGTGGGGGCTAAATTTCGGCGATCCTGACGTCGTGCTGGTGGCGTACGAACAGCAGGAACATCCGCAAAATTTAACCGAGCACCCGATGAGCGTCAATACGAAGAAAAATTTCGAGGAGTTTTTGCGCGGGTATCCGGACGAGATCACGCGCACGGACGATAAGGGCTACACGATGCTGCACCACGAGGCGATCGCGGGCAATCTGACGAGAGTTGAGCTTTTGCTTGCTAAGGGTGCGGATAAAAACGCTAAAAATATCCACGGCAAAACCGCGCTTGATTATGCTAGAGCGCTTGGTTGGGATCACGTCGCAGAGGCGCTTAACGAGTAGATAGCATTTTACAGCCTATGCGGGCGGGCTAAATTTGGCTGTAAATTAAAATTTAGCCTGCGCCCTGTGCCCCCCCCCTTTTTTTTTACCCAAGCCAATAACCCGCAAATTCCTTTTAATCAAATTTAGGCAGCATGAAGCTATTTTAAAATTTTACAAAAGCTGCATTTTAAAATTTTTTAGTAAAATAAAACGCAAAGGAGCTACGATGGCGACGATCAATATAAAAACACAAAACGATAACACCATAAAAGCTATAAAGGCTTTGCTGCTACTTGATCCGACGGCGACTATAGTTTGCGACGAACCTATGCTAAGCGAATCCGATCAAAAAAAGCTCGACGAGATAATAGATCGATTGGACAAAGGCGAATTGAAGCTTTATAACGATGATGAGATAAAAGAAAGGCTAGCCAAAAAAGGGCTCGCGTGGTAATTTTATACTCTGAAAATTTCGTGAGCGAACTCGAAAATATCGCGAATTTTATAGCTTTGCACAGCGAAGCTCGGGCTGATGATTTTATGCGCGAGCTCAAAAGCGAAATCGAGAAAATCCCCTTTATGCCGTATCGCTTTAGAAAGAATTTAAAGCAAAACAGAAACGACGTCAGAGAGATGATCTTTTTCAGATCAAAAAGGACAGCATTATAATTCTATCCATCTTTAAATGCAATTTGACGTGCTTTAGCTAAAATTTTGATTTTGCCCTCACGTGCACTGAAAGCAGCCGCCTAAAACCTCGCATTTCTCGCAGATCTGCACATATATGACCCCCTCGCCCTGCACCAGCTCGCTCGACGGAATCTGCGCGAGGTCGTAGTCGGCACGGCAGAGCTCGACGGCCTCGGCACGATCAGGTAGGGATTCGTCGAGATGAGTAACGTCCGGCTGGTCGAGGATATGACCGACCTCATCGCGGCTCAGCGCGCCTACAAGGCCAACTCAAAGACGATCACGACGAGCGACGATATGCTCTCGATCGTAAATAGTCTAAAAAGATAGTCTAAAATAGGCTAAATTTACGCCGTCTGGCCTGAAACTGCCTTGCGGATTTTGGGTTAGGCGGCTTTTTAAATTTGGCCCGCTTTTGCCGTTTTTTGCGGGGTTAAATTTAGGCAAAATTGAGCGGTTTTTACATCGCGGCTCGCGAAAGCTAAATTTGAGTAAATTTAGGCTAAATTTTACGAGCAGTGCGGTTTTTTAAGGCGTCAAGGCGGCTCAATTTACCTGGATTTACCGCCTTTTAGCGTTCTAACTCACAATCCTTGCTCGTCTAGGATTTTATATTTGTCGCAACCGTCTTTATCTCCCAAATCGCATGCCTTGCCGAAATACTTTTTGGCTATTTTTTCGTCTCGTTTCATCCCTTGACCGTTGTGATATAAAATTCCGACATTAAAACAACCTTGTGCAATTTCAAATTCACAAGTTTTTGAAAATAACTCGGCTGCATTTTTGTAGTTTTGCTCCACGCCTTGACCGTTAGTATACAAAACCCCAAGATTATAGCAGCTCATTTTTTCTCCCATCTTACAAGCTTTTAAGAATAGTGCGCTTGCCTTTTTATGGTCTTGCATGGTTCCCCGTCCTTTTTCGTATAAAACTCCTAAGTTGTAGCAGCCTGTTTCATCTCCTAATTCGCAAGCTTTGGAGAAAAAAATTCTAGCTTTTTCGTAATCTTGTTTTATGCCTAATCCTTTATTGTAAGCTACTCCTAAGTTAAAACATCCTTGGCTAATCCTTCTATCGCAGGCATTTTGAAAAAAATTTATATCTGTGAGCTTTATATCCTCGTCCGCCGCAAACAAAACCGTCCCGCAGGCGAGCGCTGCGATTAATCTTTTCATAAATTTACTCCTACCAAAATTTTTATCGGCATTTTATAAAATTTAGCATTAAAAAAATGCAAATTTTCATTAAAGGTTTGAAATTCGAGCAAGCCTGATTTTGCCGAGTTTGCTCAAAATCACACCGTAAAGAAAGCCGTCAAATTTAGCCTATTTAGGGTAAATTGAGCGCCAACGCCGCCGCAAAAACCCGAATAGCCGCTCTAAAACCCGTAAATTTGCTCGCTTGCACCCAGAAATTTGCCGCCGATAACCACGGAAAATTTACCACGCATAAGATCGTATCGCTGCTGTCATCATGTTTCCCTAAATCTTAGCGTAAAATTTCGCCGCAGCAATGCCGCAGCGACATAATCTCGTTACCCCGCAACGATGCCGCGCCACCCGCAGCGATATTGCGCCGATATAATTTCATTGCCGTAGCCTCGTTGTCGCAGCAATGTCGCCTCGCTACCGCGCCCGTCGCAAAGTTTCAAATTTTACTTTTTATCGTGGTTTTTAACCAGATATTCTATGATATTTACCGCGTTATCGATGCCGCAATACGACGTGTCGATGCAGATATTGTAGTTTGCGGACGCGCCCCAGACTTGGTTGGTGTAGTATTGATGAAAACTCATCCTGCCTGCGTCGCTGTTTTCCATATACTCGCGCGCGTCGGTATGACCCTCTTTTTCCAATCTAGCGAGCTTAAACTCATCGCTCGCGCGCAAAAATACCGTCAGCAGATCCGGATGTCCGCGCAAGAAAAACCCGGCGCAGCGTCCAAGCACTATAACGTTGCCGCCCGAGACGATCTTTTCGTAAATTGCTACGATGCGATCGCGCTTCTGCTCATTGGCTAGCTCGTTGTGCGAGATTGCCTGAAGCAGCGTATTTACGGGCATTTCGTTGTAGAACTCATACATCTGCTCGAAGCAGCCAAGCTCGTCTGCTTTGCGGAGCAGATCCGCCTTGGCTAGATAGGTGTAGCCTAAGCGCTCGGCTAGTTTGCGCGCGGTTTCGCGCCCACCTGCGCCCGTTTGTCTAGCGATCGAGATTATCATATTTTCTCCTTAGATGAAATGTGCAAATATACCGGCACCGATGACGGTAAGAAGTCCCGTAACTGCCATTGCTAAAGACGCCATCGCGCCCTCTACGTCACCGATCTCAAGAGCGCGCGCCGTTCCCATCGCATGGCTCGCGCAGCCTAGGGCGATACCTTTTGCCATCGCCTTTTTTATGCCAAAAATTTTAAGTAGTGCCTCGCCAAATACACTGCCGATGATGCCCGTAGCGATGATGCAGGCCACCGTTAGTGTCACGATGCCGCCTAAGCTTTCGCTGATACCCATACCGATTGGTGCCGTGACGGATTTTGGTAGTAGCGTGACATACATTGTGTGATTTAGCCCAAATATCACCGACATCGCGTAGATGCTGCCTAGCCCTGCGATCATACCCGAAATCAGTCCTGCAAAAATAGCTAAAAAATTACTTCGTAAAAGCGCCAGCTGCTCGTATAGCGGCACAGCTAGACAGACGGTGATCGGCGTTAAGAAAAAGCTAATGTGCGAGGCGCTCGCGTTAAATTTCTCGTATGGAATTTTAAAGATTAAAAGCACGCAGACGGTAAGCACGATACCGATTAGAAGCGGGTTGAAAATAGTTAGCTTAAAGCGCTTTTTTAGATAAAGTCCCAGCTCAAACGAGCCTAGGCACAAAAATACGCCGAAAAAAGCGGAGTTCATTAAAATTTCTCTCATTTTTTGTCGTCTCCGGATAAAATTTCGCGCTCCAGTTTCGCATCCACGCCCTTTGTATTCACGCTGTCTTGTTCGTGCGCGGCTTCGTAAAGCCTGCGCTTAACGCGGGCGAGGGCGATTTTATAAAAGATCTGCGTTACTGCGCCACTTGCACCGATGACTACTACCGTAGAGACTGCCGTAATCGCGATGATTGCGAAAAGATGCTGGCGTAGCGCGTCGCCTGCGATGATGATCGCAGCACCCGCTGGGATAAAGATCACCGGCATAATCTGCATAAAAAACGACACGGTTTCTCTGATCTGCGATACTTTGATGAGTTTAAAGATCAGGGCTAAAAGCATAATGACTAGCCCATAGATGCTAGCGGGGATTGGCGCAGGCACGAGCGCCGCCAAAATCTCCGCAACAAAAGATATTCCTAAAATCACACTGAATTGGATTAAGTAGTTCAAAGCTTACCTCGGATTAAAATTTTAGCGCTAAATTTAGCACTTTGCAGTTAAAATAGATATTAATCTTGCTAGGTTTGGGCGAAATTTTGCGGCAAAATTTAAAATTTTGATCGCAAGCAGGAGCGAGATTTCACTTCTAAAATTTCAAATTTTAATCGCTAATTTGTCGCCGCTTGAGTGAATTTTGATTGGAATTTAAAATTTGGAGTCGTTAGAAAAAATTTTGATCGGAGTTCAGAATTTGGAGCTGCCGGTTAAACTATCTGCGAGCCAGCTGCGTGAATGAAATTTTATACACAATTCTGCGCCGAACTCTGCTCCCAACTTCACGGCGCAAAAACACATCGCGTGGAGTAGCCAGGCGCACATTGGGTAGTACGAGTCGTGTGGAAGCTGTGCGAGCTGATGCAATCGTGGGTAAATTTTAAAATTCCTGCGAGAGAGCGTTTAAATTTGAGTTAAATTTCGGCGAATAAACAAGCGCGCTTAATTTTAAAGAACGGGCAAGCGAGTGTTTAAATTAAGAAGTTCGCGCCGCTCGAGTTTAAATTTCACGATCCGCGTCTCGCGGATATGGGTGCTGTCGCTACTAAATTTTACGGCGCCGTTAAAATTTAATACCGCGTAAGACACGCCGCTAGCAAATTTTGCGGCGGGCGCGGTCGTATGAGCGACGGCTCGTTTTAGCCGGCTTGAAATCCATGTGTAGCAAATGACAAGTGCGGCGCGAATGCCATGCGCTGCGTATTTTAAGGCTGGGAGCGGTCGCGGCTCGCAGTGCGATCAGCGTCGCAGTGCAAAGCCGAATTAAATAAAATTTCAAAAACCGATTTAGCGCCGCCACCCGAGCAAAAAGCGCAGGCGAATCCCGCGCAAAGCTTAGCCTAGCTCGATTTTGACGTCTAGAACCTTGCAGACGAGATCTAAAATTTCAATATCGACATTGGGCGCGTATTCGTCCAAGACGGTGTAAACTTCGGCGCGCATATCCTCGTCATGGCCCGGGTGCGAGCGCGAATACAGCTCGTCCGTGCGCCGCACGAGCGCGAGATTATCGATATCTCGCTCGCGCATCGCCTGCTTGAGCCGTTTTGAAATTTGCCATTTGAAACTTTGCATTTTCTCCCCTTTAAATTTGCGCGATACTAGCCAAAAGGGCTTTAAAATTTAATTTCTTAAATCCGGCGACGGCGTTTCGGCGCAATCAACGAGCCTTCGCCGTACGGTCTTACGCTTGCAAATATAAACGAGCCGGGTTTAGATCAAGGTTTTACCTGCTAAATAGAAGATTATCTTTGCGTAAATAGCGCTAAATCTTGCAAAGCCAATGGGATTACTTCGCCGTGCGAAGTGCCTTCGTAGAGCTTAAACTCGCAAGAAAGCCCCTTTGTTTTTAAAATTTCAGCTAGATCGGCCGCTTTTAAAATTCCCGCTTTATCGGTTTTTCCTTTACGTATTTCACGCGAGCCGGCAACGAGTATTATGAATTTCGCTTTTAAATTTGATCTAAGCTTTCCCTCGTCTAGGGCATCTCTGATCAGCTGTGATTCGCCCCACCACAACGAAGGTGAGGCGATAAAAAACTCGTCGAAAATCCCATCGTCGCGCAGCAAAGCATAAATCCCGAATAGCCCGCCAAAAGAATGTCCGAAGTAAATTTTATCGCTTTTTGCTGTAGAGTATTTTTTCTCCACGAGCGGAAATAGTTCATCTTTTACGAAATCGTAAAATTCTGCTACGCCGCCACCGTTTGCATATTCTTCGCCGCTCGCCGCGGGCGTTAAATCTCTCGTGCGACGCTTAATATCATACGCTAGCGGGCTGTCGTATCCGATGCCTACTATAAGGACGGTTTTGCTTAATTTCGGCACCGCTTTTGTGTTTTGCTTTGCGCCATTCGCATAAATTTTCGCATAGGAGTTTAAAAGTATCGGAAACTGCGCGTTCGCATCAACCATAAAAACTACCCTATCGTAGCGAGCGACATTTTTTTGGCGAGCTATAAAAATTTTATATTTTTCGCCGCTCTTGCTTTTTAGAATAAAATCGCTCACGTTAAACATTTCGCGCGCAGCTCCACTTACCCGCTCAATCTTTTGTGGCGGTTTTGCCCCCAGATCGCAAGCGAATAAGCACGCTAAAAAGAGCGCGTTAAATACCGCAAGAAAGCTCTTTAGGCTTACCATTTAGCGTTTACCTTAAACCAAAACCTCCTGCCCTCCTCGGGATACCAATAGTAATTGTCGTCGTCCGCAAGACCCTCGTCGTATCGGACGTTATCAAAGATATTGTAGGCGGTTAAATTTAGACTCAGATTATCGTTTAAATCGTATTGTGCGCCCAAATCCGTAGTAAAAAGCTTTTTGTCGTTTTTGCTGACTCTATTGCCCGGACCGAATTGCACGCTTGTAAGCTCGCTTTCGTAATTAAGGCCGATAAAGGTAGAAAGCGGAGCGATCGGCCTATAGCTAAGCGTCGCATGTGCGGCATGTTTCGGAGTAGCGGTCAGGGATTTGCCATCTAGCCTACTAAGATTGGTTTGGCTAAATTTAACGGCGCCGTTTGGCGTATATATCGTAGGATCCCCGGTTTCGATCTCGGAGTGGCTATAGGTGTAGTTTGCCTTGAAATTTAGCCTCTTAGTAATATCGTAATCGCCGCTCAGTTCAACGCCGTAAACCTCGGCCCCTTCTATATTAAAATACGTTCCCCAACCCGGGCAATTAACGCTCGGTGCGCCGGCGCAGCCTCCGTAAGCGGGAATCCTATTGATATTGCTGCCATCGGTATCTAAAATTTTATCTTTGAAGTCGTTTTTAAATAGCGTGATATTGCCGCGCAGATCGTCTGCATTGTCGTAATAAAGCCCGATCTCGTAGGTCGTGCTTTTCTCGGGCTTTAAATCCTTGTTACCGAAATCTATAATCCTCCAGCCGCCCTGAATCGTGCCTACTTCCGGCGAAATTTGATTGACGTCGGGAGTTTTATAACCGGTTGCGACGCCGCCTTTGATCGTCCAGGTATCGCCTATATTAAACGTCGCGTAGGCTCTAGGAGAAAAGTGGTTGCCGAAGTATTCGTTATGCGTGAGCCTGCCGCCGAGCGTTAAAAATAGCGTATTTTCCAAAATTTCGATCTCATCCTCTAAAAATCCCGCATGCTCGTTCATAGAAAATCGCTGCGGAGAGCGTAAATTTTGCCTATTCGCGTTTGAAACTATAAAAGTCGTTCGCACATCCTGTTTGCTAAAATCATAGCCGAAGGTAAGCGTATTTATACCGAGATAAGTCGTAAATTTGGAATTAAAATTTCTATTTTTTACGATTGCGGGCGAAAGGCTATCAAAAATGCTCGTACGGCGAGTCTTATCCCAAAAATAACTTATATCAGCGCTTAAGCTTTCAAACTCGCCCAAATATCCGACGCCGTGATTTTCTCTTTTATATTTATAGTGATTTAATCCGCGCGCGTTGGGATAAACGGCGGTTTTACCAAGGGTCCTTGAATAATCATGATTTTGTCTTCCGGTTTGAAAGTAAAATTTATTATTTTCATCCGGCGTTAGCCAAAGTTTGGCGTTAGAATCCGATTTATCACTCTTCTGATAGCCTCCCTTATAGCCATCCTCGTCGCGCAGCTTTTTATATCCCCACAGCTGAAGTGCCGCATACTGCCCGAAGGGAATATTGACGTAAGCTTCGCCCATCTTACCGTTTCCGATACCCTCGTGATCTTGGATAGTTGTAGATATAGCGGCGCTTCCGCTAAATTTAGAAAAATTCTTTTTCGTAATGATATTTATCACGCCGCCTACCGCATCGCTTCCGTAAAGTGAACTCATAGGTCCTCTAATCACCTCGATACGCTCTATCGCTCCTGCGGGCGGGATAAAATTCGAGTTCATATCGCCCGCTCCGCCTTTTGGGTTCGCCGCCGCGGAACTTACACGTTTGCCGTCGATAAGCACAAGGGTTTGAGAGCTTTCCATTCCTCTAATAGATATCCCGCTTGCCGGGCCGTCGTCGCCTGCGATGACGCTAACGCCCGGCATTTTATTCGCAATATCGTGTAGCGAAGTGAATCTGCCGCTTGATATCTCTTTATTATCCAAGGTGGAGATGGAGGCCGGCGCCTGCCTGATATCTTGGCGAAAGCCGCTCGCGCTTACTACGATCTCGCCAAGATTCGTGCTATTTGCGTCACTACTTAGGTGTGAGCCTTCGACGCCGCATAAAATCGAAACGCTCGCGCATATCGATAATGCGATAAATTTCGCCTTTTTAAAATACATATCCTTTTGCATTTTTGTTCCTTTATTTTGAAATTTAATCGCGGATTATAACTCAAAGCGGATAAATTTAATATTAATTATTAAAGTATTTTTATAGAATTAAATTTGACTAATAATTCCCCATTCCATCGATATTTTTATAAAAAATTATGTTAAATAAAGTACAGCATGTAATCAAGATATTGCTGTAAATAAGTAAAATTTTATAACGCCCAGTCTTAATTATCAAATCGTTTTGAAAAAATTTTGCACAGTTTTTGATTTTATCTGCTCTAAGAATCATTTTCGCTTTTGTGGACGTGTATATTTAAACCATCGAAGGCATTTCAAGCGGCAGCGCGAAAACGGCTTTGCTCTATTGATTTCGTGCATCCTGCGCTTGGAATAATTATAGACTTGGGATTAATATGCGATGTTTTTTAACACAATAGCTTCGTATGAATAAATTCATCTACTAAGCAGCATAATCACTTCGGCGCAATTTAAAATTTTGAGTAGTTTAGATAGACGGATTTAAATTTAGAACAAAGAGTCGATTCAAATTTAAAATCCTGGTGCAAGAATAAAAAGCAAGAAGATAAATTTAATAAGACCCCGCAAATTTATCTTAAAATTCAGCGAGATCAAATTTGGATTTACGCCGCAGGCGTGCTATTTTCGGCGTGCGAATCGCCCGAATCTTTAGGTCTTAAAATCCACTGCTTTGCAAATATCAGCGCGTAGATCGCAGCGCCGATGCCATAACTTGCATATTCGCTTGGGATAAACTCGATAAATTTCGCGCAGATATTAGGCACCAGCATTAGCGGCGTTACGAGCAGCAATAGCAGGCGTTCTATCGGGTTACATTTTGTTACGAACCAACCCTGAAGCGAGGAGCTGAAGGCAAACATACCCACGATCGCCGTGGCAAAAATCAGCACGATTTGCAGTGGATCGCTGATCCAAACGATGCTCTTTGAATCCATCGGATCGCCGATACTTTGGATCAAAAGCAGCTTGTTGTTGAAGAAAAATGCAAACGGGAGCACTGCGGTGCGCAGATCATACACGAAGCCCTGAAGTCCCACGGTTACCGGATTTGCCTTTGCGATGCCCGCCGCAGCATATGCAGCAATACCCACAGGCGGAGTATCATCGGCTAAAATTCCAAAATAAAAGACAAAAAGATGCACCGCGATCGCGGGGATCAAAAAGCCGTTTTTGCCCGCTAGTATCAAAATCACTGGCGCAATCAGGCTTGAAACGACGATATAATTCGCCGTCGTAGGAAGTCCCATGCCCAAAATCAGGCTCATTATCGCAGTCATCAGAAGTATCAGTACTATGCTGTTTCCTGCGACTGCTTCTACGAGCTCTGAAAGAACCTGTCCCAGCCCGGTAAGCGAGATCGAGCCGATGATGATGCCCGCTAGTGCGGTGGCAACGGCTACCGTGACCATATTTTTAGCAGCGCCCACCATAGCCCAAAAAATATCGACAAAGCCGACGATAAAATCGGACTTGCCAACCTTTTCGCCAAATATAGTTTTCTTGGCGGGCTCTTGTATGATCATTATCAAAAATAGCACGCAGATCGAGTTAAACGCCGCAGAGATCGCGCTTTTTTTTAGAATCAATAGAGTGAAAAGAAGCACCAAAATCGGTATTATGTAATGAATTCCGCTAAATATAATTTTTAGCTTTGAAACCTTGGCGTAATCGCGGCTGCCGTGAAGCCCCAACTTGCAGCTTTCAAGATGCACGATGAAAAATAACCCCGCGTAGCAGACGAAAGCAGGGATCACCGCCGCGATCATTACGTTGGTGTAACTCATACCTAAAAATTCCGCGATGATAAACGCCGCAGCGCCCATGATAGGCGGCATAAGCTGCCCGTTTACGCCTGCTGCGACCTCGATAGCGCCCGCTTTAGTGGCGGTAAGCCCCGCTTTTTTCATTAGCGGGATCGTAAAGGTGCCCACCGTCACGACGTTTGCGGTCGAGCTGCCGCTTACCATGCCGGTTAGTCCGCTAGCGATTACGCTAGCCTTGGCGGGTCCTCCGCGAAAGCGACCTAAAATCGCAAACGCTACGTTTATAAAATACTGCCCCGCTCCGGCTCGCTCCAAAAGCGCGCCGAATAGCACGAACAGATAGATGAAGCTGGTGCTGACCCCTACCGGCACGCCAAATACGCCCTCTGTAGTTAAAAACATATGCCCTGCAAGTAGTTCAAAGCTTGCGCCGCGGTGCGCGATTATATCTGGCATATAAGGGCCGAAGTAACAATACAGAAGAAAGGTAAAAGCGATAATGCCAAGCGCTGGTCCCATCATACGACGACCTGCTTCAAAGAGTATGAAAATTCCGATAAACGACGCTACGATATCTCTGGTTAGATAATTTCCCGGGCGCTGCGCTAGCCCGTTAAATTCTATTGCAGGATACAAGATCGCGGCGACTCCGACGATTAATAAAATATAATCGTAAAACGGGATGTAAAAATGCGCCTTAGAGCGCGGGCGAAACGGGAAAAGCGAAAAAATTATAAAAACGGCGAACGCCAAGTGGATCGAGCGCGCGATATTCGTATTTAGCGTAAAATACGCGATATAAAGCTGAAAGACCGACCACGAGAAGCAGACCAGCGTCACGAGCCAGAAGAGCTTTTTAGAGGTAAATTCTCTACTCTTTACCTCTAAAACCTGCTCATCTTTTTGTGTAGATTTCTCCATCAACTAGCCTATTTCAACAACCCGGCTTCTTTATACACCGCCTCTGCCGCAGGATGAAGCGGCGCGCTAAGTCCCTCTAAAAGCGATTCTTTGGTTACGAAATTTAGCGCGGGGTGTAGCTTTTTATACTCGTCGAAATTATCAAGTATCGCCTTAACTACCGCCCTAACCGCTTCGTCGCTTTGGCTAGCGTCGGTTACTAGCACGGCCTTTACGCCGATAGTTTGCGTATCGTGATCTACGCCGTCATACATTTTAGCAGGGATCACGCCTTTGGCAAAATATGGATATTTTTCTAGAATTTTTTTGATATGCTCATCGTCGATGCCGACTAAGTCGATAGGAAGCGAAGTCGCCGCATCGGTAATATTTGCGGTCGGATGTCCTACGACGTAGAAGTATCCGTCGATCTTCTTATCTTTTAGCGCCATAGGGCATTCTTGCGCCGTTAAAACGCCGTGCTGAGCAAGCTTTTTAAGATCGAAGTCGTAATTTTCAAAAACTATCGTGCTGGTTAGCTCGTTGCCGCTGCCCGGGTTTCCGATATTGATCTTTTTGCCCGCAGCGTCGCCGTAGGCTTTAATACCGCTTTCTTTAGAGACGACGAAAGCCAAAAGCTCCGGATAGATCGAGATTACGGAGCGTAAATTTTTATCCGCCGCGCCTTGAAATTTGCCCGTGCCGTTGTATTTATCATAGACGACGTCGCTTTGAGCAAAGCCGAAATTTAGCTCTTTTTTCAGCACGTTGTTGATGTTATACGTCGAGCCGCCCGTCGATTGCACGGAGCACTTCATATTTTTATCCATATTTACCAAGCGGCAAATCGCGCCGCCTACGGGATAATAGGTGCCGGTCATACCGCCGGTGCCGATATTGATGAACTCCTTAGCGCCCGAAACGCTAGCTAGTAAGGCCAAACCGGCCAAAGCAACAGAAAATTTTTTCATCTTTGCTCCTTTTTGAGTTAAAAGTTTGAAAGTATTGCTAAATTTCTATAAAATTCTAATAAAAATAGATCGAATTTTGCGCAAATTTACGATTTTACACATCGTGGTGCAGGTGATTTAATATCAAAGTAGGGTGGCGATCTGCTCTGATATGTGGAATTTTACCGCAATAAAATTCTAAGCTTGAAATCCAAACGTCTGGAGATAAAATTTAACGCTATAAATTTAAAGCCTTAATAACTCACGCCGCTAAGATACAGCCCGTTCGGCGGAAAGGGGATTCTGCTAAGAGCTCGCGAGAAGCTGATCTTGCGCCCGCTCTGCACGGATTTTAGCGCGTTTGCGACCATCAGCCGCACCTGCGCTCGCAAAAACCCATTGGCTTTAAAATTTATCAAAGTCAAATTTCTAAAAGAGTAGGCGCGCGCGACGTAGAGCTCGCGCACAGGGCTTTTTATGTCGCTGCCGCTTTTCATAAACTCGCTAAAATCGTGCTCGCCGATGAAATTTGCAAGCGCAGCATTGAGCGCAGCAAGATCCACGCGCGGATAAAACACGCAAAAATCGCTAAGAAAGGGGCTTGGACGTCCGTGGTTTAAAACGTAGCGATAACAGCGCGCCACGGCGTCGTAACGCGGATGAAAGTCGCGCGGTACCTGGCTGATGTGTTGCACAAAAATATAGGGCGCGCAGTGGCGGTTGATGAGTTCTTTTAGGCGCGGCAGCTCCCAGTGCACGGCGCATTCGACGCAGCTTACCTGGCGCAGCGCGTGCACCCCTTTATCTGTGCGCGAGCTGCTAATTAGCGGCGCAAAGATCCCTACTCGCCCCAAAGCCGCGCGCAGCACGTCCTCGACGCTGCGCCCGTGAGGTTGAGACTGCGAGCCGCTAAATTTCGAGCCGTCATAGGAATAGATGAGCTTGAGCTTTACGCGCTCGGAGTTTGCGCTCGCTGCAAAGGTACACGCATCTGCGGGAGTATTTGGCAGGGTGCTTATTTTGCCGATGTGTGCAAGCTCGCTCGCTGCGAAGTCGCTTGCGGGCGCGCTCTTGGGAATATTTTTGAGTTCGGACGCGCTTGTGAGGGTGTTTGCGGAAATGCTCGCTTTGTAGGCGGCGTCTGCTTTGAGAGAGTTTATGGTGCGGGCGGCTGTGCGCACGGTCGTATAAATTTCCTCTGCGCTTGCCGCGCAAATATCGGAAGCGGCGGTATCGGCGGAATTTTTGCGGGCGGAATTTAAATTTGCCCCTCGCGCGGTCTTTTTGACGCAAACAGCGCTATAGCTTTGCTCGGAGCTTTCGTGATTCAAACCGCAATCGGGCGCAGTATAGGTAGCCGTATCGCTCGCCGAGCTTGCGAGAGCGGAATTTTTAAAATTTGAAAACCCGTCGTTTAAGATCAAAACCTGCTCGCCGTTTTGCGCTTCGCGTTTTAAATTTACGCCACGCAAAATTTTAGACGCGCTAGACCTGCTCGCCGAAATTTTATCCGCTAAATTTCGAGCAGACGAGCTTTCGTTTAAAATTTCGCCGCCGCAAAGCTCGGAGTCTTTTTTAGTACCTCGGGGCAATTTTGATCCTGTAGTATAGCAGCGAGCCGATAAGCGTAACGCCGAATGTCACTGGAAGCGCGATGCTCGGGTATTTGGAGAGCAGCATAATCATCGCGAAGTAGCTAAAAAGCACGCCGAAGATCCCCGCGTAAACGAAGCCCTTTTCGTAGCGATAGGTCACGATGCCGAGGCTTAGCGCAAACAAAAAGCTCGCCAGCGGAAAGAGCGAGACGAGGGTGTAGATGCTAAATTCCTTCCTGCGCTTCTCGCTGCCGCTCATATCGCTCCAGTATCCGATCACGCCGCCTCCGCCGCGGATATTGCGGTCGCTTTGCGTGCGCAGGGTTAGGCTTTCAAACTCGCTTACGTGCCACTGCTCGCCGCCCATCGTGTAAATTTTGCCGTCGTGTAGCATCGCAGAAAAGCTCGCGTTTTCGTTTTTAAACTCGCCGCTACGCGCTACGATCATCCGCTCGTGATCCTGCGAGTTACCCGGATTATACAGCACGAGATCCTTATACAGCGTGCTTGTGCCGTTGTTTTCCTGCGAGTCGATAAAAACGAGCCAGTCGGAGAATTTCTGCCCGAATTCGTTGGATTTGATATTTAGCGTCGCGCTGATCTTTTTGTAATCGATGAAATTGTCCTTTAAATTTTCGGCTATCGGCATCATAAAAAGCGATACGAAAAGCAGCGCCAAAGAGCACAGCGCGGCGCTTATGCCGAAAAACAGCGCGATCTTACGCGTAGCGTAGCCGATGGTAAAAATGACGATGGTTTCGTTCTCTTTAGAGAGCCTAAAAAGCGAGATACTAAGCGCTACGAAAAACGCGATCGGCACCGTAAATATGAGTATGCGTGGCAGCATGAAAAGATAGAGCTTGACTAGCTCCGAAAAATTTATCTCGATAAACGACGTAATACGCGCGATCTGAAGGAAAAAGACGATCGACATTATGATAAAAAGCGTGCTAAAAAGCGACGCAAAGGAACTAACGAAATTGCTAAATAAATAGCGCTGCACCCTATCCATAAATGACGTCCAAGAGCCTTAAAATTTGATCTTTGAATATAAAGGTAAGAAGCAGCCCCATCGATAAAAACGGCACGAACGGCAGCTCGTAGCCTCTTTTGTGCGCGATGAGATACGCAGGCAGCGTCAAAATCGCGCCGATGTAGATCGAGATGCCGCCCAGCTTCCAGCCCAAAATCGCCCCCATAACGCCCGCGATAAAAATATCCGCGCTGCCCATCGCTTCGCGCTTTAGCACAAAGGTGACGATGAGGCGCAGCACGAAAAATATCGCCGCGTATCCCGCCGCCGCGCCAACGCCGTTAAGATCAAAATCATACATCAGCGTGTAAGCAAGCGAAAGCGCTGTAACTACGTAAAGAAGGCTCTCGGGCACGGCTTTATACTCAAAATCGATCGCCGAAAGCGCCATAAGCAATATGAAGCAAAGCCCGAGCACCGCGGCTTTTGCAAGATCGGGCTCGCCGAAATACGCCGCAAGCGCAAGCACGCCGCCTAAAAGCTCGACGATCGGGTAGCGGATCGAAATTTTGGTTTTGCAAAAGGCGCATTTGCCGCCCAAAAAGAGCCACGAAAGCAGCGGAATGTTGTGGTAAAATTTTAAAGCGTGAGAGCATTTGGGGCAGTGCGATGCGGGGAAATTGACGCTCTGTCCGCGCGGCAAGCGGTAGATCAGGACGTTGCAAAACGAGCCTACGCAGGTGCCGAATACCGCAAAAATCACGCCGTAAACGATATTTAAATCCATCTTTTTCCTTTGGAGCTTTAACTTTTTAAAATTTAATCAAACGCTCTATGGTAGCGAGAAATTTCTTAGTTTTCATTGATTTTTTGCCTCTCATAAGGGAAAAATTTTACGAAAATCGCTGCCGCGCCTACGCAAAATAAAATGGCTATGAGCCCTGCGATTAGCGGCTCGCCACATGCCTCATATAATCCGCCGAAAATCAAAAATCCCGCCACCAGTATCACGGCGTCCAAAAGATCGAAGTTCAAAGTATCTACGATCCATAAAAACATAATATATGCGCCTATCCCGCTGCCTGCGGATGCCAAAATCCCCATTTTATCGGGGATGAAAGCAAACGCTAGCATAAAAAACACAAGCAGGCAAATGTAGACCGCCAGTATAAATTTCTTTGGTTTTTTATACACGCTGCCGCATCTTGGGCATCTTAGGGTTTTCATCGGCTTTTTGGTAAGCTTTTTGCCGCAACCGCATTGTATGTAGTAGCTCATAGCCCTCCTTATCGGTTTTAGCGTGAACGGGCAGCGTGATTTTTAAAATTATGCCGCGTTTAAATTTACCGCGCCTCGTAACACGGCTCGCGCTAGAGCTTTAAATTTAAAAGGGCGAAATTTAAAATTTCTATAGCGCCGCGCGCCTACGTATTAAAATTTTAAATTTTACGATGCCGTAAATTAAAATCCTGAAATTTTAAAATTTCATAGTGTTCGCGAGCGCCCGCGAATTAAATTTTAAAATTTACTGCGTCGCAGGCGGTTCTGCAAATTAAAATTTTAAAATTTAAGCGACCGTTAGAGCGACTGCGCCGCAGCTTAAAGACCGCCGAAGCGGCGCTGTTTGCGGCGGAAATCATCCACTATGCGCGCAAGCTCCTCGCGCGTGAAATCCGGCCACAGCGTCGGCGTAAACGCAAGCTCGGCGTAGCTTGCCTGCCAGAGCAAGAAATTCGACAGCCGCTGCTCGCCGCCCGTGCGCACCAGCAGATCCACGTCGCCGCTGTGCGCGGTATCCAGATGCGCGCCGATGCCCGCTTCGCTTAGGCGCTCGCCGCTTACAAGCAGCCGCTCGCACGCCCTGGTGATCTCGTCTCGCGAGCCGTAGTTGATCGCTAGGTTAAAATTTAGCGCTCGCCCGTTTTGAGTTAAATTTGAAAGATATTCGATCTCGCTTCGCAGATCGCCCTCAAAAGCCGATATGTCGCCGATCGGATAGAATTTTATCCCGTTTTGGATAAATTTTTCGCGGCGCGAGATTAGGAATTTTTGAAGCAGTTTCATCAAAAATTCCACTTCGCTTTTCGGACGCTTCCAATTTTCGGTGCTAAAGGCGTAGAGCGTGAGGTTTGCGATGCCTTCGTCGATGCAAAACTCGCAGATCTGCTCCACAACCTCCGCGCCCGCTTCGTGCCCGCCGGTGCGCAGCAGACCGCGCTTTTTCGCCCAGCGCCCGTTGCCGTCCATCACGAGGGCTAGATGATTTAGGCTATTCACGGATCAGATTTTTTTCAACTCAGCCGCGATTTTTAGGGCGACTTCGTCCTTCGGCGCGGTGTCGATTACGACCTGATCGTTTTTCGTGATAAAGGTGACCTTAAGGACATCGCCGCCGAGCTTGATGATGTCGTCCAGCACGTTTAGGCAGACGGCGTCAAGGTGCTTTTCGTTTAGCATGCGTTTGGCCTCGCCGACGGCATTTTCGCGGTCGGTTTCGAGTTTGAAGCCCACTTTTTTGATATTTCCGCGCACGGAGCTTAAGATATCCTCGTTTTCGCCCAGGCGTAAATTCCAAATTTCGCCGATCTCCGCTTTTTTCACCTTGTCTTTATAGCGCACCTTCGGCGAGTAATCGCTTACTGCAGCGGCCATTATCAAATACGCGCCGTCGGGGAATTTTGTGCTGTCAAGCGCCGATTTTAGCCCGATAGTGCTTTCAAATTTAACGAGCTTGTACGGTAAATTTTCATATTCGTTGCTAGAGATCAGCGTCACGTCCGCGCCCAGATAAAACAGCGCGTCGGCGAGCGCTTTAGAGGTTTTGCCGCTGGAGAAATTCGTAATGCCGCGCACGCTATCAATCTTTTCGATCGTCGCGCCTCCGGTGATGATGACGGTTTTATCCTCCCAAAATTTATCGTTATAAAGCGCGCGCTTTAGCGTCTGCATGATCGCTTCGGTGCTCGCTAGCCCACCCTTGCCGGTATCGCCGCAAGCTAGGGTTTTTTCTATCGGATCGACGAAATACGCATTTACGCTCGCTTTTAGCATATCGATGCAGTTTTTTGTGATGTTGTTTTCAAGTAGCGCTGGATTTGCGGCCGGTGCGATAACTACCTTGGCGTGGGCAAAAGCCGCGTTTAGTACCTCTAAAAATACGTTGTCACAGACGCCCCACGCGAGCTTGTTTATCGTATTTGCCGTCGCAGGCGCGATCAAAACCAAATCCACCTTAGAATAAGCGATGTGGTTGATGCCTGCCTGCCAGTTTTCGTTGGCTTTGCAAAGTACCGGGTGATCGCACAGCGCCTCGAACGCTTTGTAGCTGACAAACTCCTGCACGCCGTCGCTAAGCGCGACATAGACGTCGAAATTCGACTTTTTCAGAGCGGATAAAATTTCAAACGCTTTGTAAAAACTGATACTCCCGCAAACCGCCAGTAAAACCTTTTTCTTACTCATCTTCGCTCCTAAAAAATTTATGGAAAAACCCATCTTTGTTGATTTGTTTGCTTCGACTGATCGCCAGCGCGCCGCTCGGAACGTCGCTCGTAACTGTCGTGCCTGCAGCGATTATAACATTGTCAGCCACCCGCACGGGCGCTACTAGTTGCGTGTCCGAGCCGATAAAGACGTTTTTGCCGATTATCGTTTTGTATTTTTTCTTGCCGTCGTAGTTGCACGTAATCGTGCCGCAGCCGATATTGCTGCCCTCATCGATCTCGCAATCTCCAAGATAGCTTAAATGCCCCGCCTTGATCTTGTTTACTTTTGCGTTTTTAAGCTCGACGAAATTTCCGATATGGGTGCCTATAACCTCGCATTTTGGGCGCAGATGTGCCATCGGACCGATGTCGGAGTTTTTTACGATGCTATCTTCGATGACGCAGCCGCTTTTTATAAGCGAGCTTTCGATCACGCAAGGACCGATGATGCTTACGTTTTCTTGCAGCTCGCACTCGCCGATAAATTTCGCCCTACTATCGATGTAGATGCTTTGCGGTAGGCGCATTAAAACGCCTTGCTTCATCAAATTTTCTTTGATCTCGTTTTGCATTAAATTTTCGGCGATGCTGAGGGCAAATTTATCGTTTATACCCATGAAGCTTTGCTCGTCCACCCACACGGCGGCGCATTTTAAGCCCATATCTTTGGCGATTTTGATCGCGTCTGTGAGGTAGTACTCTTTTTGCGCGTTATCGGGTTTGATCTGCGGTAGAATTTGTTTCAATGCCTCGCTTTTGAAGCAGTAGCAGCCGGCGTTTGCGTCTTTTACCGCCTTTTCTTCCTCGTTTGCGTCCTTTTGCTCAACGATCTTTAAAATTTCGCCGCCTTTGGTGATTACGCGGCCGTATCCGAATGGATCGCGCGCGCTAAAAACGCTTAGATTTACCTCCGCGTCCCCCTCGCAAAGTTTGCGAAGCTCGGCACTTTTTACCAAAGGCATATCGCCGCAGATTATGAGCGTTTTGGCTCCGCGGATTTCGACCTCTTTTAGTCCGCCAGCAGTGCCGGGGAAATGCTCGTGGTCTTGTTTGTAAATTTTAGCGTTTGGAAACTGCGCTAGAACCGCGCTTTTAACCTCGTCGAATTGATAGTGTAAAATCACGCTCACGTCGTTTGAAATTTCGTAAGCTTTTTTTAAGATGTGGATTATCATCGGCTCGCCGCAAAGCTCGAAAAGAACTTTAGCTTTTTGCGACTTCATCCGAGTGCCGAGTCCTGCGGCAAGAACTATAACCGAAACGTCGTTCATTTTTACCCTTAAATTTCAAAAATCGGATAATTTTAACACATTTAAAATAAATAAAAACCTAAATTTATGCCGCGCGGGCGAAATTTAAATCCCAAATTCAACTAAAATTTTATAAAATTCCGCCTAAATTTTAAAGCTTAGGCGGACGTTTTGAAAAAACTGATTTTGGTTACTTGTATTTGGGCTTTTAGCTTCTCGCTGATAGGCGAGTTTTTGCGCGGCATAGACAGCGCGTATTTGGCATTTTCGCGCGTATCATTGGCGCTAATTTGCTTTTTGCCGTTTATGAAATTTCGTGGCGTAAATCCCGCCTTGGCGCTTAAAATTTGCGCCGTGGGCGCCGTGCAGATCGGCGTGATGTATATCTTCTACTACCGCAGTTTTGCGTATTTGAAGGTCTATGAAGTGGCGCTTTTTACGATATTTACTCCGTTTTACGTGACGCTGCTTTACGATGCGCTTAAGCTTAGATTTCGCGCGCTATATCTTTTCAGCGTCGCTGTCGCGGTGCTAGGTGCCTTGGTAATTAAATTCGGCGCGATAAACTCTGAGTTTTTGACGGGCTTTTTGCTCGTGCAAGGCGCGAATTTATGCTTCGGGCTCGGACAGAGCGCGTATAAATTTATGCTGGAGCGCCACGGCTTTAGCGAACAAAAGGAGCTTTTCGGCTATTTTTTCGTCGGGGCTACCGCGGTTACGGCGATTGCGGCGATCGTGCTCGGAGATTTTTCTAAATTTAATCCCAGCTTCTCGCAGGGCGCCGTGATCGTGTATCTGGGCACGGTAGCCAGCGCTCTGGGGTATTTTTTGTGGAACAAAGGCGCGTGCGAAGTCGATAGTGGCGTGCTTGCAATTATGAATAACGCGCTCATTCCCGCAGCGATCGTCGTAAATTTGGTATTTTGGCAAAAGGACGCCGATCTGGCGCGCCTACTTGCGGGCTCGGTGCTGATCTGCGTTTCGCTAATTTTACATAAAAAGATTATGAAATTTTACGCCGTGCGCGAGCAAAGAATTTAGTATTTAACTAAAATTTTATATTTTTACATTAGAATTAGCCCTTATTTTATTTGAAGTTGGCAAAATGAAAAAAACCTTGAAATTTATCGTCTCTATCGTACTTATCTTTATTGCGATATATTTTTTATACGGTAAATTTTTTAAGCAAGAAGAGGCGCCGAAGGCCCTTACCACAAAGCTTGAAAAGGGCGATATCAGAGGCACGGTGACGGCTGCCGGAGAGGTTTACGCCAGGGATTTGGTCGATGTGGGCGCGCAGGTAAGCGGTCAGATCAAAAAGCTCTACGTCAAAGTAGGAGATAAGGTTCAAAAAGGCGATATGATCGCACAGATCGACTCAGTCACTCAAGAAAATGAGATCGCGCAGCAAAAGGCGCAGCTTCTGATCCACGAAGCAAATTTGGCTTCTGCAAAGATCGCAGCGGCAAACGCTAAAACGCAGTATAACCGCGAGCTTGAGCTGTATAAAAGAAACGCCGCTTCCAAAGAGGCGGTGGAAAACGCTAAAAATAGCGCCGCTTTAAAGGAAGCCGAGCAGAAGCAGATCGAGGCGCAGATCGAGCAGACCAAACTTCAGCTAAGCACGGCGGAGACGAATTTCGGCTACACCAAGATCACGGCTCCGATAAGCGGCACGATCGTTTCGATGCCGGTAGAGGAGGGCAAAACGGTAAATTCCAACCAAACTACGCCTACTATCGTAAAGATCGCCGATCTGAGCAAGATGGAGATCAAGATGCAGATCGCAGAGGGCGATATATCCAAAGTAAAGGTCGGAATGGACGTAGAATACTCCATACTATCGGATCTGGATAATATCAAAAAGGCTAAAATTTACAAGATCGATCCGGGTCTTACCACGCTTAGCGACGGGACGTACGATAAAACCTCTAGCGGTTCGTCCTATTCTTCGAGCAGCAGCGACAGCGCGATCTATTTTTACGCAAAGATGCTCGTGGATAACGAAAACGATTTTTTAAAGATCGGTATGACGACCGAAAACAACATAATCGTAAGCGAAGCGAACAATACGAGCTACCTGCCTACCTCGGTTATCAAGCGCGACGGGGGAGGCGATTACGTCACTGTGCTTAACGGCAAAGAGCCCGAGCAGCGATACGTAAAAACCGGCATCAGCGACGATCTGAATACCGAAATTTTAAGCGGTTTGGATGAAAAAGATGAGGTGCTTATCGCCGACGGAAAAGCCGCGCCGTTAAATATGGACGGGCCTCCGATGGTGTTTTAGTTAAAATTTTATGGTGTAAAGATGCTAGAGCTTAAAGATATAAACAAAAAATTCATTCTCGGCGATAACGAAATCCACGTCCTAAAAGACGTAAGCTTAAATATCGAAGCGGGCGAGTTTATATCGATAATCGGGCAATCGGGAAGCGGAAAATCGACTCTGATGAATATAATCGGCTGCATCGATACGCCAAGCAGCGGAAGCTACAAGATCGAGGGTCGCGAAACCGCGAATTTAAGCGGCGACGAGCTTGCGGCGCTTAGAAGTAAAAAATTCGGCTTTGTCTTTCAAAAATACAATCTTATCGCTACGATGGACGCGACCGCAAATGTCTCGCTACCTGCGGTGTATGCGGGCGTAGGAGCGAGCGAACGGACGAAAAGAGCTGTGGAGCTTTTAAATAAGCTGGAGCTTGGCGATCGCACCAAAAATTTACCGAGCAAACTTAGCGGCGGACAGCAGCAGCGCGTAAGCATCGCCCGCGCTCTGATAAACGGCGGCGAAGTGATTTTGGCAGACGAACCTACCGGCGCGCTTGATAGCAAAAGCGGCGAGACGGTGATGCAAATTTTAACGGCGCTGCATAAAGAGGGCCACACCATCATCATAGTTACGCATGACGCGCATATTGCGGAATTTGCGGATCGTATCATCGAGATCAAAGACGGCAGAATTTTAAGCGATAAAAGAAAAGCTGAGCGGGTTTTTGAGCGCAAAAAAGAGCAGATTAAAACTAAAAATTCCTTTATATTTTGCAAAGATCAGCTCATCGAAAGCTTTAAAATGTCTATTAGCGCGATATTTTCGCATAAACTAAGATCGATTTTGACGATGCTAGGCATCATCATTGGCATCGCGTCTGTTATCTGCGTAGTAGCTCTCGGTAAGGGTTCGGAGGAGAAAATTTTATCCGAGATCCGTAAAATTGGCACCAATACGATCGATATCTATCCCGGTAAAAATTTCGGCGACGTGCGGGCGGGCTTCGTGAGCACCCTTACGATAAGCGATTCTAAAGTTTTGGCGCGCCAGCCCTACGTCGATTATGCCACACCAAATGCTTCTGCAAGCGGTACGGCAACCTATGCGAATTTAAGCTCCAAGGCTCAGCTGCGCGGCGGCGGCGTGAATTCTTTGGCGGTTAATGGCATAGATATAGAAGATGGTAGAAATTTTAGCGACGACGATATTAAAAATTCTGCCTCTGTTGCGATTATCGATCCAAACACTAAAAAAACATTTTTTAAAAATTCCGATCCTATCGGCAAGACGATTTTATTTTCTGGTAAGCCGCTTAAGATCATAGGGGTTTCGGGCAAGGATAAGAACGCCTTCGGAAGCAACGAAAATTTAAGAATTTACGCTCCGTATTCGACCGTGATGAATAAAATCACGGGCAATCGAAAAATCAGCTCTATTACCATCAAAATAAAAGACGATGTCAATACTCAAGTGGCCGAAGAGAGCCTAACTCAGCTACTTATCCAAAGACACGGCTCGCGGGATTTTCATACGATGAACGCAGATACTATCAAACAAACAATACAAAGCACTACCGGCACAATGACGATTTTGATCTCATCGATTGCGGTTATCTCGCTCGTCGTGGGAGGCATCGGCGTGATGAATATCATGCTCGTAAGCGTCACCGAGCGCACGCGCGAGATCGGCATCAGGATGGCGATCGGCGCGAAGCAATCCAATATCTTGCAGCAGTTTTTGATAGAGGCGATCTTGCTTTGCTCGCTCGGCGGAGCTTTGGGAATTTTAATCGCTTTGGCGCTTGGGTTTGCGTTTAATACCATAAGCCCCGATTTTGCGATGAAATTTACTACCGCGCCTTTCGTGATCGCCTTTGCGGCGTCGTCCGCGATCGGCATAGTTTTCGGCTATTTGCCGGCAAGAAACGCCAGCAGATTAAATCCGATAGATGCTTTAGCACAAGAATAACCAAGGAGAGAAAATGATAAATTCCAAAGTAATTTTAAGCGGCGTTTTAGCTGTTTTTATCGGCGGTTGTGCCTCAAATCAAAGTGAGGTCGAATTTAAACCTGTAGAGCATTTCAAGGACGAAAATGCAAGCTATGAAATCGATACGCTGTGGTATAAAAAATATGGCGAATCATACCTAAATAAGCTTGTAGATCAAGCCCTTGCGAATAACTACGATCTAAAAACGGCGGCTTTAAACGTTGAGAGTGCTTATGCAAATTTAGGGCTAAGTAGGGCTGATCTTTTTCCTACGCTAAGTAGCTCGTGGAGTGCGGGCGCTAATCGCGACATAAGCACCGGCTCGAACTGGAACAAAACCTATAGTTCGGGCTTTAACGTAAGCTATGAGCTTGATCTTTTCGGCAAGATCCGCTCGGCGGTAAATGCCGAGGGCTGGAACGCCAAAGCTAGCGAGTTTGATCTCGAAAATACCCGCCTGACTCTTATAAATTCTGTCGTAAGCGGCTACTTCGAGATGCTTTATTTAAACGATTCCCTAAAATGGACAAAACAGAATTTAAGCGAT